>JAYVJM010000108.1:0-12204 GCA_043769275.1 Cellvibrionales bacterium | reverse complement strand
ACCCTTTTTGATATGCAACAACACGCGTTTTTTAAGGTCTTGACTGTAGCTCATCTGATTAGTGTATTCATGTCTTGTTGTTTGTGCGATTAGCTATAGCGCGCTTCGACAAGCGCAGAGCGAACGGATTGCGGAAGTATCCCACTAATCAGATGCGAGAATGTGGCTTACAATGCACAGCCCGCGCCATAACCTGCCGAAGAATTCAATTCATGCCTACAACTGCTGTAACAACCCCTGTTTTCGCTGATAAACCCCTCATTATCGCCGGCAAAACCTACCGCTCTCGTTTGATTGTTGGCAGCGGAAAATACAAAGACCTCACGGAAACCGCCGCTGCGACCGCCGCTTCAGGCAGCGAAATCATTACCGTTGCTCTGCGCCGCACCAACATCGGCCAAAACCCAGGCGAGCCTAACTTGCTGGATGTGGTGTCGCCCTCGCAATACACGATTCTGCCCAATACCGCCTTCTGCTACACAGCAAAAGAAGCAGTGCGTACCTGCCAGTTGGCGCGGGAGCTTCTCGACGGCCAAAAGCTCGTCAAACTGGAAGTATTAGGCGATGAAAAAACGCTGTTCCCCAATGTCACCGAAACCCTCATCGCGGCTGAACAGCTCGTGCGCGACGGCTTTGATGTCATGGTTTACACCAGCGATGATCCGCTGATCGCCAAACGGCTGGAGGAAATTGGCTGTGTAGCGGTGATGCCGCTGGCGGCACCGATTGGTTCCGGCTTAGGGATTCGCAACCCCTATAACCTGATGTTGATTCTGGAAAACGCGAAGGTGCCGGTGATTGTGGATGCGGGCATTGGTACCGCCTCCGATGCCGCCATCGTGATGGAGCTGGGCTGCGATGGCGTGCTGATGAACAGCGCCATCGCCCATGCGCAAAATCCGGTATTGATGGCTTCAGCCATGAAAAAAGCGGTGCAAGCCGGACGCGAAGCCTTTCTGGCAGGACGTATGCCGCGCAAGCTATACGCCAGCGCCTCATCGCCCATTGCGGGCTTGATACACAGTTAGAGAAACCCATGCTCGCGCTCCAGCCACAATTCAAACGCAAAGATATACGCTCTTATGTCATTCGCAGTGGACGCATTACGGAAGCACAAAAAACCGCATTGGCGGATCAATGGCCGTTTTATGGCTTGGATTTGTATGCAGGCCACGCCGCGTTGACGGGCGCATTTATCCATCCGCAGGCAGAGCTTGTGCTCGAAATTGGCTTTGGCATGGGCGACTCTTTGCTCTACATGGCGGAACATTTTCCAGAGAAAAATTTTGTGGGCATCGAGGTTCACCCGCCAGGAGTTGGCCGTTTGGTCAACGAAGCCAGCAAACGCGAGCTTAACAATTTGCGCGTATTTTGTGCCGATGCGGTGGATGTATTAACGGACTGCATTAGCGACGGCAGCCTTTCCCGCGTGCAACTGTACTTCCCAGACCCGTGGCATAAAACGCGCCACCGTAAACGCCGCATCGTGCAGCCGCCGTTTGTCGACATCATCGTGCAGAAATTGCGTATCGGCGGCGTATTTCACCTCGCCACCGACTGGCAAGCCTATGCAGAACACATGCAATCGTGTGTGAGTTTGCACGCGCAGTTACGTAACTGTGCGGGTGTAGGGGGCTACAGCGATAGGCCAGACTATCGCCCGCAAACTAAATTTGAAGCACGCGGTCAACGGCTAGGGCATGGGGTGTGGGATTTGTTATTTGAGAAAACAGCAACACATCTGGCTTGACACAGTCGCCGCTTTCCCTAAACTTACTCGCAAGTAAGTTGCTTTCATTTGAGTAAGTTTGGTGCGCTATGTACAACCGTGTATGGACGAAAGGCAAACTTTATCGGCTGCTATTTTCCGTCGAAGAATGGTTTAAAAAGCGCGTATTTGGCTGCCACTCCTGCGGCCAATGTGTGCTGCGCTCTACCTCCTTTGTGTGTCCGCAAAGCTGCCCAAAACAGATGCGCAATGGCCCCTGCGGCGGCTCCATGTTTGGTCGCTGCGAAGTATTCTCCGACAAACCTTGTGTGTGGACGCAAATTCAGGAGCGCGCCGATACCGCCGCCCTGCAACTGTTTGATATGTCGCACAAAGTGGTGAAAATCCAACCGGCGGTAGATTGGTCGCTGGTGGGTACATCTGCCGTCGCCAGCATTTTTGAGAAAAAAACCGACGCACACGGCGGCATTTTGTCACCCCATCCACGGCCAGATGCCGAGCTTGATGTAATTGCACGCGTTGGATAAAAACGCACTAAAAATAAAACCGACAAAACAAGATAAAAAACCTATGAACAACACCAGCAACTTATATAAAAAAATTAAAGCGGGTGAGTTTGTCGTGACGGCGGAATTGTCGCCGCCCAAAGTGCCGGAACTGTCGCGCTTGGATAAACATCTTGCCCATTTCAGGCGGGGCGTGGATGCCATCAACGTGCTCGATATGCCCTCGGCCACTTTGCGTATGTCGTCGATTGGCACAGCGATTTACGTCAAACAGCAAGGCTTGGAACCGGTTATGCAGATGACCTGTCGTGACCGATCCAAGCTCGGCATGCAGGGCGATTTGCTCTCAGCCTACGCGCACGGCATTCGCAATATTCTGTGTTTGACGGGCGATTACGTGACGTTTGGCGATCACCCCATGTCAAAACCTGTGTATGACATGGATTCGACCAACGCCATCATGATGGTGAACCAGTTACGCCGACTGGGAAAATCTTACGCAGGCGGCGCCATTGCCGACAGCGCCAAAGAAGAGCCATTCAAAATGCAGTGGTGCATTGGCGGCGCGGCGAACCCCGTGGGCAACAAACCCGAACATTTGGCACGCGTGGCGAGCAAAAAAGCCGCTGCCGGTGTGGATTTTTTGCAAACGCAGCCGGTGTTTGATCTTGATCTATTCGACAAATGGTGGCGGGCGATGGAAGCCGCAGGCGTGACAAAAAAAGTCGCCATTTTGCCTGGCATTCTGCCGCCACGCTCGCTTAAAGGTTTAGCGTTTATGATGCAGCACGTGCCGGGAATTTGGGTACCGCCTGCGGTGGAAAAGCGCATCCGCGAAGCCAAAGATCAGCGTGAAGAGGGTTTGCTTTTATCGCTGGAAACCATGCGCACGCTCAAAGCGCGCTACCCGATAGCAGGCTTTCATATTTATCCCCTTGCATGGAGCGAAAACGTGCCGTATTTGCTCGGCGAACTGGGTTTGTTGCCAGCGAAAACAACCACTAAAACGTGAGGTATGTGTGATGGCTCTCGTGAATCAACTGGCTAACTTTCAATACGATTTACAGTTAGAAAGCGTGCTCAACTTCATGGGCTACAACGACACCGGCAAAGCGCGCCCCGTTATTGTCAAAATTGCCGAAGAGCAAATGGCGCGTGCGATGGAATTTGCGCAGCCGTGGGCAGCCAGTATTGAAGTGCCATTGTGCGGCGTTGAAAACGACCAGGTTTTTCTCAAGCGTGGCATCGAGCAAGTGGTGCTGCGTAGCGAGCAACTGCCGAAGATTTTGCGACAAGCGGAGTCGGTCGTGATGATGCTGGCGAGCGCAGGGCAGGCCGTCACCGACGAATCACGACGCTTAATGGCAGACGGCAAACAGGGAAAAGCACTGGCCATGCACGCCATTGGTTCGGCGATGGTGGTGGATTTAATGAAAGCGCTTAATGATTGCGTAGCCCAAGAAGCGCAAGCGCGTGGTTATGGCACCACCTTGCGCGTGGGGCCAGGTTACACGGGCTGGCATTTTGGCGACCAGGCCATTTTATTTCGTTTTTTTGAGGGGTTGGGTGAGCTGCCAGTCACCATGAGCGACGGCATTATGATGCACCCGTACAAATCGCTGCTCGGCATGGTGGGTTTGAATCTGGGCGGCAAAAAAGCACCCGAGATCGAGCCATGCCGTATTTGCGATTTAAAAAATTGCATGATGCGAAAAGCGGCGTTTCGCGGTGCGCAGCAGTTGGAGAATACCGCCCGTTCGTGGTGAGTGCTTTCCGTTTTTGGTGATCTAGTCGAGCCATAAGCCGCCATTCGTCAGAATTGCCGCGAAGAAATAGTGCAAAAATCTGCATATTTATGTTGACAAGCTTGCGTTAACTCCTTATGGTCGCGCCTTGAAAAAGGATCATATTTTTTCGAATAAAAAACGACTTGCTTGTCGCAAGGAGTAACGCCAACTAACACAAAAGGATTATTTCAGTGAAAAAAAATCATTTGTCCCTTGCTGTTGCCTTCGTCGGCATCACACTGGCTAGCGTGTCTGTCAGTTCTGCTTTTGCTGCTGATACGACGGTTACCGTCTGTCAAAATAAGAAAACAGGCGCAACACGTTTTCTTCCTTTCATCAAAAACAAGCCCGCTACATGCAACAGCAAAACAGAAAACACCCTCACACTGAACTCTTTGGGACAACAAGGCGCTAAAGGTGACACGGGCGCTAAAGGCGAAGCCGGTGTTGCTGGTGTCAAAGGTGATGCCGGTGAGCAGGGCATTCAGGGCATAGCCGGTGTTGCTGGCGCTAAAGGTGATACCGGTGAGCAGGGCATTCAGGGCATAGCAGGTGTTGCTGGCCCACAAGGCGAAGCCGGTGTTGCTGGCCCACAAGGCCCACAAGGCGAAGCCGGTGTTGCTGGCCCACAAGGCGAAACAGGTGTTGCTGGCCCACAAGGCGAAGCTGGTATTGCTGGCCCACAAGGACCTGCTGGACCTGCTGGCACCAATGGCACAGGCATCAACGTATACGATGCCAACGGTTTCCTTTTGGGTAACAAAATTGGCTATCTGACGGTTTATGTGCCCGCTCTGGGTGCGACAGCTCAATTTTATGGTGAATCTTCAAGCGGCAAGTTCGGTGAGGTTACTATATTTGACTATCCAAGAATGTATTACACGAGCGCAGGTACTGGTCCTGGTCAGAACAAGGTTTGTCAAGGTACGCCGGTTTTTGAAGCAACGGCAGCTTTGCTGGAGCCACGCATTATGCAAGACGGCGGTGTAGTCAAGCTGGTGAAGCCAACGGCTGTAGTGGTGCAGAACACAACTTTTCTGTCGTACAGTGATAACGGTGGCCGCTCATGCAACAATGAAAGCATCCTGCTACACGGCACCATTACAGACTTTTTGCTGACCGCAGTGGCATTCCCCAAAACTGCCGTCCTACCCCTGCGTTTTGTTCCCTAAAACCTAAGGGCTTACCAATCGTGCTGGTTGCTTGTGTAACCGGCACGATCCTATAAAGAAATAAGCTAAAACGCTTTTTAATCCCCCGTTCGCCCTGAGCCTGTCAAAGGGCGGTGATGATTCGGCAAGCTCACCATGAACGGTTTTTTTACATTAGTCCCCTCTCTCCAAGCCCTCTCCCGCAAGGGGAGAGGGGCTTTTACTGTTCGTAGCAAGGTGGGGAGGGGCTTTTTTACGTCGCCGTATCGTCGTCTGGATAACGGGCGCGAATGTCCAATAATTGCGGAAGAATGGCCTTAAAGCAGGCCACAATGTCTGGGTCAAACAAGCTGCCACTGCCTGCGTGAATGTGCTGCAAAACTTGCGTCATTGGCCACGCTTTTTTATACGGCCTTTCCGACCGCAGCGAATCAAACACATCACACACGCTCACAATGCGCGTGAATAGCGAAATTTCTTTGCCGCGTAAGCCGTTCGGGTAACCCGATCCATCCCAGTGTTCATGGTGTGTGCGGGCAATTATGGCCGCCGTATCCAGCAGTTCACTGTTCATGCCAGACAGCAACCTGCCGCCAATTTCGGCATGTTGTTGCATAAGGCTCCAATCTTGCGCGTTTAGGCTCTCCGGATTCAGCAGTATCGTGTCGGGTATGCCAATTTTGCCCACATCGTGTAAAGGGCTGGCGTAGAGGAGCGTTTCACAGTCTTGTGGCGATAAGCCCAGTGCCTCGCCCAATTTTGCCGACATATGGCTCATGCGCAGTACATGCTGGCCGGTTTCGTTATCGCGGTACTCGGCGGCGCGTCCCAAACATTCGACCAATTTTAATTCCGAGTGCTTAAGTTGTAGCGTGCGTTCGCGTACTTTTTGTTCGAGTGTCGCGTTGTGTTGCTGTAGTTGTTTATGCAGCATGTTGGCGTGCACCACATTGCGTACGCGCAGTTTTACTTCGGCTTTATCAAAGGGTTTGGTGATGAAGTCTTGCGCGCCACTGGCTAATGCCTTCAAACGCAAAGCCTGTGAAGAATCGGAGGTTAATACCAGAATGGGCAGGTAGTCGTGCGGGGCATCTTCTTGCAGTTGCTGCATCACCCCGAAGCCGCCAATGCCGGGCATGTGGATGTCGAGCAATATTGCGTCATAGCGCTGTTGCCGGTGAAGTTCGCGCACATTAAAGGCGATGGAACACTGGTCAATATGGCGGTAACCATCCTGTTGGAGGATGGCCTCCACCACGCGAAGAGTGATGGCATCGTCATCCACAATCAGGATATGGCCATCCACAACATTCATGACATCAAACATGTGCGACTCACCCGTAGGAAAACTGACAGATCGCTATGCAAGAGTATAGATAGTGCTGGTGCTACCGTGGGTCAACGCCGATGCGAACGCCGGACGGTGCTACATGGTACTACATGTACATAAACATCAATTCGTAGATCACAGCCGGTTTTTCTTGCCCGACGACATGAATATGCTGCTCCATTGTCACACAGGTTTGGCCTTTGGGTGTTTTGGTGACAGACACCACATGCGAGCGAGAATGGATTTTGCCGCCCACTGGCACGGCACCCGTAAAACGCAGTTTGTTCGAGCCGTAGTTCATCATGTGGTTGTAGCCGGTTACTTCCCACGTTGAAGCTGTTTGCATTTTTGGCAGTAAAACCAGCGTCAAAAAACCGTGCGCGATGGGGGCGCCAAAGGGGCTTTCTTTTTTGCAGCGTTCGGGGTCTGTGTGCAGCCAGTAATCGTCGCCGGTTAGTTCGGCAAATTGATTAACCATCGCCTGTGTAATTTCCACGGCGTTGGACCACTCGCCCGGGTGAGCGGCCACTATTTTCTGTAAACCCTCAATGTCGTCATAACGGTACTGTTGCATAGGTATTCTCCGCAGGTATGTTTTTGGGTTCGTATCCGTACCTCGACAGGCTCACGACAAGCACTTGCGTGGCTATTCTTTATCTTGGTGCGGGGTATTCGGCGGCGGCATTATCGCTGTATTCGAAGCCGGAAACACAGGTTTTGCCCTGTTTTACGTCGCATTAAACAACACGGGCTCTCGCCAGTCTGTGGGAAATGTGTTGCACTATCCGATAATTTACAGAGACGCGCAGATGATAAAACAATTACGCCAGCGCCTACCTAACCTAAACCCTATTGACCATTGGGCGCTTGGCCATATGGGGCAGGAAGCGGCAGTGCTTTTGGCTTTAACGGATGAAGCCGAACCGCACATTATTTTAACCAAACGCGCGCAAACACTGTCGCGCCATAGCGGTGAAGTGGCTTTGCCGGGCGGCATGATTGATCGGCAGGATGATTCTTTGTTCGCCACAGCATTGCGTGAGAGCCGCGAAGAAATTGATTTAAACCCATCGGCGGTGGAAGTGCTAGGCGCGCTGGATTCCATGGTGACGCGCTTTGGCATCAAGGTAACACCGGTCGTTGGCATCGTGCCGGCTGTGGTGTTGCTGGCGGCTAATCCGGCTGAAATTGACTGCATCTTCCGCGTCCCGCTGGATTTTTTTCTGCGCGATCAGCGTTTGCGTACCGATTGTGGCACGGTGAACGGGCACCAAATTGCCGTGCCGTGCTGGGATTGGCAAGGGCATCACATTTGGGGAGTCACGGCGATTATTTTGGTGAATTTTATGAACCGCGTTTTGGACAGAGACATCAGCACCGGCATTGAGGCACTGGCACAAGCCACGCATGGAACGGCCGTTCCGCAAGATTGGATGCCTGCGAAATGATTAGCATTAGCAAAGAAAAAGGTGCGGTAACACAGGCTGTTGGCTCGCCTTGTATTTCTATTTGTGCATTGGATGCAAATGACGTGTGTGTGGGTTGTTTGCGCACAGCGGCAGAAATTACATGTTGGTCGCAAGCCGGTGATGCCGAGCGCAAAACCATTCTGGCGGATTGCATGCAACGTGCGGCAAAAAACAACCCCTTTATCTAGCCGCGATTTATCCTAAAAAAGCAGTTGAGCGATGCAAGCCCTTCGATACGCCCGAAGTGCGCGCTACTCAGGGGCGAACGGGTTTTCACCCAATAGGTGATTTTCCGTTCATGCTGCGCCGTTTTTTGTCGGCCTGACAGCAAAAAGCCAGAGCTGAATAACCACTCTGGCTTTTTGCGTATTGGCCTTGCGGCCTGTCTTCGACGTGTCTTGCTCTATTTTTCTTATTATTCGTTCTTACTTCTTCTTTTCTTCTTGTTTATTTTTGTTCGCCGATCTCGTTATTTTAATTGTTGTTATTGGCTCACCCCTTTCTTTCCTTCCTGACTCTTCTTGCCTTTCTTACGTTAATTTGTATGTTTTTTTATTCTTTATCGTTATTCTTGTTGTTATTCTTATTTGGCTTTGTTGTTATTCTTGTTTCACAATTAAGTATTAGCAATGCCTGTGCCATTTGTTTTTTTGTGATGTAAATCAGGTGGTTGGTTTTTTGTGGCTGAAGTGCGTTACCTGTGCTCGCCTTGATCTGTTACCGATATACCCACTGTTGTTACCGTTTTTTTGCTGTTTTGTGTCAGGTAACAAGTGCAAGCCACTGGCAGCCTTGTTTTCCAATCCAGATACAAGCCTGATGTGGCTGGAAAAGTCTGTAGGAAGACGCGCCTGCCTCGCATCCGTATAATGTCCGCCTTTCGTCCACTCCCACCTCTTTGGTTCCTCTTACTTATGCCTACCAATAATTCAGTTAAAAAGCTGCGCAATATCGCCATTATTGCCCATGTCGACCACGGCAAAACCACGCTGGTTGACAAGCTGCTGCGTCAGTCTGGCACGCTGGATCGCCGTGCGCAGGACGTAGAGCGCATCATGGACAGCAATGATCAGGAAAAAGAACGCGGCATCACTATTCTGGCCAAAAACACCGCCATTGAATGGAATGGCTACCACATCAACATCGTCGATACCCCCGGCCACGCCGATTTTGGTGGTGAAGTGGAGCGCGTTTTGTCGATGGTCGATTCCGTTCTGTTGCTGGTTGACGCAGTGGACGGCCCTATGCCGCAAACCCGTTTTGTGACCAAAAAAGCCTTTGAAAACGGCTTGAATCCGATCGTGGTAATTAACAAGGTTGACCGTAACGGCGCACGTCCGCATTGGGCGTTGGATCAAGTTTTTGATTTGTTTGATAAATTGGGCGCAACCGACGAGCAGTTAGACTTCCCCATTATGTATGCCTCGGCATTGAACGGCATCGCCGGCCCCGAACCTGATGCAATGGCTGAAGACATGACTCCGCTATTGCAGATGATTGTTGATCGCGTGAAGCCGCCTAACGTCGACCGTGACGGCCCGTTTCAAATGCAGATTTCCGCGCTGGATTACAACAGCTACGTGGGCATTATCGGCATTGGCCGCATCTCACGCGGCTCGGTGAAAACCAACAGCCAAGTGAAAATTGTCGGTGTTGATGGCTCGATAAAAACGGGGCGTATTTTGCAGGTGATGGGGCATTTGGGGCTGGAGCGCGTGGAAGTGCCCGAAGCCTTTGCAGGCGATATTATCTGCATCTCCGGCATTGCCGGCTTGAATATTTCCGACACCGTGTGCCATCCAGACGCGCCTGAAGCACTGCCGCCTTTGATTGTCGATGAACCAACCGTCGGCATGACATTCCAAGTCAACGATTCGCCTTTCGTGGGCAAAGACGGCAAATTCGTCACCAGTCGTAATATCAAAGAACGGCTTGAGCGTGAACTGCTGCACAATGTGGCGCTGCGTGTGGTGCCTGGCGATACGCCAGACCGCTTTAATGTGTCGGGTCGTGGTGAGTTGCACTTGTCGGTGCTGATCGAAAACATGCGCCGCGAAGGTTTTGAGATGGGCGTATCGCGTCCGGTTGTTATTACTAAAGAAATTGACGGCGTGCTGCACGAGCCTTTCGAGCAGGTGGTAATCGACGTTGAAGAGCAGCACCAAGGTTCGGTAATGGAGGAAATGGGTCGCCGTAAAGCGGAACTGAAAAACATGGAAATGGACGGCAAAGGCCGTGTGCGACTGGATTATTTGTCCCCTTCTCGTGGGTTGATTGGCTTCCGCAACGCCTTTCTCACAATGACATCCGGTTCCGGCATCATGACCTCGGTGTTTGACCACTATGGCCCCGCCAAAGCGGGCGAACTGGCCAAGCGCGCCAACGGCGTACTGGTTTCTATGTGTACCGGCAAAGCGTTGGGCTACTCGTTGTTTAACATCCAAGAGCGCGGAAGGCTCTTTATCGACCACGCGGTAGAGGTCTACGAAGGGCAGATTATCGGCCTGCACTCACGCGGTAATGACATGGTGGTTAACCCCACCAAAGCCAAGCAGTTGACGAATATTCGCGCCGCCGGTACCGACGAAAACATCGTACTCAGCCCGCCGATTCGCCATTCGTTAGAACAGGCGCTGGAGTTTATTGAAGACGATGAGCTGGTAGAAGTTACGCCACACTTTATTCGTGTGCGGAAAAAAATGCTCACAGAAAATGAGCGTAAACGCGCACCAAAATAAGCGGTTTGTCGGATGTTAAAAAGCCCGTGCAGTCGCCATGATGCACGCGGCTTTATGCCTTGTGATAATTTACGCCTTGTGATAATTTATGCCTTGTAATAATTGGGTGTCAGGGACAAAGAATTTTCCGAAAAACAAAAAAATAAATAGGGGGCATCAAAATGAAAAAAATTATTCCATTGCTGTTATTTGTAATACTTCTAATGGGGTGTGCAGCATCAGGGTCAAAATATAAGTAGTACCAACCAATGGTTCCGTCCGCTGGCAAGGATAATGCCCGCCTGTTCTTCTATAGAGATTCTAGATTTATGAGTCGCGGTGCTGATGCCGCCATACATATCAATAACAATAAGGTTGGCGAGTGTGGAAATAACGCGTATTTTTTTATAGACGTAAAAGCCGGACGACACATTACTATCACCGCCGACAACAAAGGGACACCAGGCACGCATACGATAGAAAAAGACATTGCTAGTGGAAACGAATACTACATAGAGGTTTTGGTAAACGAGGCTTATGTTGAATCGGGTATTATTTTAGGCTTGATTGGCCAAGCCACATACGTGGCGGCTAATAAAAACAGCAGCGGGTGGATATTCAAAGAAACACCAAAGGAACAAGCTGCCCAGAAAATACAAAATAATATGGCGTTCAGTATGAATAGCGAATAAGCTTTCCGCGCCCTCATCGTGCGGAGACAGGCCATGAAATACCACCACCTCGGCATTCCCACCCAAGAAAAACTAAAAGATGAAATCCATCTGCCGCATTTGAAAATGTACGTCAGCGGCTATGGGAAAAATCCTTATGGTGTGGAATGGACGCGTTATGAACACGATGCGCCTTATCCAGACTTGGTAAAAACCGTCGCGCATGTAGCGTTTGAAGTGGACGACATACAAGAGGCGATTAAAGGCAAAAAGGTGATTATCGCTCCAAATAACCCAAGCGCGGGTGTTATCGTGGCGTTTATTGAAGATAACGGCGCGCCGATAGAACTGCTGCAAATTGATAGAACCGTCGCCGAGGATGGTATTTAGTCTGCCAAAAATACCAATCAGCCGCGCATAAACTGCGGAATAATGCGGTTTAGTGCCTCTCCGATATACGTCAAAAACAGTGTGCCAATCGTATTGCGATAACGATCTGCACTGAAGCTGCCAATGGCAAGGCCGCCCAGCAAGGCGTTATTGTGTGTGATCTGAACTAGTACCGCCGATTGCACATCCTGTGACGCCGCCGAACGGCATCGCCGGCCCTGAGCCTGATGCAATGGCGGAAGACATGACACCGCTATTGCAGATGATTGTTGATCGCGTGAAGCCGCCTAACGTCGACCGTGACGGCCCGTTTCAAATGCAGTGACATGTGCTGTCAATTCTGGACACCAAACCATCAGGCAACTGCCAACTTTATCGTCTGAATTATGAACACGCCTAATCTAGCTACAGCGTTTGGTGTGTTGTTACTATTGCTGAGGCGGTGGGGTTGTGG
>JAYVJM010000107.1:0-5401 GCA_043769275.1 Cellvibrionales bacterium | reverse complement strand
GCAGACGTTCGAGCAACGCTGGGACGCGGCTCAGCAGCAAGATAGACAAACCGCATCATGAGCAAGTTATGGGGTACGTTAAATAGGGGCAAGGTCATGCAGGCGTTTTTGACAACGCTGCAAGGCTATACACTGGCAGATTTGTTAGATGACGATAAACAGGTGTTGCAGATTTTGTGTGCAAGCTGAAAAAACGACCTGATGACTACGCCGCCGCATCAGAAGCCTGCCGCACCATGTCACTCAATTCACGTAAAGCGACTGAATAAATGGCGTAATCACTCACCACTGCGCTGCCCACTCCCGCGAGAATCATTTCCCAATGAAGTAGTAGATGACGAAATTGTTCAAGCCATTCGTGAACAGCTGCCTGTGCCGTTTCTACCTTGCTAAAACCACGCACAATCAACACGGTCAAGCTGCGCTGTTGATACTCCACGTCGTCAAAAAAAGCTTCACGCGCCAAGGCTTGCCAGTGGCTGTCTACTCGCAAACTGTTCAGTTGTGAAAGGAACGTTGACAGATGTAAAACTCGACCCAGTTCAAAATAAATACCGGCCACACGCACCACATCGCAATCGGTTGTTTTAGCAACCTCGATAATACCCAAGCCGTAATACAGCGGGGTAGCAGAGGCGCAATAAACCGCTAGCTTGTGCGGAATGCCTCGCTGCACATAATGGTTCACGCTGACATCCCAGCTCTCATCGCCGATAAGATGGCTCATGTTAGCGGCCAACACTGCCAGCTTCACCGAGCAATTTTCTACGTTGCTCACCACGTCAAGTAGGCCATGACGATTGCGTAAAAACCAGCGTGTGGCGCGCCGTATGGTGTGCATTAAAGCTGCCATCATTTGTAGTTGCAGTTGCGCATCGACTTTGCCGTCAAGCGCCTCAATCTGTCGCCAATACAACGGAAGCGCGAAGCTGTCGCGCGCAGTTACATAAGCGCTTGCAATATCGCCGTATTCCGCATTGGTCGACACACGCAAGCGATAGGCAAAGCTAAAACCCATGTGGTTAACGATATCACCGGCCAATTGTGTGGCCACTATCTGTTTGTACAAATGCAGAGAGGGAACTTTGTCGCCGTATTTCTCCATCATGGCCTGCGGAAATGCTGTCTCGGCTGTTTTTGCCATATAGGCATCTTCCGCAACAGAAGACGCCGCCAACTCTTCTTTTAGTTGCATTTTTGCATAAGAAATCAGCATGGAGAGCTCTGGTCGCGTCAAGCCTACGCCGGCCTGTTTGCGCGCCAACAAAACATCATCGGCAGGCAAGTTTTCCAATTGCCGATTCAAGCGCCCTTCGTGCTCCAGTGCCGCTATATAACGCAAATATTCGTTGCTACGCCGCAGAGATTGCTGCTCTGCCAAGCTAATCGCCTGCACCTGCCGGTAATTATTCATTAACACCAGTGCGGAAACCTCATCCGTCATACCAAGCAGCATCTGGTTGCGCTGTTTTTGGGTGATGTCACCGGCCTCTGCAATGTCACGAAACAAAATTTTTAAATTAACCTCATGATCTGAGCAGTCAACACCGCCGGCGTTATCAATAAAGTCGGTATTGCAAGCTCCACCATTCAAGCAATACTCAATGCGCCCGCGCTGCGTCATACCAAGATTGCCACCTTCACCCACAACAAGGCAGCGCAAATCACTGCCATTGATGCGAATGCCGTCGTTGGATTTATCGCCAACATCCGCATCCGTTTCCTCGGTGGATTTAACGTAAACACCAATTCCGCCGTTCCATAATAAATCGACACGTGCGCGCAATAGTCGCGTAATCAGCTCATTGGGGGTTAATTTATCTTCACTAACATCAAACGCTGCTTTTATTTCAGGGCTGATAGAAATTAATTTTGCTGTACGTGAAAATATGCCGCCGCCTTTGCTAATCAGTTTTTCGCTGTAGTCTGCCCACGACGAGCGCGGCAAGGCGAATAAGCGCTCGCGCTCAACAAAACTTTTTTCTGCATCAGGCGCTGGATCAATAAAAATATGGCGATGATCGAAAGCCGCCAGCAGACAAGTGTGTTTAGAGAGAAGCAAGCCATTACCAAACACATCGCCACTCATATCACCAATGCCGATACAGCTGAAACTTTGCTGCTGAACGTCTATGCCGCGCTCACGAAAATGCCGCTGCACAGCAATCCAAGCTCCCTTCGCAGTGATGCCCATTTTCTTGTGGTCATAACCAACACTGCCTCCGGAAGCAAAAGCATCTCCAAGCCAGAAGCCGTATTCCTCAGCAATAGCATTGGCTATATCAGAAAATGTTGCAGTGCCTTTATCGGCCGCCACCACTAAATATGGGTCATCACCGTCTCGGCGTAAAACGCGCACAGGAGGTACGACATGGCCTTTAACGCGGTTATCGGTTAAATCCAACATCCCGCGAATAAAGGTACGGTAACAAGCACGCCCCTCTTCCATCAAAGATTCTCTGTCGCTGAACTCTTGCGCATGCCGCAACACAAAGCAGCCTTTGGCCCCGACGGGGACAATGACCGAATTTTTAACCTGTTGCGCTTTCACCAAACCCAAGACTTCTTTGCGAAAGTCTTCCAGCCTGTCTGACCACCGTAATCCACCACGTGCCACTGTGCCAAACCGTAAATGCACACCTTCTATACGAGGCGCATACACAAAAATTTCGAAGTAAGGGCATGGTTTAGGTAGAGCTGAAATTTTTTCTGGTGCGAATTTAAATGAGACGTGAAGCTTGAGATTTCCAGCCGCATCTACCTGATAAAAATTGGTGCGCAGCAAAGCCTCTATCAACTCGACATAACTGCGCAAAATATGGTCTTCATTAAAATTGTCGACCGTATCAATCAGCACTTTTGTTTGCGCTTGTATCGACTGACAAGCATCACTGCGCGCGGCATCATCCAGCGCCAAATCCGGATCAAACAAGGTGTGGAAATAATCCACCAGCAATACTGTGGCGGCGGGATAACGCGACAGTGTTTCGGCGATGTAATCCAAACTAAGCACCATGCCGATCTGCTTCATATAACGCGCAAGCGCACGCAGCATAACGACATCGCGCCAAGGGATATCCGCTAATAGCACCAAGGTATTAAAACGGTCGCTCTCGGCCTGTTTTCTCCATACAGCGGCGATGGTGTCCTGAAACCTCTCACGAAATTTGTGTGGCGCAATATTAGAAAGCGCATCTGCCTGCAATTCAAAATCATGTAACCAAACCACTGGGCCATTTTTGCGTTTAATGGGGTACATTTGCTCGCCAATGACGCGCACGCCCATGTTTTCCAGCAACGGCATCACAGACGACAAGGGCAATGCAGTCTCTGCATGAAACACTTTGAAAAACATCGTATCGCTGACAGGCCGCCTGCGCTGATAGAGCGCCAAAGCAATATCGCCACCCGCAACAACCGCCTCGCAATGCTGCACATCACAAGCACCCTGCCGTGCCGAAAAAGTTTCTTTGTAGGCTGATGGAAATGCATCCGCATATTCCGGCAGCAAACGGTTAGCTATTTCTTCACCAAAATGCTCTATTGCAGCGACTGAAAAATAATCCTCCCATGCTGTGGCGGCTTCAATCACCCGCAACTCAACGGCATCTACATCCACAAAAGACGGCGCATCTGCACGCAGCTTTAAAACAAAATAAGCACAGGCCAACACGGATGCTGAAAAATAGGTGTTGACACTGCTTTCATCAGCGCCGAACTCCTCACATAAAATGGATTCTATTTTTTTGCACAAATCGGTATTGTAAATATCGCGCGGAACATAAACCAAACAACTCACAAAGCGCTGACAGCCATCGCCCTGTACAAAAAGCCGAACTTTGCGACGCTCCTGTATCTGCAATACGCCTATCGCTGTTGCCGTTAAGTCCTCAATGGAAGCCAAAAACCATTCATCACGCGGAAAACTAATCATGATCTGCATGATGGCTTTTCCGTGATGGCTGCTCATGTGAAGATGGGTACGTTCAAAAACAGCAGCAAATTTCTTGCGCAGCAAGGGAATGTCATTAGGTAACTGGTTGTAGGCCTGCGCGGTATATAAACCTATAAAACAGTGCTCACCTTCAACAACACCCTTGTTGTTAAGCGCCTTGATGATGACGTAGTCATAATACGTGCTGCGATGAATACGCGAACGCTGCCGCGATTTTGAAAACCCCACCAAGGCATTGCTTTGAAAAAACTCACAAAAACCCCTATTTGGCTGTGGCGGATTGGCAAAGGCTTTATAACCATGCTGCGTAAACAAACCTAAGCGGCAAGTATTTTTTTCAGACAACGAAGGCTCTTTATCCGTGGATAATTTCTCGCAGTTCTCGACTGAAACATAGCGATAGCCCATAAAAATAAAATGCCCATCCTGCAACCAATCAAGAAAGAGTTGAGCCTCCTCACTTTCTTTGCCGTGTGATTTTTTGGCAACCGGCTGCAACTGCGCGCGCGCTTCTTGCAGGCGAGTACGCATGGCTGGATAGTCATCTGCACACAAGGCTACATCTTTGAGTACAGACTGCACGACCGACCGCACGGCTTTTATCTGTTCCGGCGCGCTATGTCGACCTATTTGCAAACAAAGCAAAGCCTCGACATTCATGTTTGTATCGCACTTGTCTGACACATAATCTTCCAGACAAAGCAGCTCCCCCGCTGTATTGCGCTCCACCAATAAGGGGCGGCTGTATATGCTGACAATCCTTATACCAATGGAATCCAGCGCCAAACGCACGGAATTTTGCAAAAACGCCATATCTTTTTGCAATATCCACAGCTCTGTATGGGTCGATACCCATCCATTGTCTTCCATCGACGCATTAAACAGTGCAATTTTTGGCGTACTTGATGCGCTGGCCAAAAACCGCCAAAGCCCCAACACGTAGCCACACACATCTTGCGTGTTCCAGTTGCGCACATCCTCAGTAGGATATTGCGTGAAATACAGCCGAATAAAATGTTTGATAGACACCGCTTCTTCAGCACTGCACTGCGCTTCAATATCGGCTACCAATTGAGCAGTTAGCTGTTTTCGCCAATCGATCTTCGCATTTTTTGCCATTGTCAAATCCTATACTTACCTGTCATTAAGCGTAGACCGAATCGCATACTCAAAGAAAAACAGAGCCGCTAAAGCTCACAAGCCACCAATACAGAGATACTTGATAAGCTGATAATCTTCTATACCGTATTTAGAGCCTTCACGCCCCCAATCCAGACTGTTTCACGCCGCCAAAAGGGGCAGCCTCGTTAGAGATCAAGCCGGTATTGATGCCAACAATACCGCTCTCATGACCTTGCCCCTATTTAACGTACCCCATAACTTGCTCATGATGCGGTTTGTCTATCTTGCTGCTGAGCCGCGTCCCAGCGTTGCTCGAACGTCTGC
>JAYVJM010000106.1:0-8015 GCA_043769275.1 Cellvibrionales bacterium | reverse complement strand
AGCTCAATCCCTTCGCGCTTTGTCGGAAATTACTCATCAACGCATCGCGAGCCGCCTATGCAGAACTTCAGCAATTTAGGGCGGCTGCGTAACATCAGTACATAAGAAAAACAAGAGCACGCCCACCACCACTGCCACCAGTATTCCAATCAAACCGCCTTTTGTAGTGACATAAAGGGCGATTTTCGGTGCAAATTCCCAACTGATCCAATAAGCAACAGCCAGTACGCACAACGAAATTATCGCCATAAAAAGCCCTTTGCGATAACTACGCCAAGCACAGAAAAGAATAGGAGCAAATAATAAAAACCAAGTCATACGCTGACACCTTTCCTTGTATAGTTGTTTTTTCTTATCTTGACGATCAATTTATTTGCGTCTTATTCGCGCTTTTATCAAAAACAATCACGCTCTGGATACGATTGTCTGCGACAGCCTGCGTTTCAAAATAGTGTCCGGCTATGTTAAAGCACACATTGCCGCTTGGAATAGCACCCAAGTGATTCACAATCAGCCCATTGAGAGTACGTGCGCCACCATGCGCCGGAAGCTCCCAATCCAAATAGCGGTTAATGGCGCGAATATTGGCACTACAGTCGATTTGCACACGTCCCGCCGCCAAGCGCTGAATATCGTTCCCAGCCTCACTGATATTGCTCGTAAACTCACCGACAATTTCTTCCAAAATATCTTCCAAAGCTACAACGCCTTGCACATCACTATATTCATCCACGACCAGCGCGATGCGTCTTTTTTCTTTCTGAAAGTTCAGAAGCTGCACATTTAGCGGCGTGGTTTCTGGTACAAAATACGGCTCGCGCATATTGGCGATAATAAATTCACGCAAATCGCCTTTGCGGTTTTTTTCCTCCACCCACTGGACAATTTTACGCACGTGCAAAATACCAATAACGTTATTTATTTCACCTTTATAAACGGGTATGCGCGTGTAATCACACTCTTGCAGCAATTGAGATATTTCATGATCAGACCTGTCTAGATCTATTCCAGCGACCTGCGTGCGCGGCACCATAATGTCCTGCACGGTCATCTGTCCAAGATCGAGAATATTAAGCAACATGCCACGGTAGCGCGGCGAAATCATTTTTCCAGATTCGCGCACCACAGTGCGCAGTTCATCCGGTGTCAGTTGGTCATTGCTGTTGTTGTGTATACTGACCCTAAATAGGCGCAGCAGGCCGTTCGACATAATGTTGGCAAACCACACCAACGGTGATAACACTTTTAACAGAGGAACGAGTACGTAACTCGCAGGGAAAGCAATGCGCTCAGGATGCAGCGCAGCCAGTGTTTTTGGCGTAATTTCGCTCAAAATCAGTGTCATCATGGTGATCGCGACTGTCGCAACAGCAAAACCAGCATCACCACCAACGCGAAGACCCAAGACAGCGGTCAGCGCCGCTGCAGCACTGTTGGCAAATGTATTGCCAATTAGAACCACGCCAAAAAAACGGTCTGGCCGCTCAAGAAGGCTATTGGATAGCTTCGCGCCACGGTGATGGCTTTTAATGAGATGCCGCAAACGATAACGATTCAACGACACCATGCCGGTTTCTGCTGCGGAAAAAAATGCCGACACCAATAAAAGGCATCCCAAGGCAATTAGCAGGGAGCCTGTACTTATATTTTCCAAAAACGCATTGCCTCAAAGAGTAGAAGTGGTTCGCACGACGCATTTACATAATAGCTCGGCAAACGCAACACGCTTACGTCTCGCCAAAAGCGGAAGATGCGCGTTTTATATGCTGCTACTGATAAACTCAAGTAACTGCACCTTTGACAACGCGCCAACTTTAGTGCCCTCTAAAGCACCGTTTTTGAACATTAATAGCGTAGGAATACCACGAATGCTAAATTTAGCCGGCGTGTCTGTGTTGACATCCACGTCCATTTTGCAGATTTTGACGCGCCCTGCAAAATCTTTAGCAAGCTCGTCTAGTACAGGCGCAATCATTTTGCATGGACCGCACCATGCCGCCCAAAAATCAACAAGAACCGGCTTGTCTGATTTTAAAACCTCTACATCAAAGTTGGCATCCGTCACGTGAACAATGCCTTCTTTTTGGCTTAGATCCAACTTGCTCATGCTTATCTCCAGACGTGTCAAAGAAAAGATATCGACTCGCAGAAAAAGCACGGCCGACGAGGAGGCGGGATAATAACGTATGCCAAGGAGTCGGCCAAGACATAGCCCAATCCCGCGTAGGCGCGGGCAAAGCGTCGTATTCAAAACACCAACGCGCTTAAAAGCTAGGTAAGCTCAAGCTGTTCTGAAAGGTGATGCAGCAAACGCCCTGCCATTTATGCATCAGGCCAACGGTTTTCCGCCATCACCAAATCAATATCAACGCGTTTAGCCCATTTTTCCTGTGCCAACATGGGTTCATCGTAAAATTTATCGACATGCCCTAAACACAGCACGGCTACAGGCGCGCTGCCTTCCGGCATTTCCAGCAGATGTTTCAAGGCTTCCGGCTCAAACATCGACACCCATCCCACACCCAAACCTTCTGCGCGTGCGGCCAACCACAGGTTTTGAATAGCACAAGAAACCGAGGCTAAATCCATTTCAGGCAAGGTACGACGACCAAAAACATGCGGCTCACGCTTGTCCATTAGTGCCACAACTAGAATCTCTCCGCAATCAAGAACGCCCTCCACCTTTAGCTTCATAAACTCATCTTCACGCTCATTGAGCGCATGTGCCGTGGCAATCCGCTCCTGCTCGACCAATGCATGAATTTTTTTGCGCAGACTTCTATCTGTGATACGCAAAAAGCGCCACGGCTGCATAAAACCCACACTAGGCGCGTGGTGAGCCGCCAATAACAAGCGCGACAATATGTCTGGGTCAACAGGGTCTGGCAAAAAGTGGCGCATATCGCGCCGCTCAAAAATGGCACGATAAACAGCAGCACGTTCAGATTCTGAATAGGAATGTTTATTCATGGTAAACCACGCGAAAAATGAGGGTGCTCCTATAGTCGCACAAAAAGCCATTCATTTCCTACCTGTGGCCTTATGAATCGACGCATAAAATATACAGGGGCAAGAACAGGTTCCGTCGCATTAACTGTTAGCACCCAAGCATATTGCCTGTGAGCCTAAAATTAGGCGAACTTATAGCCAGCCAATACGCTTTTCGCAGCGTAAAATGACTTGAAGCCAAGCATGGGTTCGTTATTCGTTTTACCGCCCTGTGGTCTTGCTCGACGATATTGTTGAGGTATTTTACCTGACGCACGATCATCGACTGTTTCATTGAGCTATTCATTTCATCAATGCACGGGTGCTTGATCAGTGGCGAATTAACTGCAACTTAAATTTCTATCTGCGTGCCGAGCTCTACCACACGGTTTGGCGGAATATTAAAAAAGTCAGTTGCACTCATGGCGTTGCGCGACATAACAGCAAATATTTTATCCAAAATAGCAGGCATGCCAGAGTGCTTGCTGGGGATTAAGTGCTCTCGAGACAGGAAAAATGAGGTGTTCATCGTGTCGAAAGTTAAGCCAAATGGTTCACACTCTTCCAGCAAACGCGGCACATCAGCAATTTCTTGGAAGCCATAGTAGCCTCGAATAATGAATATTTGCGGCTTGAGTTGTTCAATGAGAATGCGATCGCCTTGTGGTACAAATGGGATTTCTAGTATCTGTATATTTAAAAATACAACACGCTCGTGCAATACCTTGTTGTGCTTCAAATTATGCAACAACGCGTGTGGCGCGCGTTCAACATTGCCCACCATAAAAACTGCCGTGCCTGGCACGATGACGGGGTGTTCAATAACAAGACTCTCAACAAAGGGCATCAATGGCACACTCTCTCGCCCCAGCGCTTCCGCAAGAAAGCGCCGGCCT
This sequence comes from Cellvibrionales bacterium, assembly GCA_043769275.1. Classification (GTDB taxonomy): domain Bacteria; phylum Pseudomonadota; class Gammaproteobacteria; order Pseudomonadales; family UBA7239; genus JAYVJM01. The sequence continues at coordinate 4,131 of JAYVJM010000106.1, read as the reverse complement.
TTTCGCCATGTGATCATCAGCGTCATCACCACCGCACCGATTAGCAGCGGGAACCAGCCTCCATCGTGAATTTTGAGCAAATTTGGCCCCAAAAACAGCATGTCCACCACAAAAAACACGGCACCCATTGACAGCACCAGCGGCAACGACCAGTGCCATAAACGCACAGCCACAAAACAGGCCAAAATGGTATTGGCCATCATTGTGATGGTCACTGCAATGCCATAAGCCGCCGCCATGTTGCCGGATGTACGGAACCCTAAGATCAATAGAATAACTGTGATCATCAACAGCCAGTTCATCAAGGGGATATATATCTGTCCGATTGCTCGTGAAGATGTGTGCGCAATTTTCATGCGTGGCCAAAAGCCCATTTGCACGGCTTGGCGCGTAACTGAAAACACGCCAGAAATAACTGCCTGCGAGCCAATGACGGTGGCGCACGTCGCCAGTAAGATCAGTGGCCAGAGAAACCAGCTAGGTGCTAGATGGTAGAACGGGTTGTCGATTGCCTCAGGGTGTTCTAGCAGCAGCGCTCCTTGACCGTAATAGTTGAGCACTAACGCTGGCAATACCAAAGCCAGCCATGCGCGCTGAATAGGCTTACGGCCAAAATGCCCCATGTCCGCATACAGCGCCTCAGCACCTGTTACTGCAAGTACGACTGCGCCAAATACTAGCAAGCTGCCGATCCCGTGCTCTTGGAAAAAAGCAAACGCATGAATGGGGTTCATTGCCATTAAAACACCAGGGTGTTTTGTTATGCCGGTAATGCCAAGTACGGCCAAGGTCAAAAACCAAAGCAGCATAACCGGCCCAAACAATGCGCCGATACTGGCGGTGCCTTTACGCTGGAAAGAAAACAAGGCAATCAAAATGACGATGGCTATCGGCATGCTTAAGCGATGGAATCCAGGAGCAGCAACCTCGAGACCCTCCACGGCGGACAATACTGAAATCGCAGGGGTGATAATGCCATCGCCATAAAATAGGCTGGCTCCAAAAATGCCGAAGACCACAAGGATTGTCCTTAATCGACTGCGACGCACAGTGCAACTGCGTGCCAGTGCCAACAGTGCCAGAATGCCACCCTCGCCATGGTTGTCTGCACGCATAATAAAAAATACGTATTTGAACGTCACTACAATAATTAACGCCCAAAAAATCAGAGATAACACGCCAAAAACGCTGATTTGGGATAAGCCCATCGGATGATGACCCGCAAAACAGGCATTTAAGGCATAGAGTGGACTGGTACCAATATCACCATACACAACACCTAGCGCAGCGAGTGCTATTTTATTGCGCGTGGACTGGCTTTCGGTCGATACGTCCATAGATTGCCCGTAAAAAAATTAAAAACCCCAACTTGGGATATTGATGTGCGATCCGCGCATCACCCAAGCCTAACAATAATCACCACGTATAAACGTCTTTACTGGTAAGAAAGTGCTGTCGCCTTACCCCAAAAAACACGGTAGGAATAGATGGTATAGCCCACAATGGCAGGCAATACGATGATTACACCAATTAGCATTGCCCATAGCGCCTCTATGCTGCTGGCGGCCTGCCATATCGTAAGCTGGTCTATAACCAAATTAGGGAAAATGCTGAAGCCAAGCCCAAAGAAAACCAGCAATATAATGCCCACTGTGGCCGCAAAAGGAATCCAACATAAACGATCGTCCCCTAATTGCTGGCTACGCGCCAAGCGTGGCAAAGAAAAGGCAATCACGGAAAAAAGAGCGGCGGTTATCAATGGAATAGGAGCCAAAAGAAAGATATTCGGCAGGCTAAACCATAAGTTAAATACCCGCGAACTGACCCAAGGCGTCGCAATAGATACCAATACAACAGCAATAGCAGAAAATGCCAAGCTGAAGCGCAACCAGCGTATCGTCTTCATTTGCAGGGTGCCGCTTGTTTTCATCATCAGCCACCCCGATCCCAATAGTGCGTAAGCCGCCACCAAACCCAAGCCCGTCAACAAGGCAAACCCCCAAGAACCCCATCCCGGCGCAAAGCCAGTAATAAAGCGACCTAACATCACGCCTTGCGACAAAGAAGCCAGTAGCGACCCCGCAAAAAAAACCTTGTTCCATCGTGGTTGGTATGCGGCGCGGAACTTGGCACGAAAATCAAATGCCACACCGCGCAAAATAAGCCCCAGCAACATCGTTGCCACTGGCAAGTACAGCGCGCCTAAAATAATGCCGTGAGCCAAAGGGAAGGCCACTAATAGAAGGCCAATGCCTAGCACTAACCATGTTTCATTCGCATCCCAAAAAGGGCCTATTGAAGAAATCAATATGTCTTTTTCCTGCGCGCTGTCGGTAAAGGGCAGCAAAATGCCGACACCGAGATCGTAGCCATCTAAAATCACATACAGCAAAATCGAGAGTGCCATCAGTCCTGCAAAAATTATTGGCAACCAATAAGCGGCATTCATAGCTGTTGCTCCTGTGAAGGATTTTGCAGCAATGGCTGAATTTTCTCAGACAAGGAGCCGCTTTGTGTGCCGGCTTTTTTTGCTAGATAAAACACACCAGACACATAAGCCGCGACGAGAAACGCATATAACAACAAGTACATCAGTAAGGTACTAAAAACCATCCCTGCCGGCACATCCGATACTGCGTCGGCCGTTTTGAGCACACCGTGCACCAACCACGGTTGACGACCAATTTCAGTGACATACCAGCCCGCGATAACAGCAACCCAGCCGCTGAACGTCATGGCGATCAAGGTTTTTGTCCAAAAGGGGTTCAAGCTGTCTCTGCGTATAAGGCTCCATGCTGCACCCCAGCTCACAAAGAGCATCAATAGCGCAACACCCACCATAATACGAAAGCTCCAAAACACCTTGCCTACCGGTGGATGATCTCCCACGAACTCGTTAAGTCCCTTCAAAGTGCCATCAACCTGATGCGTCAAAAGCAAGCTGGCCAATTTGGGAATGGTAATGGCGTAATCGTTACTCTGTGTGGCTTCGTTGGGCAGTGCGAATAAAACGAAAGGAGCCCCACTTTCTGTATGCCAAAGACCCTCTATCGCCGCAATTTTTGCGGGTTGATATTTGAGCGTATTCAGCCCGTGACTGTCGCCAACAAAAATTTGTATTGGAATCAGAATGGCGGCCAAAAAAACACCTGTTTTTAGCGCAAGTTGCACGCTACGCGCGCGTTCACCGCGCCAGTGTCTATAGCTGGAAATACCGGCCAGCAAAAACGCTACAGTAAGACCAGATGCTAGCAGCATATGCATTAAACGGTGATGCATGGAAGGATTAAATAGGACATCAAGCCAATTTGTAATGTGTGCTTTCCCGTCGATCATGTGAAAGCCTGTAGGCGTTTGCATCCAAGAGTTCAGCGCGATAATCCAGAAAGCAGAAAGGGTCGTGCCCACAGCCACCAGCACCGTAGCGAATGTGTGCATTCGATTGCTCACTCGCTGTTGCCCAAAGAGCATAATGCCGAGGAAAGTCGCCTCAAGAAAAAAGGCAGTCAAAACTTCATAGGCAAGCAGCGGGCCTGCGATATTGCCCACCGTATTCATGAAGCCAGGCCAATTAGTGCCAAATTGGAAGCTCATAGTGACACCGCTGACCACGCCCAAGGCAAAGGTCAATGCAAAAATCTTTACCCAAAAAGCGTAAGCATCAACCCAAGCACTATCTGATGTTTGATTAAAACGCAGCTTAAAAAACAGCAAAACAAGCGCAAGCGCGATGCTGATAGAGGGAAACAGAATGTGGAAGCTAATATTAGCGCCAAACTGAATTCGTGAAAGCACTACGGGGTCGAGGGCATCGAGCATCAGTTCTCCTATCCGTTTTTACGGCAGCGTATTTATTCAGGGTGGGCTAAAATAAGCCTAAAATGAAGTAGTGTCAGCACTAGAAAAGATGTTTCTGCGGAAAATACCAGCTAAATTTCAGCTCGCTTGATAAGAGGGTTAGCGATGCTGTTTTTCCGTGCCGCACAGACTAATAGAAAATGCATGTTGTCACCAGTTACATCACTTGTTCACGTGACATGTGCTGTCAATTCTGGACACCAAACCTTCAGGCAACTGCCAACTTTATCGTCTGAATTATGAACACGCCTAATCTAGCTACAGCGTTTGGTG
>JAYVJM010000105.1:0-14363 GCA_043769275.1 Cellvibrionales bacterium | reverse complement strand
CATGCCTTGATATGAAGAACATCGGAAAGCCGTGTGCGGGAAAACCGCAAGCACGGTTTGATGAGGGAGGGCAGGTGTGAGCCTGTTCTCTACTCTACGCAGCCATCGCGTTGTGGTACTTGGGTTTCGCCGTGGTGGGCGGGGAATATTTCGTTATGTGGGCGAATCAATGGAACGGGCAAATGAAAGCCTATACATTTGCCCCCTTTATTTTGCTATCAACCATTTATATTGTTGCACCGGAAGAATAGGCCTGCCTCGCTGTGAAAAAGCCTGCTTGTTCAGGTGCGCGGCCAAAGGGCTTGTATCAAGCCGCTTCCGTTTTTAGGATAATGCACGCCCCGCAATTAAAGATGCTCATAATGGAATCCACGGCTCTGATTTTAACTTTTTTCGGCGTAGCGCTCTTGTTGGCTAGTTGGGTGTATTTGCTGTTTATTTCCTTCAAAGAGGATTATGCATGGGGATTTATGACGGTTTTTCTTCCGCCGCTGTCTTATCTCTACAGCTTTTTCTGCTTGAGCAAAAGCTGGCAAGTAGTTGGGCTGGCCGCGTTAGGGTTGGCGTTGATTGTGGCCGGCCAAGCGTAAAGCGCAGAAAGCACATCTGTGCTTTGCACGTTGAAATGGACGCTGCAACTTAAGAATCGAACCAGGCTCTAACTTGTGTTTGGCTTCAGCTATGCCGCCGTTTTCGAACAGACCTTTGTCCCTGCAAGCTTAACCAACACCAGGGTGACTTTTGTCATGAAATACAAAGACTACTACCAGATTATGGACGTGACGCGCGACGCAACGCAGGATGAGATTAAACGCGCCTACCGTAAATTGGCACGCAAGTACCATCCCGACATTAGCAAAGAGCCGCAGGCTGAAGCGCACTTCAAGGAAGTAGGCGAGGCCTATGACGTGCTAAAAGACCCAGAAAAACGTGCCGCTTACGATCAACTAGGCGCGAATTATCAGGCAGGCCAAGACTTCAAGCCCCCCCCAGATTGGAACAATGGTTTTGAACATGCGGGCCGTTTTGGTGGTGAATTCGGTAATGGGGGAGCAGGTTATAGCGATTTTTTTGAGGGGCTTTTCGGGCGCGGATTTGGACAACAGAACGGCACTCACCGCCAGCAAGCGCGCGGGCAAGACCATCAGGCCAGCGTGCAAATTGACCTTGAGGATGCCTACCGAGGTGCCACCCGCAGCATAAACTTACGTGCGGCCGAAGTTGACGCACACGGCAGGGTAGGCAGCCGTGAGCACACGCTCAATGTCACCATCCCCGCAGGAATACGCGCCGGCCAGCGCATCCGCCTAAAAGGGCAAGGCGCGCAAGGGCAGGGCGGCGCAGGAGATTTGTATTTAGACATCACGTTTAACCCACACACAAACTACCGTGTTGATGGGCGCGATGTTTATTTGGACCTGCCTGTATCGCCTTGGGAGGCAGCCCTAGGCGCCGACGTAAAAGTGCCAACACCAGAGGGCGTTGTCTCCCTCAAAATTCCTGCCGGTGCTGTCGCAGGCCGTAAGCTGCGACTGAAGGGTCGGGGTATTCCGGCGGGCGCGTCCAAAGACAGTACAGCGGGCGATTTTTACGTCCTGTTGCAGATGGTTGCGCCGGCCGTAGACAGTGAAAAAGCCCGCTCTTTCTATAGCAGCATGGCGAAGGAATTCTCTGAATTTAACCCACGTGCGTCACTGGGGGTATCTGTATGAGTGAGGAACAAAAAAGCGCATCCGTTCGAGCCATAGTCTTACATCAGCCAGCCGTGTGGAGTTTGGCAGAGGTCAGCTGCGCGTGCGCTGTGCATGTGCGCTATATTCTCGAGATGGTTGACGAGGGCGTTCTTACGCCAACCGGCGCACGCAGCGGCTACTTTAGCGGCGAGCAATTGTACCGCGCTCAACGCGCCCTGCGTTTGCAGAGAGACCTCCACATCAACCTAGCGGGCGCTGCGCTGGCTTTGCAGTTACTGGATGAAATGGACGCTTTGCGCGCGCAATTACGTGCGCAAAAACATTCACGGCAATCCAACACATCAGCATAAAGGCAACCGCCCTTCTGCCCTTATTCGTGGCGTTTGTGGCGGTGTTGCAAACGCTCAAAAGCTTCTGCGTTTTCCAAGAGATGCACCTCAGTAAACAGCTTGCTGGCAGCGGTGTGCTGCGTCAGCGCGTCGGCGGCCAATAAAATCGCGCCGGATGTCCAGGTGGGTTTTTCCTCCGGCCACAGCAGGTCTTCAGCAAATTGATAGCCCGTCCAATACACGCCCTTTTCGTCGCGCCATTGGTGCAGCCAACTGTATAACTGCACCGCACGCGCATGATTGCCCGCCGCCAGCAACGCCATCGTCAGCTCACACGACTCCGCCACCGTTACCCACGGCTGGTCGGCCACGCAACGGCAACCCAGCCCCTGTTTAACAAACTCATCCCAACGCGCATTAAGTCGCGCCAGCGCGTGTTTTTTGTTGTCGATAGCACCTGTGAGCACCGGATAAAACCAATCCATTGAATACCGGCTTTTAGACACCCACGTACGATCAAAACGCTCCGGCTTTTGGCGCAACGCAAGCCCTAGCTTTTCACGCGCCAGCTTCCAATGCGGCTTTTTTTCACCCAGCACAGTGAAAATATTGAGCGCACACTCAAGACTTTTATAAATGGATGAGCAACCTGTGACCAGCGCATCGCGTAGCGGGCGACCTTGTTTGTCGACCGCCCAGTGAATATCGCCATGCTCGGTTTGCAAGCCCATCACAAAACGCATGGCGCGCTCAACCGTCACCGCCATTTCACACAAAAAGGAGTAGTTTTCAGTAATTAAATAGTGATGCCACACACCGGTGGCAATATAAGACGCAAAATTACTTTCGCGGCGCGAATCGTCTTTTACCGCGCCATCTTGATAATGCAGCCACCAGCTTCCATCGGCCAACTGCTCTCGCTTGAGCCAGTGATAAGCGCGCTCGGCAGCCGCGTATTCGCCGGCAATCGACAAGCCCATTGCTGCCTCGATATGATCCCACGGGTCGGCATAACTGTTTTCAAACCACGGGATGCAACCACTTTCCTGCTGTGTTTTTAGAATGTACTCCACGGCAGGGCGCAGTAACTCGTGAGGGAAAAAGCCTTTGCTAAAAAGTGGGCCGCTCATAACTGTTCTTCCGCAAAAACATAGCGTTGAGGCTGCATGGCTTTGCTGCCTTTATGGAAATACATCACGAGGCTTTTGCCGATCAACGGATTGAGCAAGGCATCGGCTGCGCGTGTCGCTTTTGGTTTTTCCATCAAGTCCCATAACAACAACTGGTGCCACGCCTTCACCAGCGGATTATTTTCTTTTGTTTTCCAAAAAAGGCATTGCAACCACCAATAAATACTATGCAACGCATGCGCCTTGTGTTGTCGAATAAAAAACAGCCCGCTATTTTCCACTGCTCGCTTTAATTCATGGCTTTTAAATATGCGGATATGTCCGCCTTCGTTGCTGTGATAGTCATCAGATAAACGCCAGCACAACCACTCTGGCGCAAAGGACGGCACGCTGATCGCCGCCACCCCCCCAGGCTTCAACACGCGCGCTATTTCGCGCAGCGTACTTTGGTAGTCGGGAATATGCTCCAGCACTTCTGAACAAATGACTTTGTCAAAAATTGCATCGGGAAAGGGCAATCGCAGCGCGTCGGCACAGCTAACATAAAGTTGCTTCTTGTCTTTATTGTCTTCGGCAAAAGGCTGAAATTTTTCACGTGTTACTTTCACGTCGTTAAAGCCCAGATCAACACCAACGGCACACACATCTGCTTCCGCATACGCGGCAATCACATGGCGGCCTTCGCCGCAACCCAGATCGAGCACGTAGTCGCCCGCCTGAAAATTCAATTGCTTAAAGTTAATCGTCTTCATCTTGTGACCTGTATTTTTTATTTAACACGATGGGCTCAAACAAGCTGCCCATGACGCATGTCCTTAGAAGAGGCGTGCCGTTCGCTTCTGCGCCGCTTTATGAAGGCGAGCGCGCAGGCGAGACCATCGCGCAGATAACGAACCGGTCGGCACAATGCCAGATTGCCGCGCTGATGAGAAGCGGGATAGGCCGCAAAAGCTATTGCTATGCAGATGTGTTTTGACAGAATGCAAAACCACAGCTAAACCTAGTATTGGCCGCCGTGAATTTTCACTCGAAGGATTGTCTTATGCTGGGCAAACAAAGCCGTGCAAACACCCGCCTCTTTTTTTTGCTGTGTGGCTTGCTCGTATTATTCATTATCAATACAGCCCATGCGTTTAATTATGTTTCAGCGGGTGGTCTGCATAGCTGCGTATTGATTAACTCAAAGGTCACTTGCTGGGGTGATAACCGCTTTGGGCAGACAAACGTTCCACCGCTGTCATATCCGACTCAAATCACCACCGGCGCATTCCATAGCTGCGCACTAGATGGCTCCCAAGTTGTGTGCTGGGGCGCTAATGACAAAGGGCAGTCGACTGTACCCAATACAGTGCACGACACCCTACAAGTCACAGCAGGTGGGGAGCATACCTGTGCAATGGGGGGAGGCGGTGTCGTGTGCTGGGGCAATAACGACGAAGGGCAAACGACCGTTCCTCCGCTGCAATTTCCCTCATCGATACGTGCGGGCGGCGATCAAAGCTGCGCAATTGATATTGGCGAGTTGAAGTGTTGGGGCAAAAACAAAGAGAAACAAATAGATGTACCCGCTTTAAACCGGCCGGTTTATGTTAGAACCGACCTAACTCATAGCTGTGCGCTAGATGCCACACGCATAAGGTGCTGGGGCGACAACAGCAAAGGACAAGCGACCGTTCCTCCGATGGCGCACCCTTCGCACCTCAGTGTGGGCGGGCTCCACACCTGCGCCCTAGAAAATGGAAGGGCGCGATGCTGGGGTGATAACGAATATCAGCAAAGCACGGTTCCCGCGCTGCCCCAAATCGTACAAATCAGCGCGGGGGCATTCCATAACTGCGTGTTAACGGTCAACAACCAGGTGGCCTGCTGGGGTAACAACGAAGATGGACAAAGTACGCCACCAGCGGCGGTGGCGGTAACATCCACTGAAGCGGAGGACGCTGCGAATCAGCCAGAAGAAGACAATACTCCACCATTAAGAAGGCCGCCTCCACTGGCACGTCGACCCGATCTACCCCTCGCACAGACACCCGAGCAGGATGCAGAACCGTCTGCTCCAGTAGAGGAAACAGCCAAAAAATCGAAGACTGAGAAAGCCGTCAACATCATTAACAAGGCCGGCTCTGTTATCGGTGCTATTGGCGGTGCAGCCAGTGCTGCTGGCGGTGCGCTGAGCAAAATAAAATCCGCGCTTGGTGATTTCAGATCAAAGCCAAGCTCACGGTCTAGCAGCTACAAGCCAAGCTCACGGTCAAGCTCAACATCAAACTCACGGTCTAGCAGCTACAAGCCAAGCTCACGATCTAGCTCACGGTCTAGCAGCTACAGGCCAAGTTCAAAGCCGAAATCAAGCAGTAGCCACCGCTGAGGATCAGGATTGCGGGTACCTATTTGCGTCTTCACGAAGCATGTCGTGGTAATAGTGCGAGAATTTTTGCGCCGCAATATTCCAGCAAAAGGCGTTGATTATCCGCTCACGCCCAGCTTGCCCGAGCTGTTTTCGCTTTTCAGGATCGTCAAGTAGGCAGGCAATCGCATCTGCCAGCTTTTCGACATTGCCTGCCGGCACAATGATGCCAGCATCGCCAACCACTTCTGGTAGCGCGCCACCGGTGGAAGAAATAACCGGCACACCGCAGGCCATTGCTTCGCCGGCTGGCAAGCCAAAACCCTCATATAAGGAAGGGCATATCACCATTTCAGCCTCGCTGTAGTGGCGCACCAATGCTTGCGTGCTAATGCCAGATACAAACTGCACGATATCGTTAATCGCCAATCGCTCCAGCAGTTTTTCGGTGTAGCCGCCTTTATTGATTTTTCCGACGACGAGCAACGACAAATGTGGGTAACCGCTGCGCAAACGAGACACGGCTTTCAGTAGGTATTTCAGGCCTTTTAGTGGCTGATCAGCCGAGGCGGTACACATGATGCGCCCTGGAATCCGCGACACATGCGCTAAAGGCGCAAACTCTTTTGTATCAATTCCGTTGTAAATCAAATCAATACTTGCCTGCGGCACATGAAAGTCTCGCGCAATATCTAGGCGCGATCGCTCCGATACGGTCACCACATGCTGCAACCCCGCCACCACTTTTTTTTGCATTTTGAGAAAAGAGTGCCAACGTAGAATCAGTACGCGCATGTACCAACGCGGCTCCGCTTTAAGAGCAATGCGCAGATCGTGTGTGATGGGGTGATGAAAAGTGCTCAGTACCGGCCAGCCTTTTTTTTGTAGATCAAGCAAAGCAAAACACAGGCTTTGATTGTCATGGATGATGTCGTACTGCGCGCGTTTGTCGGCCAGAAAACGTCTCACACGGCGGCCAAAGCTGTAAGGCTCGCCAAAAGCCCCCGTCAACATGCTCCACCATTCAGAAAAATCCGCCCACGAGCTCAGATGACGTAACCGCAACGCAAATGCATGATGGCCTTCGCATTCAAATAAATTGAGACTGGGTAACTGAATGAGTTTGACGCGCGGATCAAGCTGCGGATAGGGCGGCCCAGAAATCACATCCACTTGATGACCGATATCTACCAAGGCTTTGCTGAGGTATTTTAGATAAATGCCCTGACCCCCACCGTAAGGAGCACTGCGGTAGCCTAGCAAAGCAATACGCAAAGGCGGGAGTGCGGGCACGGTAGAGCAAGGCGTAGACACGGGAAGCAAAATCCAAAGACAAAAAAGAACCGCCATGGTAATAAGCAGGGCTAGTTTGTGCCACAGTGTTTAGCCACAATGCTTGACGCTTTTTGGACGACCGATGTTATGCCGCACGAAACCACACTGATCGTGACCATCGCCGCCAGCCTCGGCTTGGCGCTCGCGCTCGGATTTATCGCTGTGCGCCTACACCTGCCGGTGCTGGTCGGTTACATTGTGGCCGGCATTATTGTCGGCCCACACACATCCGGCTTTGTCGCGAACATGGCGTTATCGAACCAATTGGCTGAAATTGGCGTTATTTTGCTGATGTTTGGCGTTGGGCTGCACTTTTCGCTGTCAGACTTATTCGCTGTGCGCCGTATCGCGCTTACGGGGGCTTTGGCCACCATCACGCTGATTACCGCGCTGGGCGGTGGATTGGCATGGCTATGGGGCTGGAACATCGGTGGCGCGTTGGTGTTTGGTTTGTGTTTATCGGTGGCCAGCACGGTGGTACTGATCCGTGCCATGGAGCAGATAGGCCAGATGGGCGCGATGACCGGTCACATCGCCGTCGGCTGGCTGGTAGTGGAAGACTTGGTCATGGTGCTGGTACTGGTCTTGTTGCCGCCACTGGCAGGCTGGATGGGCGGCGTATCACCCAAGGCAACCGACCACACGCTACTGATGACGCTATCGTTGACACTGCTAAAAGTGGCCGTGTTTATTGTGCTGATGCTGGTCATCGGTAAACGCCTGTTTCCATGGGCGCTGTGGCAAGTGGCGCGCACCGGTTCACGCGAATTATTTACCCTATGCGTGGTCGCTACCGCCATCGGCGTTGCGTGGGGTGCAACAGCGCTGTTTGGTGTTTCACTGGCGCTGGGTGCTTTTTTTGCCGGCGTGATGATGCGCGAATCCAGCCTAAGCCACCGTGCGGCACAAGAATCCCTACCGCTACGCGATGCCTTTTCGGTGCTGTTTTTTGTCTCCGTCGGCATGCTGTTTCAACTGGATATTTTGCTGCAAGAACCGCTGGCGATACTCGCCGTGCTGCTCATTATTATTTTGGGCAAAGCGGTGATTGCCTTCTCCCTGATGAAAATATTGCATTACCCGATTAGCGCCGCGCTAACAGTGGCCATGGGACTGGCTCAGATTGGCGAATTTTCCTTTATTTTGGCCGGTTTGGGCGTAACGCTGGGTTTGTTGCCAGACGAGGGTTTAAACCTGATTTTGGCGGGCGCCCTGCTGTCGATTGCATTAAATCCGCTGCTTTTTCATTTGACAGCGCCCTTGCAAAAATGGCTGGACACACGCTTCGGCACCGCACACGCCGCCACAGACGACCCGCTCGCCATTCTGCCCATGAGTTTTAGCTCGGAAGCGTTGACGAACCATGTTGTGCTGGTCGGTTACGGGCGCGTGGGTCGACGCATCGCGGCGATTCTGCACGAGCGCGGCATTGCTTATGTTGTGGTGGAAAAGAACCGCACGGTTGTAGAAGGCTTGCGTGAACAAGGCCAAGCCGCTGTCGCCGGCGAAGGGGATGACGCAGACGTGTTAATTCAAGCGCACATTGCGCGTGCCGCACTGCTGGCCATCGCCATACCCGAAAGCACGCGCGCCTGCCGAATGCTGGAAGTCGCGCGCATGCTCAACCCAAACATTCCCTCGGTCGCACGCACACACAGCGAAGAAGAGGCTGAATTATTGCGCGGCGAGCGTGTGGAATCGGTTTTTTTTGGGGAACAACAGCTGGCGAATTCTATGGCTGAGGCCATCAAAAAATATCGGCAGAACTTTATAGATCAGCGAAATGTTTAAGCCGGTAATGACGCGGCCAACAATAACCTCCTTATTTACTGAGCCTGTCGAAGGGCCGTTCATGGTTCGACGCCTTCGGCAAGCTCAGGATGAGCGGAAACATCACCACGAAAGGACATGTCAATTCGGGACGTTATTTTTAACTTATATCCTAAGGTAGCGGAACTCTGTAAGCGCTCCACCCATCATAAGCCCCACACATATACCTGTGACTTTGGGGCTATGAATGAAAAAACATACGTTGTTAATGCTGCTGGCCATACTCTTGTCGCTCCCAACTCTATCCAGTCGTTACCGCTGGCACTCAAACTCATTAGCCTGCCTGACTAACTAATGACTGTGGGTGGCACACATGATTGGCAAAACCCCGAAGGGGTTTAGGGTGTCGATCGGCGGTTTTGTGGGGCAAAGCTTTAACCACAAGCAATGGCTTGACTGGAGCCAAACCCAACCCCAACCCCAACCCAACCCCAACCCCAACCCCAACCCCGCCAGCCTTGATCGAACACCCCTTCCGCTTTTTTCTGCGCAAGCGGCCAAAGGCTGCAGCACCATGTAAAACGCAAATTGCGTGCTTGGTAGGGCGGTTTTATTTCCCTATACAAAAACTGGAAAAAATGCGCCCCAGCAGCTCATCGTTGCTGAACTGGCCGGTGATTTCGCCCAGCATCTGTTGCACCGACTTTAAATCTTCGGCCAGCAACTCGCCCGCACCGCTTTGCAGAAATGCAGCGGCACTATTGGCCAACTGCCGCTGGGCACGATGCAAGGCATCCAAGTGACGCGAGCGCGCACTAAAAACACCTTCACCGACCTGCACGAAACCGGCGGCCTCTTTGATCGCCGATTTAAGCGCAGGCAAACCCGCGCCGGTTTTGGCGGATACCCGCACGGTATTGTTTTGATTAGCCCCCTCAGCCAGCCCACTCAGATCAATTTTGTTCTGCACGATCAACGTAGGGCAGCTAGGGCGCTGCGCCGACAAAGCCAAGCCCTGCCACAGGCTGTCGACATCGCTCTCGCACACGGCCGTACTGTCTAGCAGCAATAACACCAAATCGGCCTGCGCGATTTCCAGCCACGCGCGCCGTATGCCTTCTTGCTCAACCGGATCATTGCTCTCGCGCAAACCCGCCGTGTCGATGACATGAAGGGGCAGTTCGTCGAGCAAAATATGTTCTCGCAGCACGTCGCGTGTGGTGCCGGCGATGGCTGTCACAATGGCCGACTCCCGCCCTGCCAGCGCATTGAGCAGGCTGGATTTTCCAGCATTTGGGCGACCGGCAATCACCACACGAATGCCTTCACGCAGGAGCACGCCTTGTTTTGCGTTTAGTAAAAGCGAATCAAGTTCAGCACGAATAACGTCTAGCTGCGCGGCGACTTTGCCCTCGGCCAGAAAATCAATTTCTTCCTCTGGAAAATCAATCGCCGCTTCCACATACATACGCAAATAAATCAGTTTTTCGACCAGCATGTTGATTGTGCGTGAAAAATCGCCCTGTAAAGAATGCACGGCATTTCGCGCCGCCTGTGTGCTGCTGGCATCAATGAGGTCCGCGATGGCCTCGGCCTGTGCCAAATCAATTTTGTTATTTAAAAAAGCGCGTTCAGAAAACTCGCCAGGCCGCGCTTGTCGTGCGCCGTGTTGCAAGGCAGCACTTAACAGCATCGCCATAACCTGCGTGCCGCCGTGTCCATGCAGCTCGACCACGTTTTCGCCGGTAAACGAAGCGGGTGCGGAAAAATATAAGGCGATGCCGTGATCGATTATTTCCTGATCGTCCTGCGCTTTGCCGCTATAAAACCCGCAAAAAACCGCCGTGCGTGGTGGCAGTTTTTTACGGCAGATGCTTTCAGCAATGGCCAACGCGCTTGCGCCAGATAGCCGCACGATACCAATGCCGCCTTTCCCCGGCGCGGTGGCAATGGCGGCGATAGTGTCACGGTCGAGCACAAAAACAGTCTCATCAATAAGCGGCTGTGTGCCCCTCCTTTGGCGCACGCCAATTCCCCTCTCCCAACCCCTCTTCCACAAGGGGGGAGAGGCTTGCCCAGCATCCATATCTTCTAAGCCTTTTTAGCCTTATCGAGCTGCTTATAAACCCAGTATTGGTGGCTCATGGAAATCAAGTTGTTCACCAACATGTACAACACCAATCCCGACGGGAAAAACAAAAACATACCCGTGAAAATCAGCGGCATCATCTGAAAAATTTTCTGCTGCATCGGGTCAGCAGCAGGCGGATTCAGCTTTTGCTGCACCCACATGGAAACACCCATCAACACAGGCAACACATAATACGGATCCATCGCGGAAAGATCGTGAATCCAAAACATGAATGGCGCTTGGCGCAAGTCGACACTTTCCATGAGCGTCCAATACAGCGCGATAAACACCGGCGTTTGGATAATCATTGGCAAACAACCCAGCATCGGGTTGGCATTTTCTTTTTTGTACAGTTTGAACATTTCCTCACGCAACTTGGTGGGGTTGTCCGAATAAGACTCTTTCATTTCCTGCATTTTTGGCGCGAGCCGTTTCATGGCCGCCATAGAGCGATAGCTCAATGTCGATGGGTACAAAAACAGCAGCTTTACCGCCAGCGTTAAGCCGATAATGGCAAAACCCCAATTGCCCACCAGGCTATGAATGGCATTCATCAACCAAAACAGCGGCTTGGCTATCCACCATAACCAGCCGTAATCCACGGTTAAATCCAAGTACGGAGCCAAAGCCTCCAGTTTGTAAACGGCTTTGGGGCCAACATAAAACTGCGTGCTTAATGTGCCCTTACCACCAGCGGCCACCTCCACACGCGGGCCGGTATAGCCCAGCAAGTAGGTGTCATTTGCCGCCTGATGTTTTGTAAAAAACAGGTTCCGCTCCTCACGTGGCGGCACCCATGCACTAATAAAATAATGCTGAACCATCGCAATCCAGCCGCCTTTTTTGCTTTCTTTCAACGGCGTTTCAGCTATCTCTTTGAAGGTCATTTTGTAATAGTGCGATTCGCTGGTTGTCGTCGCTGCACCCAAAAATGGCGCTAAACCCAAGCCAGATGTTTGCGACACCGGCTCTTTACTGTCACGTTTGATCTGCCCGTATAAGTGCGCGCTCCAAGGTTGGCCACTGGCATTGTTGATCAAATACTCAATGCTAATAACGTGTGAAGCACGTGTGAAACCAAAGCGTTTGGTAATGCTGATGCCGTTAGCTGTGACAAACGCCAAATCCACCTTCAGCGTGTTGTTGCCTGCCATTTCGTAGCGCATTTTTTCTGCCGTAAACTGCGGGCGCTGCGCGTCTTTATCAGTTCCGTTGTCGCCCACCAAGCCACTCTGGGCGATATACAGATGATCCGCCGTGCGCGTAAGCATCACGAATGGCACCTTCGAATCGGCCAGCGTCGCGGGGAAATCGCGCAAACCGGCCATCACAATATCTCCGCCCAGCGTGTCTATTTTTAGCTGAAACACATCAGTGTCGATTTCGATAATGCGACCAGAGTTCACACGGGCGGGCACCGCCGGTTCGTGCGCCATAATTTGAGGCACATCATGGTTGCCGTTGGAAGCCGCCGCCGCAACGGGCGCATCACCGCTGGCGACATCCCCCACTATAGGTGACTCCAGCACCACCGCCGGCGGCGCAGCCAGCGGCAAAAGTGCTTGTTCGTAATGGTGCCATTTCACCACCAAGGTGAGAGCTAGTGCCGCAATTGCAGCAATTAAAAGAGGGCGTTGAAAATCCATAAGTCAGGGTCTGCTGGTGGGTTGTGAATGACGGGCGGGTGGAAGGGGCACAGAAGCACTTTCGTGCGTGCATGGTACTGCTAAAGCGGTGTTTCGCGCTGCTGATTTAGGTGGAACCGGGTCGAAGCCGCCCGCGTGCCACGGCTGGCACTTCGCAATGCGACACAGGGCAAGGCGGGTGCCGCGCATGATCCCGTGCTGCTCTATCGCCTCCCGCGCATAATGCGAACAGCTCGGATAAAAACGGCAGTGTGGTGGCAAAAAAGGGCTGAGATAACGGCTGTAAAACAACAGGCCACGCGCCAAGCAGCGTTTCATAACAACGGCACAATAAAAGAGGCGGGAGGTGCTGTCACTTTATCCTGATCCTGCTGCTTTTCTTGCTGTGCCTTCTGTTGCTGCAACAACAAACGCTGCCACTGCTGCGTGATCAACGCAATAATCGCCGGATTGTCTTGCTGCCATAACCCAGGCTTCGACAGTGCAACAATATCAAGACCAAGCAACTGCTGCTGATGCAAACGAAACTGCTCGCGCAAAAGGCGCTTGATGCGGTTGCGTTGCACGGCATGTTTGGCATTTTTTTTAGATACGACCGTACCCAAACGCGCCACGGGCAGCGAGTTGGGCACAGCCAATAACAAAAGATGGCGGTGTGAGGCTTTGAAGCAGGCGTTGTCAAAAACAGCTTTAAAATCGCGCGCCGTCAAAAGACGCTGATGCTTGCCGAATCCAAAGCTATCTGTCGGCACACGCGAGCGCCTTTCGTTTAGAGCAACGATCAGGCCGTTAGACGCTTGCGGCCTTTGGCGCGACGACGGCTTAATACCACACGGCCATTTTTAGTCGCCATGCGTGCGCGAAAACCATGAGCACGGGCGCGCTTAATGACGCTGGGCTGGAATGTTCTTTTCATGACGACACCTATGGGGAAAACGTGCTGCGGCTCGCAAAATTAGCCAAAATCAAAGGCTGTATGCTTTTCAGCCTGAAAAAGCAGGGCGGCATTGTAGGGAATCGGCGCGCGTGGAGCAAGCGGCAGCCTTTTCCTTTATAACACCCCCAAAAGCAATTGAACGATGCAAGCCCTTCGATACGCCCGCTATGCGAGCCACTCGGGGCGAACAGGGTTTTGCTCAATGGGTGATTTTCCGTTCATAGCGGAGTCGTGCTGTTTTTCGCACGCATCGAAACATGAGCGAGGCGGAAACGGCTTTTTCTAGGATAACCCCGCCATTTTTTCCATCAACGCTTTGCCGTCATAGCCGCTATAACATTCAGGCACAAAGCATAGCACCACTTGCCTAGGGCGGTTCATCATATCCAGCATCACGGCTTGCGCTCGTGGACTGTTGGGGAACAGTTTTTGACACAGCAGCGGGAAAAACCAGTTTCGGGTACTGGCATCGTCCATGGCCGAACAAGTGCCGCGCATGGAGACACAACGGCTTGCGCCAAGACCTGTGCCTGCTGACGACACCACCACACAAGCACGGCCAGTTTTACGCACAGCGGTTACGCGCGGGCTGGTATCGTCGGTGGTGAGCCACACGCGGCCTTCCGCCCACACAAAACTCATCACGGTGCCGATGGCTTCGTGTTTGCCTTGCCAAATAAACGTACATTCGCTTTGCTGGGTTAACAGTTGCTCGCGCACTTCATCCGTTAGGTGTGTGGCGAACTGGTTTGGCGTGGCTCTGTTTGTCATTGCGGCACCCCTGTTACGACTGACGTTTTTTCAAGGTTTGCTGGATGATATTCGTCATGTCAAACGTGCTGCCGCCCTGCACCGGCGGATGCTCGATCAGCAACTTAACGTTAATGCCAATTAGCTCGCTCATGGGTGCCAACATCCACGACATTTTTTGCAGCAGGTGAGACCCTGACATGTGCTGTCAATTCTGGACACCAAACCATCAGGCAACTGCCAACGTTATCGTCTCAATTATGAACACGCCTAATCTAGCTACAGCGTTTGGTG
>JAYVJM010000104.1:0-4754 GCA_043769275.1 Cellvibrionales bacterium | reverse complement strand
AGAAGGCATTTCTCGCGGCACTAAAATCAGCGGGCGTTTTTCTTTGATAGCGACATCGGCCGCACGCTGCGTAAGGTTGCCGCTTATGCCCGCCGCAATGGCCGCGATTACGCCACCCGATGCCGGACAAATCACCATCGGAATTTTCCCCCCCGTGCCAGAAGCGGGCGGAGCCAGCCAATCATACTGGCCAAAAACACGCAATTGCTCAGGGGATGCGCCGTAGCGTTCGCTCAAAAAAACTTGCAGGTCGTCAATATCCAAAGGCAAATCAATGCCCATTTCCATTTTTACCACGGTGCGTGCAGCATCTGAAATCAAAAAATACACACGGCATTTGGCGTGCAGCAAACACGCCAACAGGCGAAAACCGTAAGCGGCACCGGAGGCACCGGTCATCGCCAAGGTAATGACCGCCGGCGTATTTGTTGTTGGGTTGGCCATAAATAATCGCCCGAATGGAGAGCTTATCCGTTCGTCCTGAATTTGCCGAAGACATCGAACGGCTATTTATGCAGAAACTACCGGCTTCACGTAAGAAATGGGGGCGGATACATCGTCGTCCTCGAACGTCACCATTTCCCAAGCATCGCGCCGACTGAGCAGCTCGCGCAGCAATTGGTTGTTGAGGCCATGACCGGACTTATGCGCCCTGAACTCACCAATGAGGCTGTTGCCCAACAGATAAAGGTCGCCAATGGCATCTAACACCTTGTGTTTGACGAATTCGTCGTCATAACGCAAGCCATCCGTATTCAGCACGCCGCCGGCATCAATCACAATGGCGTTTTCCATGCTGCCACCTTGCGCCAACCCTTGGCTGCGTAGATGTTCAATTTCGTTCATGAAACCAAAGGTGCGCGCGCGGCTGACCTCTTTAACAAAGGAGGTGCTGGAAAAGTCTATTTCTGCGGTCAGTTCGCGGTTTTCAAAAGCGGGGTGATTAAATTCAATCGAAAACGAGACTTTAAAACCATTAAACGGCGCGAAACGCGCCGTTTTGTCACCGTCACGCACTTCTACAGGCTTTAGGATACGAATAAACTGCTTGGGCGCGTCCTGTTCTTCAATACCCGCCGATTGCAGCAAAAATACAAAAGGGCCCGCACTGCCGTCCATAATCGGCACTTCCGGCGCGGTGAGCTCGACAAAAGCGTTGTCAATACCCAGCCCCGCCATCGCCGAGAGCAAATGTTCAACAGTAGAAACACGGACACCACCACGTACCAGCGTGGTAGACAGCGTGGTGTCGCCCACATTTTCTGCGCGCGCAGGCAAATCAACCGGCGGATCAAGATCGACGCGACGAAATACGATACCTGTATTCACAGGAGCAGGTCTGAGCGTTAGATAAATCTTGTCGCCGGTGTGCAGCCCAACACCCGTTGCGCGAATACTGTTCTTAAGCGTGCGCTGTTTTATCTTTGTTACTGCCGTCACTTTTGTACCCGCCATTGCTCTAACCACCTCGTTTTTCGTATAAACGAGAGGAAATACCCGCCACAAATATCGGCTGAAAAGGGGACTATGGTAGCAGAGCATGCCCCGATGCCCAAACCCCTCTGGATATACACCCCTCTGCTAGGGCGGGTTAGCGATAGTGGCCACCTCATATATTCCTAGCCATTTTTGCCATATACGCATGATCAGGGCGCGCTCTTTTTCTAGCTGATCGACAGGGATGCGAGCGGCCAAGCCAAGCAGCACGCAGCGATGCCCGCGCCCACGCAGTGCCAAATAAGCCGCAATCAAGGCGAGCGTTTCCTGCTCATCCATTAGGCCGGTGTTCGCCAGTTGCTCGAGAATACGAATATTGTCCGACCAGCACCGCAGTGCAGGGTGTGCGTGTGACCAAGCCAGCGTTGCGTACTGCACCAAAAACTCGAGATCGACGATGGCACCGCGTCCTTGTTTTAGGTCGATCTCGTCCTTGTTTGATTTGTCGAGCTGGGCGCGCATTTTGTTGCGCATAGCCACCACCTCACGCCCTAGCTTGTCTGGATCGCGCGCCAACCCTAGCACTTCGGCACGCACGTCATCAAACCGTGCTTTCAATTGCGGGCAGCCCGCTACCGCCCGCGCCCGCACCAGTGCCTGATGCTCCCACGTCCATGCGTCTTGTGTTTGATAGCGCCGAAAGCTCGCAAGGCTACTGACCAAAAGACCGGAATTGCCTGATGGCCGCAGGCGCATGTCGACATCGTACAAAATGCCGTTCGCCGTGCGTGTGGCCAAAATGTGGATGATTTTTTGCCCGAGGCGTGCGTAAAAAATGCTGTTTTCGATGCTGTTTTTAGTGGGGTCGGTGTAAGCGTCTGCGCCGGTATTGTCGTTATCTTGTGTGTAACCGCCGCTGTCGGCATCGTGAATGAAAACAAGGTCAATGTCAGAGCCATAAGCCAGCTCTAACCCGCCTAATTTTCCATAGGCGACAATAATGAAACTCGGCTCACACAGGCCGCCATCAGCACGCGTCGGCACACCATGTTTGTCGATGAGCGATTTCCACGCTAAAGACAAAACCTGTATGAGGATAACCTCCGCCAGAAAGGTCAGATAGTCGCTGATTTTCATCAACGGTAAGCGTTGGGTAATTTCACAGGCCGCTGCCCGCAGGCTGTGCGAGAGCTTAAACAGGCGGAGGGTTTCCATCTGCGCTTCCATGTCATGTTCCGGCACGCGCAACATTTGTTGGCGTAATGTGTCGCTCAACTCCTTGCGTGTGGGGGCTTCTTGGCTATACAAATGGCGCGTATCAAGCAGCTCATCTAGCAACACGGGCTGTTCTGCCAATTGCTCGGCTATCCATGAACTGGCATCTACCAGCAAGAGCAGCTGCTCAAGCGCGGCAGGGTTTTCGCACAACAGCACGAGGTACGCCGAACGGCGCAGCACAGCACGCAATAACGGCAACAAACGCGCAAAACACGCAGCCGCTTGTGAATGCTGCGACAAGGCCTTGAGCAACAGCGGCATCAGACGATTCAGTCGAGCCTGGCTGTCACTGGGCAGCAAACCGCGTGATTTGTCTGTGCGCCACGCAGCCAAAAGCGGCTGCAAACTTTCTGCGTCACTGAAACCGCAGGCTTTTAGCGCCTCAACCTCGCTTGTTTTATCTTCAGCACCCGCCCACAGTTGTTGCCAAGTTTCATGCTGCGACAATGGCGCATCGCTTAGGCTGTTATTTTCTTCAGGCGGCGCAATTAGCGCGGAAAAAACACGCTGCACCTCTGAGCGGCAGGTGTGCAACTGTGCGAAAAAAGCATCCCATCCGCTAAAACTCAACAGCCACGCCAGTCGCTGCTGTTGAACTTCATCGCGCGGCAAGGTTTGTGTCTGCTCATCGCGCCAAGCCTGTAACAAATGTTCAATATCGCGCAGAAAAAAATAGGCTTTCAGCAAGGCATCGACATCCTCGTTTGCCAGCAATTGTTTTTCCGCCAAATACCGCAAGGTGTGCAGCAGTGAAGCCTTTTGTAGTTGCGCATCACGGCCGCCATAAATAAGCTGAAACGATTGCGCAATAAATTCGACTTCACGGATGCCACCCCAGCCCAGTTTGATATTGTCGTGCAGGCTGCGACGCTGCACATCGTGTTCGATCAGCGCTTTCATTTCACGCAAAGCATCGATGGCGCTGAAGTCCAAATAACGCCGGTACGTAAAGGTGCGCAACATCGCCAGCAGAGGCGCGGCCTGCGTTTCGTCGCCCGCCACGAGACGCACCTTGATCATGGCGTAACGCTCCCAATCGCGCCCCTGTTGCTGGTAGTACTGCTCCATCGCAGAATAGTTGAGCACCAACGCGCCGCTGTCGCCATAAGGTCGCAGACGCATATCGACACGAAAAACAAAGCCATCGGCCGTGATTTTGTCCAGCGCGGCAATCAGGCGACGGGCAAGGTGGGTAAAAAAATCCTGGTGGGGAATCGGGCGTTTGCCTTGAGTCGGCGCGCCAAAAACGGTGTCGCCGGCTTCTTCATAGGCAAAAATCAGGTCGATATCGGAAGACAAATTCAACTCAAACGCGCCGAGCTTTCCCATGCCCAACACCAAAAGCGTTTGCACCTGTCCGTGGTGGTTATACGGCGTGCCATAGTCTGCGCAGAAACGCGGATGCAGAAACGCCAGCGCCTGCTGCACACAAGCATCCGCCAATGCCGACAGCGCGGCCGTGGTTTGCAGGGTATCGGCACGGCGTGTGATGTCGCGCCAGATGATGCGCAGCATCTGTTGCTGGCGAAATAAGCGCAAACACTGTGCCAACTGTTCTTCACTGGCAACCGCCGCGAGCTGCGTCGCCAACTGCTGTTTGATCTCATCATCGCTTGGCTGGCTGTCGATGGGCGCAACTCCCATGTCGTTAACCGTCAGCAAAGCAATTAACCAAAGTGGCTGGCGACAGCAACAATCAAAAGCATACTGGCTGCCCAGCCACACGTTGGCGAGCGACTGCATAAAAACGGAATCACCTTGCTGCCGTGCAAACCAAGCCTGTTGCTCGGGGCTTAGGCGCTCAGAAAACTGCGCCTGCAGACGCTCAAAATTAACGTGCTCATGGACAAACATCGCAACGGCTCCTTCTTCAAAAATACCAAGCACCAATAGTGCGCAATTTTTGCGTTTTATCAAAAGACAATCGCTGCGTGAACCACTGACCTTACCCCCGAAAAACGTACTCCATAGCTGGTGTTAAAATTCGGCAATTGGAGAGACATTGTGAACGACAGAAAACAAAAGCAAGCGCGTGGCAA
>JAYVJM010000103.1:0-4870 GCA_043769275.1 Cellvibrionales bacterium | reverse complement strand
CAGCACCAAAAGTGCTCAACAAATAGTCGGTGTATAAATCAAGGTCGGCTTTTTTCATTCGGCAAGCTTATCAGGGGAGGGTTGCGTAACATCAGTTCTAACCGATCAATCTCATGCATAGGCTGTGAAGGTACACAAGGCGGGCTTTCTAAAATCCATGCGCCACAAACTTTATGCAGGCAGCCCTGAAAAATTCCCCGCCTTGCTGATCGGCTCAAAAATACGCTGGCTGGGCATTCATGTGCGCGGCGGCACTATCAACGGAAAACTGCTGATTCCACTGTTGCCCGAACATCAACGCATGGGGCGCAAAGCCTTTCGGCGCGTGATCGACGGCTTGATGCGTAGCGGCAACGCCTTCTTTATCGAAAAAAATGGCAAGGTGATTTTGATGGCGGAAAACATCAAAGAAAACAGCGCAGGTTTACGCCGCTTTAAACGTGCCGAACGCAATCGCAGCGGCGCAAAATCCATCAAGCGCGGGCAAGAAATACCCATCGCCGTGCTGGTGCAGAGTGTGACGCTGCGTGGCCGTTTTAATTTGCCCAACATCGTGCGTGCTCAAATGTCCAAGCTCGCTGCCTCTATTCTTCAGCAACTTTCTGCCAATGGCCTCTGAACGCGCCCAAATCCTGATTACTGCGCTTGACCAAACCAAGGCAGCATTTGCCTCGGCCAAAGGCAATTTGGAAGGTTTATCGAGCGCGGCGAGCAAGGTCAATGCGCTGCTGGCGGGTCTTGGCGCGGCGTTGTCGGTCGCAGGGCTGATTGCCGCTGGCAAACACGCGCTGGAAACAGCTGACAATCTTGCCAAACTCTCGCAAAAAACTGGCGTGTCTGTCGAGTCATTGTCCTTGCTAAAACCCATCGCGGAACAGGCAGGCACCACGTTGGATGGTTTGGCGAACGGCATTAAAAAATTGTCGGTGGCGATGGTCGCGGCCGCCGGTGGTTCCAATGAGCAAGTGGAAGTTTTTAGTCGTCTGGGTGTTTCCGTCAAAAATGTCGCTGGCCAGTTGCGCCCAACTGAAGCGGTATTGCTCGACATGGCCGATGCCTTTGCTGCAATGCCAGACGGTGCTGAAAAATCCGCGCTAGCTGTGAAGCTGTTCGGCAAAAGCGGCGTGGAACTGATTCCGTTTCTGAACCAAGGCCGTGCTGGCATTGAGCAGCTAAAAAAGCAATTCAAAGCACTGGGGCTGGAAATCAGCGGCGACACCGCCCGTGCGGCTGAAAAATTCAATGACACGTTGGATACCGTCAAACAAGCACTTTCTGCTATCGCCATGAAAGTCTCAGCCGCCGCGCTGCCTGCGTTGCAAAAACTGGCCGATGCGCTGGTTTCTATTGCCAGTCACGGCGAAGAAATCATGAGCGTATTGCGCGTAATCGGTGAAGTTGTCGTTGGTATGCTGGCGATAAAGGGTGTGGCAGCCGTGGCGCGATTGCTGGCGGCATTCAATCTTCTCAAAATCGCCGTCATGCGTTTTTTGCCGGTGTTGGCCGCCGTTGCTGTGTTTGAAGTTGGCAGAAACATGGTGGAGTGGGCGCAGGAGATACGCGAAACAAGCCGCGCCATTGATGACATAAACCGGCACAGCGCACAGTTGACGCAATTGACAGCAGCAATGGAGGAGCTGGCCAACACGGGCGCGGTTTCCGTCAAAACGCAGATGTGGCTGGCCGCCCAAGCTGCCGAACGTTTGCGGGCAGCATTGCCTGCCACCGCTGATGCGCTGCGATCTATTCAGGGCGCGGCTACGCAAGCAGGTGAAGCCATCCGGCAATCGCTGGAAGCGGAAACTAAAAAAGCCGCTGAAAACGTCAAGCAGTTATCAGCCAGCTATAAAAATGTGGCCGCCGATATCAAAGCCATTTTTGATGCGCGTGTTGCCGAGATCGAATCAAACTACAAGCGCCAAGCCTTGGCTGCACAGAATGCCGCGCACTCTGAATCGACGGCCATCCGTGAATCAACACAAACCCTGCTCGGCGCTGAACGGGAAAAACTGGCCGCCATCGAAGCCGGTACACGGCAAATGGCTTCCATCTGGAAAACCGGCTACGGGCAAGCCATCGCACTGGCACGCGCTGCCGGGCAGGATGTGCAGGCCATCGAGCGGCAAGCCGTCGATGCGCGCATCGCGCTTTACAGTCAGTTGGAATCGGCCTATCGCAGCACCGTTGATCGCTTGATTGCAGAAGAACAGCGCCACCTTGCCGCCGCCAAAGCCGCTGACGATGCCCGCTTAAATCTGCGGCTGTCGGTGGAAGATCGCATTCGGGAGCTGTCGCGCAAAAGCATGGGCGAATACGCAGCTTATCAAGATCGGCTGCGCCAGATCGACGAAAAACAGGCACAAGCCAGTGCAGCTTTGGCGGCGGGCAACTATGAGCAAGCGCGAAAACTGGCCGAAGAAGCGATTGCACTGGCCGAAGAAGCGATTGCACTGGCCGAGCGTTCAGCTTCGGCGGTGACCAAACAAATCGAACAAAACGGCAAAAGTGTCACGCAGACGGTGGTCTCTGAAGGGCAAGCTGCCGCCACTGCTATCGGGCAAATCAAAAGCTCCGCCGACATTGCCGATGCTGCACTGACTGGATTGGGCAACGCCCACCAGCGGGCGGCATCTGCTGCCAGTGCCGGCGCAGATGAGGCCAAACGTGCGCTGGCATCCGTTTCTGACGAACTGGGAAAACTGCGCCAGCAGTTACTGGGTCAAGACAAACTAACGCTGGATGTGGATATCGACGCGGCAAAAACTGCTATCGAAAAACTCAAAGCAATGATGGAGGCGCAGCAACTGATCGCCACGCTTTATCTCGATACACACGAAGCCAAAGCCAGTATCGAGCAGTTGAAAAGCGATACCGACAATTTGCGGCTGGTCGCCAAAGTCGAAGCCGACACGCACAAGGTGCTGTCTGACATCGAGCAGCTAAAAAGCACGCTCGCCGCCGCCCGTGTGGAAATACCGGCATTGGCATCCTTCGATCAACCTCGGCAACAACTGGCCGCCTTTGCGCAGGATGCCCGCACGGTGCTTTCTGTGCCAACGTCGGCCACACACACGCCGCAGGTTGATCTCGCGCAATATCGCGCCGCCATTGCAGAACTTTTGCGCCCCACCAGCAGCACGCACACGGTTTATGTGCAGAAAGTGCAAGCCAACGCGCAAGGCGGTTTTATCCAAAAATTGGCCGAGGGCGAGCAGGCCATTAGCGACGGTTTCAAGCGTATGAGTGGCCGAATTTTTGGCGCAGGCACAGAAACATCGGACTCAATACCGGCACTGCTATCGCACGGCGAATTTGTCATTCGGGCCGCCAGCGTGCGGCAATTTGGCGAGGGATTTTTTGCCGCACTCAATGCCGGATTTTTGCCGCCTATGACGCGTTTTGCTGCCGGTGGTGCGGTGAGTAATGCAGTAGCACAGGCAACAATGACAAGCGGTTCATCATCCGCACCAGCCCGTGATGTCGTCGATCTGCGTTTTCACATCAGCGGCAAAACACACGCTGTGCAATCGTCGCGGGAAACAGCGATGCAACTGGCGCAGGCATTACGCGAACTATCGAGAGCACGCTGATGCAGGAATTAGTGCCGCTCAAGTTTTTCGTTTGCTCATGGGAGAACGCGCAAGCCATAGTCGCAAAACAACGTCCCTGCGATGGGTGGATTGATGACTGGCCAGATGCCGATTTTTATTGGCTGTTCGGCAATTATTACGGCTGGCTGCAGAAAGATTACAGCCCATTGGCGCGTGGCTACTACGATCGGCTTACGGGCGAGATCAACGATGCCATCAACCAAGCACTCAATACTTGCGAAAATCAACGCTACGTTTCGCAGCCCGTACCCGAAAGCGGTGTGCGTTTGATCGTTTCCAGTCGCCTTAACAAAAACGGATTAACACGAAACGACAGTCAAAACAGCAGCATCGTAGCGCGGCTATCGCTACCGTTTTCATCAAGCACAACATCGCCACAATCTTGCCCGCCAATTCCACGCGAGCTGTTCAGCAAGCCGGTGAGTTTTGATTACACCCTGCACGGCGCGGTGGGCAGCAACTTTCGTTGGGAATTGCGCGATGCGCAAACGATTACGCCCGACCCGTATTTTGATCTTTATGGCCGCACGCTGAAATTTATCGGTAACAACGCCGCGCAGTGGCTTGGCAATCTACATCTGGTTATCGACCGGTTGCTTGAATTGCAGGTGCGCTTTGAAACGCGCCCAATTCCAGCAGCGGTGGCAAGCCGTGTTGATCAAAACCAGCCGCTGCGCTACCAAGTTTCCAGCGGCAGCGGCTACTTTAGTATCGCCGCTGCAATCGAAGTGCAGCACCTCGAATCCGGCCAAATTTATAGCGCCAGTATTCACGGCGGCAGTCACTCGCCAACTTACCTGCCACCGTTGGGCGAGTGGCCTGATGATTGGAAAGCGATGTCGATGGATGCTGAGGGTTTTATCCGGCACAACAACGGCGACTTTCCCTACAGCATCAGCACCCTCAACCCCGCCAGCCTGCCGGCCACCGGCACTTACCGGCTGCGTTACATTTTGCTTGGCTGGGGCTATCGCACCGAAAACCGCTACGTGAGCAGCACTATTTTGCAGGGCGGCGACAACCGCCTGTCGTGGAAACCCATCTCGCTCTCGCATACGCCGACGTTGATAACCTACACGCAGGGGATGAGCGATGGCTTGATGCCCGCCTTCGAAACCATTTATACGCGCAGCCCCGTGCTCGCCAACGGCATCGAATTCGATGCCGTGTTTGATCTCAAAAATCTCACCACCTTTCGTTTTGTGGTGAAGGTGACAAATCATCACGATTTTGCGCTGGGCGTGATCGTCCAAGCCGCA
>JAYVJM010000102.1:0-27179 GCA_043769275.1 Cellvibrionales bacterium | reverse complement strand
AACAAAAAGCACGCTCGATATCATTGCAAAAAGTAAATGCCAGTTACTGTTTCTGCCACCCTATTCTCCGCCTCTTAATCCTATTGAAAAACTCTGGGCTAATCTCAAGCGTTTTGGGAAAAACCACGCAAATATGACCTTGGATGAAATGATTTTTTCGTCTATTTGTTTATGTGATTAACTATACACTTCATAGCATACGGAACAATAAGTATTCTCATTACGAATAACAACAAGTAAATGACAGTTTTGTCATTTGGCGCGCATAAAACCGCCCTAGTGCCTAGCGAGGAAAAACCGCACGCCTCTCACTTGGCACCAATGGCTGCTGGCGGCGCATTTGCTGTAAGCTAACCGCTAGGCGCGCCCATGTTTTTTTGCGCACCTAGCTCATCAGCCCCCCCCTAGGAGCGTGCCATGCATAACCCTACCCATTCTTTTGCTGCTCTATTTAGACAGCTAGGTTTGCCAAGCGACCCCGAAGCCATTGAACAGTTTCTACAAAGCCACAGACCCCTGCCAGCAGAGACAAAACTCGCCAAAGCACCGTTTTGGACAGCCGCACAAGCCACTTTTCTGCACGAAGAAATTATTAATGATGCCGACTGGGCACGCGTCATTGATACGCTGAACGCCGCGCTGCGCGAACCGCAAAACCGAGCCGACTAAAACATAAAGTGACCTTGCCCAATCAACGCAGCCGGACGGCACCATTATCTGGAGTGAAAATCTTTTAATTTTTACCGCCACCAAGCCAATGGATGAGCCGCCAAATCCTGCACACGCCAGCGCAACGCTTTAGCTTTTATGGCGCGGCGGTTTACCATAGCAACATGAGCACATATAAGCCGCCATTACAGCCCCCTTCCAAAGCCAACGCGCTGATGCGTAGCCTGACGCAAAATCAGCGCACGCGCGAGCAAACGTACCGCGAGCGAGCACTGAAGATGTATCCGTGGATTTGCGGCCGCTGCGCCCGTGAGTTTTCAGGTAAACGGTTAAGCGAACTGACGGTGCATCACAAAGATCACAACCACGACAACAACCCCGCCGACGGATCAAACTGGGAGCTGCTGTGTTTGTACTGCCACGATAACGAACACGCCAAATTTGGTGGATACGGTGCCGATTACGACCCGCACGCATCCAGTGACAGCAACACGCAAAAAACCGCCGCCACTCATAATCCCTTTGCCGGTCTTGCCGACTTATTGGGAAAGCCGCGGCACTGAGTCGACGCATCAATAAAAATCGGCTTTGCCGCTTGGCTTGCGCTTAAAGCGTTTGTATTCCCATTGATATTGCGCTGGAATCGCCCGCACGGCCGTTTCGATAATGGCATTCATTGCCGTCAGCGATGCGCGCACATCCGCCACATTAACGGCATTCGCGTCACGAAAAACCACATTGAAACCAAGTCCTTTTGGCAGCCTTTCGGCGTTCGCCACCAACAATTGCGCACCGGTTTTTGTCGCCAAACCGTGTACCAACGTCATGGTTAAGGTTTCCACGCCGAAAAAAGGCGCAAACGCACCACCGTTGCGTTCAGGCTCCTGATCGGGCAACACCACCACACACTGGCCGTTTTTGAGCGCTTTCATCAACTCGCTCACGCCGCGACGATTGGCCGGTACCATCACCGCGCTGCTGCGCTCGCGCACGCGCTGCATCCACTTATCCAACAAAGTAATTTTGGGCGGCTTGTACATCGCGGTGAACGGCGTGTGCTGAGTAAGCACCGGATGCAACATTTCCCAGGTGCAGAGATGGGGCAATAACAAAATCAAGCCACGCGCATCGGCACAGCGCGCGGCAAAGATATCTTCTCCCTCGATATGGCGAATCAGACGACGGCATTTTTCCAGTGACCAGTTCCAGCACGCGCCCGTTTCCAACAAAGTTTTGCCGGTTTCGATCAAGCTGCGCCGCGCCAATTTATTTTGCTCACGGACAGACAGCGCAGGAAAACACAGGGCGATATTCGCACGTGTATTTTGCGCTTCGCGCGTATTGGCACGCCAGAAAGCACGCCCAACCCACCCGCCAAACAGTTGAATCACGGAGAGCGGCAAACAGGCCAGCAGCGCGTAGAGCGCACGTATCAGCCACGCCTTGAGATGTTCGCTTTTCGGTATTTTTACTTTATCCACACACCTGACTCGGTAATTTCTGGGTTTACACAGCGCGAACAAAAACACCGATCGCATGATACGCCGATGAAGCAGCTGACTAAAAATTGAACGGGGGGTAATGCCTTAAGCTCTCGGCCAAACACAAAAAAATTCTGCCACATTCAGCTCTGGTGCAGACTTTTGCTGTGCGCGAGGCGTGCCCATGTACAAAAAACCCAGCAAACGCTCATCGCTTGCCAACTCCAGTTTTTTAGCCAACAAAGGCGTGTATGTTGATAACCCCGTACGCCACATGGCGCCCACCCCGAGTGCGTGCGCGGCAATCAGCATGTTTTGCACGGCGGCGGCTGTCGATAACAACTGCTCAAGCTCTGGCACTTTACTGTGCGCTTGCACTTTGGCGACAACCAAAACCAGCAGCGGCGCACGCAAGGGGCGAGCAATAATTTTACCGCGTTGTGTTGGCGTTAACGGTTCATCGAGGACAGATTCTTCAACGTCCGCCAATATCTGCCCCAAGTGTTTACGGGCTTCGCCTTCCACACACAGAAAACGCCACGGGCGCAGCAGGCCGTGATCAGGTGCGCGCAGTGCAGCTTTGAAGATGGCTTCACGCTGGGCGGCACTGGGCGCAGGATCGGTAACTTCACCCACGGAAACGCGGCTGTGCAGGGCTGCGAGCACGGCGTTGGCATTGCGCGCAACACCGGCATTATTCGCCGGCATGTTTACTACCACCCAAACACGCAGGCGAAGCCGGTGCCGCGGTTTTTTCTTGCCACTCTTCCGGCGTGTAGGTATGCAGTGCCAATGCGTGAATCTGCCCCATCATCTCACCCAGTGCGGCATATACACGTTGGTGACGCATCACAGGCCGCAAGCCGTGGAACACATCCGTCACCAACACCAGCTTGAAATGCGACTCACTACCGGCAGGGACGTTGTGTTGGTTGCTTTCGTTAATCAGCTCGCAAAACGTGGGCGTGAATACTGCGAGAATGATCTGCTCGATAGCTGTCTGTTTTTGCATTTTCACGCCTTCGCTAATTACTTCTGTTTAATCTGTTCGGCAGATTTTTTGATGGTTTCAGGATCAAGCCCCTTATGCCCCCAGATGTCGCCTTCACAAAACTCACGCGGCAACCAGTCATCGCCCACCTCGACGGCATCCCAACCAATTTCCACCTCAAAGCCGAACGGGCTTTGCATATAAAACGACAGAATGTTGTCGTTAATGTGCCGACCCAACGTTGAAGTGACCGTAATGCCAGCCGCCTGTACGCGCTCATAGCAACGCAACACGTCATCCACCGTGGTGCATTCCAGCATCATGTGGTGAATGCCGTTAATCGGGCCAACACGCGTTAAGCCTATGCTGTGATGGCGGCGATTACAGTAATAAAAATTGGCCGACATATCCGACCCGAACATAATGTAATCCGACAGCTTGAAGCCCAGCACGCGCGTGTAAAAATCTTGGTTGGCCTGCAGGTCAGACACCAACAGATTCAGATGTCCCAGCCCCATCGCGCCCGTTTTAAATGTCATGCCTTGCGGCGACTGGAATTTGAAGTCATCACACGCGCCGTAAAAAAACTCCAGCGGGTTGCCAGACGGGTCTTGGCTATAGGCGATACCGGTAACCGAACGCGCTCGAGCCTCTTCTTTTGTGCCTAAGCGGGCGATGATGCCCTGTTCTTTTAGCTCAGTAAAGGTCTGTTCTAAATCTATTTGGCCACCAACTTCAAACCCTATATACATCAAGCCAGCATTGGTTTGGCTTGGGTGTATCGCCACGCGCCATTGGCGCTGGTCAAATTTAAGGTATACCGAGCCATCTGCGCCAACGCCTGTGCCTTTGCTGGCAGGACCGGCTGTGGGATCCATCGGCATGCCCCACGCTTCGCCCGGCAGTGCGCGAGCCGGCATGGCACCGAGAATGCCGCAACCGTAAGCCAGCCATTGCGAAGGGTCTGGCGCGCCATAACCCACATAACCCAAGCCTTTGATATTCATAGAAACTCCTGCCTGCATGGCGTTAGTATTGTGCGTGGCAGACTAAAGGTGGCTATTGCCACTGTCAAACCGGACATTGCGCTGAGGCGGCTAGGCGTTAGACTGGCGGGATTTTTGGACAAAACCCTTGATCGCTACCAGCAACCTCACTATCCAGTTTGGGGTCAAACCCCTTTTTGAAAATGTTTCCGTCAAATTTGGCAACGGCAACCGCTATGGGTTGATCGGCGCTAATGGCTGCGGAAAATCCACGTTCATGAAAATTCTGGGCGGCGATTTGGAGGCGACTTCAGGCAATGTCATGTGCCCATCAGACGTGCGTTTGGGCAAGTTGCGGCAGGATCAATTTGCCTACGAAGCATTCAGCGTATTGGATACCGTCATTATGGGGCACGAGGAATTGTGGCGCGTAAAAGCCGAGCGCGACCGCATTTACAGCCTACCGGAAATGAGCGAAGCCGATGGCATGGCAGTGGCCGACTTGGAAGTAGAATTCGCAGAGATGGACGGCTACACCGCGGAATCTCGCGCCGGCGAATTGCTACTGGGTTTGGGCATTCCGCTGGAACAGCATTGGGGGCCAATGAGTGCGGTAGCGCAGGGCTGGAAGCTGCGTGTACTGCTCGCACAGGCATTGTTCTCCAATCCGGATGTGTTGCTACTGGACGAACCAACCAACCACTTGGACATCAACACCATCCGCTGGCTGGAAGACATTCTCAAAGCGCGCTCCAGCACTATGATTATCATTTCGCACGACCGCCATTTTTTGAACAGCGTGTGTACGCACATGGCTGATTTAGATTACGGCGCGCTGAAATTATTCCCTGGTAACTACGACGAATACATGACCGCTGCCACGCAAGCGCGTGAGCTGATGCAAAACGAGAACGCCAAGAAAAAAGCACAAATTGCCGAACTGCAAAGTTTCGTGAGTCGCTTTTCCGCGAATGCATCCAAAGCGAAACAAGCCACGTCACGCGCAAAACAAATCGATAAAATCCAACTTGCTGAAATCAAACCCTCCAGCCGCCAAAACCCGTATATCCGTTTTGAACAGCAGCAAAAACTGCACCGGCAAGCGGTCACGCTGGAGAATGTCAGCAAAGGCTTTGGCGACAAACCCCTATTCAGCGGTTTGAATTTGCAAGTAGATGCCGGCGAGCGCATCGCGGTCATCGGCCCTAACGGCATCGGCAAAACCACCTTGCTGCGCTGTTTGATGAAAGAATTACCACAGGACACCGGCACAATTAAATGGGCAGAAATGGCCGATATTGGCTACTACGCGCAGGACCATGCCGATGACTTTGCCGACGACATGGACCTATTTGCGTGGATGAAGCAGTGGACAAAAGGCGACGAACAATTGGTGCGCGCGACCTTGGGGCGCTTGCTGTTTTCACAAGACGACATTGTGAAATCAGTAAACGTTATTTCCGGTGGCGAGCAGGGGCGTATGTTATTTGGCCGTTTAATGCTGCAACGCGCAAACTTGATGTTGCTGGACGAACCCACCAATCACTTGGATATGGAATCGATTGAATCGCTTAACTTGGCGCTGGCGAACTACGTCGGCACACTAATTTTTGTGAGCCATGACCGTGAGTTTGTGTCCTCACTCGCCACGCGTATCATCGAATTAACCCCCAAAGGCATTGTCGATTTCAGCGGCACTTACGACGAGTACTTACACAGCCAAGCGTTGGCGTAATAAACCACGCCAAACACGGGCGGAACGCAACAAGCATATTCCTGTCGAAGTACTCCCTTATACCGAGGGTTATTCCATGCTGTTACGTCTTGTTTTTCTACTGTCTATCGTCCTCACAAGTCCAGCCGCGTTGGCGGGAAAATATGCGCCGTCAAAGCATATGCTGGCAGAACCGTATGAAGAAGGCACGCTTGTCACAAAAGACACCGCTCAAGCTGAGACGCTGCGCCTTGAGTAAACTGAAGCTGACAACCGCCAAACTGCGCCTGCAATCCCTGCTGCAGCATTAACAGGATACTCTACTCTCATTATCGGACAGTCGTGCACAATACTCTAAGCCTATCGTCCATCAGCGGGAAACAAGGCGCATACCGCCTCCCGCTTCCATCCAGCTTTTGAGCCGAGTGGCATCGCCCATCGGCGACAGTTTCCCTTCAGACTCCAGCAGCACCATCACGGTTGAACGCTGATTCACATCCAGCTTCATCACCAGACAATGCCCCGCTTCTTTGATGTAGCCGGTTTTGCTCACGTCGATATCCCACTCACCACCACGCACCAAACGATTGGTGTTTTTGTACTCCAGCGGATGGCGAACCGAATTAACCGCCATATTGAGGCCGGCTGTGGTGGTGAACTCATGGATGAGGCTGTATTGACTAGCTGCTTTCACCATTTTTACGAGGTCTTCGGCGGTCGACATATTGCTAGGCGTTAAGCCGGTAGGGTCATTAAAGCGCGTGTTGCTCATGCCCAATTTGGCCGCTTTCATTCGCATGGCGTTCACAAAAGCGGGCTTTCCACCAGGATAATGCCGCGACAGCGCAGATGCCGCACGATTTTCAGAGGACATAAGTGCTAGACGCAGCATGTCACGGCGGCTCAAGCGCGTGCCTGGCGGCAGGCGCGAGGTAGTGTGCTTGAGATAATCGACATCGGCATCACTGATGGTGAGCGTTTCCTGCATGGAAGGCTGTGCGTCCAGCGCGACCATAGCCGTCATGAGTTTGGTGATGGACGCTATCGGCATCAGTTGCCTTGTATTTTTAGCGTAAATGGCTTTACCCGTTACAGCATCCACCACCAAAGCACTGGAGCTGGCGAGCCGAAGACCAGAAGACTTTGCAATGAAAGGCGGCGCACTTGGGGCAGCCCGCACCACCTGTGGACGAGCCGCGCTATAAGTCGATACCCGCCTGACCGCAGCGTACTTATGCCCCTTGGTCTTCGGGGGCGTTGCGGCCAAAAAAGCCTTTCTGGTGTTTGTGGTCTTGAACGTAGCGTGCGTGCGTGTGTTTACGGTGCGGACACTGCTCGTTTTTGCTCTAGGGGCTATACGTGCGGTGCGAATTTTCGTCGTAGATTTCGCCGCTCCAGTTTTAGGCGCGGTTTTTTTTACAAAAGCTTTATGACGGTCACGCTTGCCGCTGACACTCCCTGTTGATTTAAACGTGTGGCGGTGGTGTTTGGTTGTTGAATTTGCGTTGGCCGTCGTAAAAAATAGCGCGGCAAACAGCAGTAAACAGTAAGTAGCGGGCTTTATGGTCGCGATCATTTGTTTTTTCATCCCGAAATACCCTGCAATCAACTGCGAATTTTAATTTACGATTGTACGGTTAAATGCGTATTGTACAAGGTGCCTGCACCGGCTTTTGCCCGTGTTCGAGTAAAGTATAGATCGCCTTTTACAGATAGCCGCGCTCAATTTATGCCGCACACGCCAACGCCCATCCAACCCCAACACCCAAAGCCCCTACAGGGCATCAGTGCGTCGCTGGCAGAAAAGCTGGCGCGCCTAGACATCCATAATCAAGACGACTTACTGTTCCATCTGCCCTTGCGCTATCGCGACCTTACCCGTATCACTCCCCTACGTGCCTTGAGGCTGAACAGCGAGTTATTGGTGGAGGGCACCATACAACATTGCGAGGCGGTTTCTGGTCGTCGGCGCAGCCTCGCCTGTGTGATAGGTGACGGCCATACGTCTCTGACGTTGCGCTTTTATTACTTTTCGTGGGCGCAGCAACAACAATTACTGGCAGGCAAAAGGGTACGCGCTTGGGGAGAAATTAAGCGCGGTGCCCATGGCATTGAGATGTATCACCCACAGTATCGCCTGCTGATGCCGGATGAGCACCTGCCATTAACAGAGCACTTAACGCCGGTATATCCCAGCACGGATGGGCTGCAACAACACAATCTGCGCAAATTAACAGAGAAGGTATTGGCAACGCTTCGCCAAACAACAGATTCACCACTGCTTGAGGACTATCTTCCGCCTGCTCTGCTACCCAGCACCTTGGACATCAGCCTGTCTGACGCGCTGTTGTATCTGCACCAACCGCCTACAAACGCGTCTGTAGTGCAGTTAGAAACAGGCGCGCATCCGGCACAACAGCGATTGGTGTTTGAGGAACTGCTCGCGCACCACTTGAGCCTTTTACGTGCGCGCGAACAGACGCGCAATGAAACCGCAGCAGCCCTTCCGCAAGCACTCGCATTACATGAGCGCTTTTTGAATCAACTGCCTTTTCAGTTGACCGCCGCGCAACAGCGTGTCGCCGCCGAAATTGCCAGCGACCTTGCCAAAAACCAACCCATGTTACGGCTGCTACAGGGCGATGTAGGCTGCGGAAAAACCGTGGTGGCGGCACTCGCTGTCTTGCAAGCACTCGCCAGTGGCAAACAAGCGGCACTAATGGCACCCACTGAAATCCTAGCCGAACAGCATTACCAAAACTTTTGTCAGTGGCTGACCCCGCTGGGCTTTACCGTCGTGTGGTTAGCGGGCAGTCAGCGCACGAAAGCCCGTCGTGAAACACTCGCTGCACTGCGTGACGGCTCTGCACAAATGGCTATCGGCACACAGGCACTGTTTCAAGAAAACGTTATTTTTCAAGATGTAGCGTTAGTTGTTGCAGATGAGCAGCACCGTTTTGGCGTGCGCCAGCGCCTTGCACTGCAACAAAAAGGCACGCGGCATGCCGTACACCAACTCATCATGACTGCGACACCAATTCCTCGCACGCTGGCTATGAGCAGCTATGCCGACCTCGATATTTCTGTCATCGACGAGCGCC
Source organism: Cellvibrionales bacterium (assembly GCA_043769275.1). Classification (GTDB taxonomy): domain Bacteria; phylum Pseudomonadota; class Gammaproteobacteria; order Pseudomonadales; family UBA7239; genus JAYVJM01. Next base: position 18,237 of record JAYVJM010000102.1, on the reverse strand, counting down.
CGCCCCATCGAACACCTGTACACACCGTCGTGCTAAGTAACGCACGTCGCCCAGAGGTGATTGCACGTCTACGCGACGTTTGCAAAACGGGTCGCCAAGTCTATTGGGTGTGCACTTTGATTGAGGAATCTGAATTATTGCAATGCCAGGCCGCTGAGGCGGTCGCCAAAGAGCTGGCTCTTTGTCTATCAGAGCTGCGTATCGGGTTAGTGCATGGCCGCCTAAAACCAGCAGAAAAAGCGATGATTATGGCCGCGTTCAAAAATGGCGACCTGCACGTACTGGTAGCAACCACCGTGATTGAAGTGGGCGTAGATGTACCCAACGCCAGCTTAATGGTGATCGAAAATCCTGAACGCCTAGGGCTTGCGCAACTGCATCAACTACGCGGACGCGTGGGGCGCGGCAACACGGCCAGCCAGTGCCTGTTGATTTATATGCCCCCACTGTCGCACACGGCGCGGGCGCGACTGGCGGTGCTGCGCGACAGCAACGATGGCTTTGTGATCGCTGAAAAAGACTTGTCACTGCGCGGACCAGGTGAATTATTAGGCACGCGACAAACCGGCGAAGTGGCTTTTCGCATAGCCGATTTGACGAGAGATGGACACTGGTTGCCTGCCATCAAACACTGCGCAGAACAGATGCTACGTGACTACCCGCAACACATAGCACCTCTGTTGCGACGCTGGCTGCGCACGGGCGAACGTTACGCCAGAACATAAAAAACCCAGCAGAAGCTGGGCTTTTTATTTCACAAAGGACGAGCCACCCTCAGACTACAGCTGCAAAGAGGCCTTAAACGCGGCATCAAGCGAGGGCAGCATTTTTTCACCGACACTGCGCCCGTTTTGCATCAAGACAATTTTATTAGCCCCTGCACTATCACGGTACAGCATGTCGTCATCGCCATCACCGTCAAAATCTCCCGTGCCAACCAAGGAATATCCCGATTGCAGCGGCAAGGTTTTTTTAGCGGCTTTAGTGGCTTTACGCAATAGAACGGCCTGTGTGGCACCTGTTTTTGCATCCTGCAAATAAACATCGGCATCGCCATCACCATCGGCATCGCCCAATGCTTTGAACTGTAGGTCACGCGAGTAATAACCGAGACTGGTCTGACCCGCTCTTCTACCCATCTGTAGGGAAACGATAATCATCCGACCCGTTTTACCGTCGCGCATGAAAATATCATCATCGCCATCGCCATTCGCATCGCCCATCGCAACAACACCAAAAGCACTCAACACAATGCCTAAATCAGACTGCAACACTTTGGCGGCATTTTTGACAGAAATAGCCAATAAACGACCTTTTGCTTTTTTAGCGATATCGTCACGCAACACAATAATCACGCCACCGCCAGCCCCCAAGCGCCCCATTTTTTTGAAACTGTAAGCAGGCGGGCTTGCACCTAAATCTTTTACTGATATTTTCTGCCCCTCTCTTAGCAAAACCGCGCTCAGAAGGCCGGTTTTGTCGTCACGTAGCACAACGTCGTCCGCTCCATCGCCATCTACATCGCCTAGTGCTTTAAATTTTGCTCCGCTATCACCAATATCGCTTGTTGAAACCAACGCGCCATTGCGAATCAGCAAGGTTTTCAGTTTGCCATCTGCTTTACGTAACAGAATCAGTTTCCCACCCTGCACATCGGCATTGCCGATAGCCGCCACGTCGAAGCCTGCCGTTACCGCCGTTGCGAGGTCAACAACGCTATCTTGCTCGCCATTGCGTATGCGCCAGATTTGACTATCGCCAGACGAGGCGTTGCGGAAATAAATATCAGAGATACCGTCCGCATTGAAGTCCGTACGCGCTGTGCTAGAGGTTTCGTCTTTAATCCACACAAACTGATTGTACGTTTTTTTGCCTGCATCGCCGCTCAAATTACCCTTGAACTGCTGGCCTAGCAAAAAAACACCGGTATTGTATTTTTGCAATGGGAATGCAGGAGGTGCTTCTTTGTCGGGTGTCGATGCTTTGGCGCTGTAAGCACCCTGCAGAACAATGGCTTGGCCGTTATCCGACACCGCGCCAGTGTATTGATGCATGACGGGCGCGTTGTCTGCATTGCGCGTGCGTATTTCGACAACCAAGCCTGCATCCGGCGTGTTGTTCCAGTTGCAAGCAAGCGGAACGGTTGCGCCATCTGCGACCACAAAGGCATCTTTTATCGAGCCATTGGCACTGCCCGCCGCCGATTCTTCTTTACCGCGACTGCTACGTGCAGCACAACTGCTTGCCGCTTGATAGCTGCACGTGCCGCTGCTATCAACATTACTGCCGTTGAAAGTGAGGGAGCCGCGTGTCAAACATTCCTCTTCTTGATACACAGGAACGGCGGGACGCTCATAAACGGCTGTTCGCGGCGTGCTGCTGGCATAGGTGCTATCCAGCGCGTTAAATAAATAGGTGTTGCCGCCAACCGCACCAACATTAGTGCGTGCGTCACCGGCACTTGTACGTACCGCAACAGAAATATCGCCTTTGCTCGGCACTGTGCCGTCAACAACCTCATTGCCCGCATTTTGCGAAACCAGATAGCGTCGATCTTCAGACACGTTGTAGGTGCTGCTCCACGCAAGATGTTGTGCGCCTTGCGTGATGTCGTAGTCTACTTTCAGGCCTCCCTCGCTCGCCACGGTGTACTTGCAGGTAGAAGATTCACTGAGAGGCTCGTTCTGCGCTTGGTTGACGGCAGCGCGGGACTGATAGTCATCACCTTCATTTTGGGTAGCGTCTTTGGTCAGCATAAAGGCGTAATGCGTATCGCGTTTGATAACCGCACACGTGCCATCTCCATTGAACTTTACATCCATCGCTGCGGTGTAATTGTATTCAGCCAAAGCAGGGTTTGGCGTTGCGTAAATAGACTTATTGATGCCGCCGCTGACGTTTTCAAATTCATGTACACGCGTCAATATGGTGTAGGTGCCTGTCATCTGCGCGCCTTGTAGACCAATTGCCGGCTTTACCATCGCGGCTAGATCAAAAGACAGCGCAGGGCTGTTGCCGGAGGCCAAGGTAACCGAACGCGCAACCGCTATGGCGTGGTTGGGCGTTAACAAGACCGCTGCGCCGCGCGTTTCTTGGTCATAGATGGCGTAAAACTCGCCATCTTGACTCATTTTTCTGATGCTGAGGGGCACGGTGCTCGCATCCAAACCTGAATCTGCCAGCACAAAGCCTTTGCTCGGCACCAATGCGCGCTGCTGACAATTGCCAATACCAGACGTAACAATAGCAAGCGAAGCATCGCTAATCGACATTTCTGCGCCACGCTGGCACACGGTTTCTTTAAGTGACGCTGAACCCAGCTCAGATGTATTTGATAAGGCAGATGCATTAACTGAGAGTCCTGCCGCAATGTAGGCGGCCATCGCCAACGGCTTGGCGCTTACAAACATTATTTTTTTCATCCAGAGTTCCCCTTTTTGTCACTTATTGTTAGTTTTATTTGAAACAAGCACATGGGCGTTCCCGACTGCCCATTGCGCTTTTTATACTTCACGCGACCGCTCGCCTTTAACTCCGCCTTATCAAAAAACGGGCTTTTTAAGCCACCTGCACGCCGACAGTATCACGGGGATATTCAAAGAACAAGCGGCAGCCATATTTGCGGAAAAACATCATTTAGATCAGGAATGCCATCGCCATCGCCATCAGGTAAAAAGCCAATTGTCGCCATTTTTCCTGTTATCGTTTTGCCCGCCAATGAGGGCAGGCTACGGCCACTTGCAAGCAGTTTTTTTTTCAACTGCAACCATGTGAGCGAAGGGCTTTTAGCTTTGTACAACGCCAGCATTCCGCTAATGGCAGGCACTGCCATCGAGGTGCCGCTCATGTACGCATAGCGCCCATGCGGGTACGTCGACGCGATGCGCACACCTGGGGCTGCAGTGGCAACAGTAGACTCGCCATAACTAAAAGTCGGCAGCAATTTGCCGCGCTGGTCGACGGCCGTAACCGCAATCACGTTATCAACTTTATGGCTCGCCGGACAATAGGGCTTCGCATCATTGTCTGCGCCGCTGTTACCGGCTGCGGCTACAAACAAAATGCCGGCGTTTTTATGGGCGACAATCGCCGCTTCCCGTGCGGAGGAGCGCGGATGCCCACCCCAAGAGTTATTCGTCAACACAAGATTGACACCATGCCGCACTTTGAGATCATAGAAATAACTCAAGCAGGCAATGGCTCCTTTCATGCTGCCCACATTTTTGCTGTCGATACATTTACAGGCAACAATTTTTGCGCGCCAATTCACACCGGCAACGCCAATACCGTTATCACCACGGGCGGCAATAATGCCCGCCACATGCGTGCCGTGCCCATTGTCATCCATCGGGTCGCTATCGTGGTTAAAGGTGTCGATTCCATATACGTCGTCCACATAGCCGTTGTGATCATCATCAAGGCCATTGTTGGGTATTTCGCCCGGATTACGCCACATGTTGTCGCGAATATCCGGATGGGTGTAGTCGACACCAGTATCAATAACACCCACCACCACGGCGGCTGACCCTGTTGTTGTCACCCAAGCCGCTGCTGCATGAATGTCGATGCCCGCCACACCCGCTCCCCAGCCAATATTTTGCCCTGTATTGTGCAAGCCCCACTGCAAGCCAAACAAAGGGTCTGCTGAGGCTTTTTTTGCGAAACCGCGAACACGATGGGGATCAATCAATTCAACGCCGCTTTGATCTGCATAAATGGCGTAGTCTGGCTCCGCATCCTCTACAGATGGCTCTTGATCGAGTAACGCTTCTGCGTCTTTCACGCGCATGCTGGGCTTCAGCCGGAAGGCTTCAATACCTAAGTGCCTAGAAATGGCTTCTCGCGAAACAGCACCCACTTTTTTCATGGCAGCGTCCTTGTCTGCAGCAGTGGCGTTGTCTACGAAATCGACCAAAACTTCCCCTTCGCGATATTCCGCATGAAGGTTAAGTGACGACGGAGCCACCTCAGGCGCTGCTAAACACTGCCCCAACACGGCATCACCTGCCTGCGCGCTAACAACAATCGCAGCCAAGATGAACAGTGCTGCCGGCAAGCCTAGAATATTTTTTTTTGTATCTGCAAACATTGTGCTCTAATCCCTTTAGCTTTAGAATGCGCTCCGAAACTATAGTCGGCGCGTGCTTTCACGCAGATAGCGGCCGATACATCCAGACACATCCCATCCCGCCCCCGCCTGCGTGGAAAAACCTGATGTCTCCGACCGTTAAGCGCAGTTTATTTGCCGCCAGTTTCATGCTACTTGCTGACCCCGTCCTCGCCGACACGAGCACACTCGACACCGTCGTGGTGACTGCGCGACGCGGCGACAGCAAACAGAGCGACAGCCCACAAAACGTGCAAATCATCAGCGAAAAAACCATCGAACAAAGCGTGGCTTTAGATGTGACTGATGCCCTTAAAAAGCTGGCCGTTGTCGACGTAGTTCAATATCCTGGGCTCTTATCTGGTATCGGCATGCGCGGTTTCCGACCTGAAACGTCCGGCATTAACAAACACACCCTGTTATTGGTAGATGGCATGCCGGCAGGTGCTACCAATCTTGCCGCCATCCCCGTAGAAAATATTGAACGCATCGAGATACTAAAAGGAGCTGGCTCTGCCTTGTATGGTGCATCGGCAATGGGCGGCGTAGTGAACGTCATTACCAAACACTCAACCGGCACGGTAAAAAGTGCGCTGAATGCGGGTTACGGCAGCTTTAATACCTACGATATGGGCATCAACAGTGGCGGCAGCATTCAGCCCTCGCTGGATTTTGATGCAAACATTCAACGCCACGATCAACAAGGCGACTACCGCATGGGCGGGGAATTTAACAAGGTCGGAAAACAGCGCGCCGATACTGCTTACAGCGCAGACAACGCATCTGGCCGGTTAGGCGTCGACATCAACAACAATTGGCGACTTGATGGTAATGTCGAGCTATTTCAAGCCGATGATGTTGCCGTGCCTGGCTCTGTTTTTTTCGGCAATACAGACCAAAGCAGCAAAGACCTTTCCCACCACAACCTGCGTGGCAAATTGCTGGGCATACAGGCCAGCCATACGCTTTCGCTGGCCGCTTACAATAGCAGCGAAAACAGCGACGTTACCCCCAAAACGTCCCCATGGGGGATGTATGACAGCTACCGTGAAAAAAACACATGGACTGGACTGCAAGCAAAGGATGCATGGTGTTGGACAGCAGGTCAAACACTCACCTACGGACTGGACGCGGAACACGTTAGCTCTGATAGCTGGCGAAAAAATCGAGCAGGCCAACCACTAACGCCTTATCAGCCAAACAGCGAACGGCGCACGCTCGGCATCTACTTTCAAAATGAATCATTTTTTAATGCAGACAAAACCGTGCTAACGCTGGGTGCGCGCCATGACCGCATCGAAGTCGAAACCCTTGCAACAGCCCATATGAGCGGCTTTACGCCCGCCACTGCTGCATTTACGACCGTCAACCCCAGCATTGGGATCAGCCACAAAATTTTACCCGAGCTGCGTGCGCATAGTTCAGCAGGCACTGCGTTTATGGCACCAAACGCCATACAAATGGCCGGCGAAAGCACGATGATCAGCTATGACAAACGCACCGTGATCACACGCGGCAACCCGAACCTTGACCCAGAAAACAGCTTCACTTGGGACGGTGGCCTAGAGTGGTCGGGAGAGAAATGGCGAACAGATGCCACCTACTTCAACACTCAGGTTAGGGACATGATTATTAGCAATGTGCTGGTGGCAAACCCGCCCGCGCCCGCGCCCGCGCCCATTATCTACTCCTACGAGAATGCCAATACAGGACGCATGCACGGGCTTGAACTGGAAGGGCAATGCAAGATTAGTGAAACCTACGGCCTTTCTGCCAGCGCGACACGGCTGTTTTCGCGCCAAGAAGACCTAAAAAGCGGCGGCCAACGCGACATCCAAAACGTACCCTCTTTCACGCTGGTTGCCGGACTGACTGCAGACTTTGGCGCGCTGGATGGCCGCGTTAACGCACGCTACGTCAGCGGCCGTAAAGACACCGACTGGGATCAGCCCACACGGCCCGTGATTGAATACGATAACTTAACAGTGGTGGATGCCGTAGCCGGCTACCAATTAGATACTCATCAGCGTGTATCGCTGGAAGTGGGCAATCTATTTAACCGTGAGTATTACGAAAAATTAGGCTTTCCCTTAGCGGGTCGCACACTAACAGCGCGTTACCGGTATGCATTTTGACACCCCCCCAGACAACGCGCGCATCTGGGGGTTTTTATACATCAACAGCTTCAACGGCCTTGCATTGCCTTTATCTCAGGCGCGAGCGAGATAAAGTACACACGCCCAACCGATGATGACCGAACTTTAAAGTTGGGTGCGCTGACTATCAGGTTTGGCTCTCTACCTGTCATGGCCGCACTGGCAACCGCAGCACCTAGATTTGAGCCTTTCTGCTCGCCATTTTGACGGAAGATAAGAGGAAATCCTGCTGCACCTAGGTCATAGACAGACACCGCCCCGCTGTTTTTTCCGCCCGCACTGCTTCCTGGCGCACCGACGATCAAAAGATCGTGTTTTCCGTCCACTTTTTTCATCACGGCCAGACTGGCACCAAAACGGTCTTTTTTATTGGTGCCATATTTTGTGGCGACCACACTGCCGTCAGCACCAGAATAAAGCGTGACCGTACCGACTCCATTGGTGCCAGGGCCGCTACTGACAAAGTCTTGCGCGCCATCACCGGTGAAATCTTCCGTCACCACCACCTGCGAGCCGAGAAGCCCACCTTTTATGCTGCCAACGACACTGTACATCTCTGTGCCATCAGTGCCGGAGAAGACACTCACTCGCCCGACATTTTTCGAAGCTCTGTCGTCGTAGCCTGGCGCGCCCACCACAACCCGCAACAAACCATCTGCAGTTCGCATAACAGCAGCGCTCGCACCAAAAGCGTCACCGGAGGCGTAGCCTTTTTTCTCCCAAAGCTTGCTCTTATTTTTGCTAGAGAACATCGCAACACTGCCCGAGCCAGGCACCGCACTAGGGCTTGTGACAAGCTCATCCGCCATGTTATCCGCGTCTACATCGCCAGCATCAATAACCGCAGCTCCCAACCTTTCATTTTTCCTGCCGCCTTGTAGTGACGATAACAGGCTGCCGTCTTTGCTGGAAATCTCATCGACGCTACCCCCGTTTTTCCGCATCACGCCGCCGGCTACAACATCCGCATTCGGTGCGCCGACAAAAAAGCTGCCATGACCGCTCTGCGTCAAAGAAGAGCCAAAGCCATCCTGTGTACGTAAGCCGTTGAAGCTGTTCAGCGGAAACAAACTACCCACGGAGTAAACACGCACAAAACCAGCCCCTTTTATATACCCGTACGCACCGTTTGGTTTTTTCACACCCACACTCGCGGCAGACGCACCTACCACGATTTTTTCCATTTTACTTGCACCTATTTTTCCAGCATTACAAAGCGCACTGCCTAACCGATCACCAGCCCGCCCCTCGATAAACCCAAGTAAACGCGAGTCTGTGGGAAACGGATCGCACGCGTCGCCAATGCCGTCCCCATCCGTATCCACCTGAGAAGGATTAGCAACATCGCGACAGTTATCAGTGCTGTCTAACACGCCATCGCCGTCAGGGTCAGTCGGCACAACGGCTTCAGGTGGCGTGCTTGCTGGCGGAGTGCTTGCAGGCGGCGTAGTCACTGGTGGCGTAAGTGGGCAACCATTAGCGCCTACAGCAATCCCAGCAGCAGTGTTTGGGCAAGCATCATTCACATCGAGAATGCCATCGCCGTCGGCATCAACGACTATCGCAAAAGTACTGTAATACACGCCTCCCGCGAGATCATAGCTGGCCTCTAGATTCGCACCATTCAGCGTCATTGGAACAGCAACGGCACCACTGCTGAAGTCTTCGTTGCTATCCATCAACAAATACACGCTGTTCGCTGACGGCAGTTTGTTGGCGGGTACGCGCAAGGTGACTGCGCCGCCCACATTGCCCGAAACCTGCATTCTCCAGATACGGCCTAGGCGCTGTTTTCCTAGAGGCGAACCCGCGTCCTGCCACGCCAACGCACCACTGTTATCGCCCGCCACAACAAAGCTAGTATCTGCCAGAAACTGCGCCACGTTCGTTGCGTTTTGAGCGGCGATACTGCCAAGCCCCATCGTCAGTAGCGCACCACTTTCCTCCGATTGTGACTGCTTCTGGTTCAGTGCCGACATCTCGTCGTAGCCTATGCCAAACACACGATTTTGATAGGTAGTACTACCCGTCCATATCGTTGTTCCGCTCGAGCTCAGGTAGCTTACGGGCGCAGCCAGCGTGCCTAGCGTCATGCCGTATTTCATCGCTAAATAACTGTCTACACGCTGGCGTTCATTCGTGCTCAACACCCGTTTGTAGGCAATATATTCACCGACATAGGCTTTTGAACTTTCACTTGCACTCCCGCCCAAGGTTGTGCGCCATACACTGTTGGCAGAAGTCGCCCCGTTATAGAGCAGCCTCTCTTTGCTGTACATGTTGTAAGCACCGCTTGATGCACGATCCAGCGCATACAAGGTAGGACCCGTGTTGGCAGTGACGGTTTTCCCACCCGCAGTAAAGGCAGGCGAGCTATCCAGATTCAGGGCATCCATGTTTCCGCCCCAATAGCCCATCAGCGCATTGCCTGTGAGTGAACTAAACACCCGCTTATTTTGCGAGCCTTCCAGCCGCGCTACGCCAAAGAGGCTGTAGTCACCACTGACTTCTTTGCCCACAGGATAAGCGTGATAAGAAGTGCCGTTGTAGTACACCAACGCATTAAAGTTAAGTCCTTTGTCGACTTCATAAACAGGTGTTCCCGTTGCAGGCACAGCGGCCGTGCTTTGGCCTTGGTCTGCCCAAGCACTAACAGCACCGCCTTGCGCTGTTGTGCTGATACCGGCATCAGCTTTCAGCCAATGATACAAATTGCTAGTTACGCCGCCTGGCGCATGAGCAGCAGAACTGCCGAAGCTAAAAAACTGCCCATTGAGCAAATCCAAGCTCACCTGACCACCCACAAGCGGCTTCTCCGTCACCCCCGTCGTAAAGGTCGCATCTGAACTGACAAGCAAGTGCGTGGCGAAAGCACTGGCGGTGCGAATGGTCACAGTACCCACCGTGCCCGTCTCTTTCACTCGCCATACGCGCGCCACTCTCGCAGTGGTGGCTACACCGGCATAAGGGCTATAACCCAACGAAGCGTTGTTATCGCCGACAATTAAAAAGCTCCTATCCGCAGAAAACGAACTCAAATTGGACGCATTATTGGCCGCGATTGACGTGCCCAAGGCAACGATAACTGATGCGGCTGGGTCTTGCCCCATGGACTGCCTTTGATTGAGCGTGGTGCCGTCATCACGTCCTATACCGACAATGCGGTAATTGTAGGTAGCGTTCGCATCCCAAACAATGGTGCCCGTGCTGTCGTAGGCCGCCCAAGGAAACGCTTGCGTACCCATCGGCACCCCATACTTCAGCGCCAGATAAGTCTCTAGTTTTTTCGTGGGCGAGGCGGCCACATCTGTTTGAAGTGACTCGTTAAAAACAAAGACCTCTGCAAGCTCTCCATTAAAATAATCGTTGTCTGTGGTCGAAAAACTGGCCCCTATCTGCATGCCGGTATCGCCAAAAAAACCGCTTCCCTGCTGACCGGTGGCATTATCGGAATTAAACGCGTTAGTAACACCGTTTAAACGAATACGGTTCCCGCCAGCCTGCTTGCCGTATGTCATCGCAAGCACGTTATATTGCCCTTGAGCAACGGCATTAGGTGCCGACAAAAATATAGCGTAGTTATGCCACGCCACAATGCCCGTCGACGTGCCATTGCCAGAAAGCGTGTGCGCATTGTCTCTAGCAGAACCCAATATACTGCCGGAGTTTCCGTCTGTTTTGAAAACCACCAACTGCGTATACAAGCCGTTTGTTGGCACGACTTCACGAACGGTTTGCAGACGATCACGTGTAAAACTAATGGCAGGATTGTAGTTTGCGTCACCTGGAACAAGCGCCGGTTGACTTGCAGCGGCAGTATTAACGGCATCATTCCCTTTTCCGCTCTGATCACCCCAAGCAGAAACAGCCGAGGTACCCGTCACTCCCTGATCGGCCTTCAGCCACAGAGCCGGTGTAAGCCCGACAATATCGCCCGCCTGTACGGCATTTATTGGGACAGCAATGCAACTAAGCAACAAACATCTAAAAAAATAGCGACAACTACACATATCCATAACACTAGCTCCTACAGCGACAGGAGAAACAGCGGGTCATGGTTAGGTTTAGTAGACGTTTAACTATTAGTCAATGTGCGCAATTAAAGTACAGGCACTGACTGCGCTGGCACTTTGTGCGCCATGCTGATATTTAAGAATAAGCGTACCGCCCCTTATGGACTAAATTCGCCTAGAGGGGCTAGTAAAGGCCAGTTTCGCGTCACGGTAGCGTTTTGCAATACGGCTCAACAACGGGCGGAGCACTGTTGGGATAATGTGCATCGGGCGTAATGTATACGCGGCTGGTGGCCACGAATCCGTCGCTAAACTGTGCTTCCACAAAAGAGGCTGTCCAGCCTTTTTTGGGCGCAATGAATGTCGTGCTCGCAGCCACTCCTTGAGGCGTTACCGACGTGGATTCGTATTGATGCCCACAAGGAAATCGAAAATCGCGCGCATCAGAATTGGCCGCCGTCCAACGCATCACGCGCAGTGGCGGCTCAGAAAACCGCAGATCAACACCGCCGCCTGTATGCAATGTCGCTGTAACCGTGGGCAGCGGCTTACTCGCTTGCAAACGCAGAACAGATGTCTCCAGCGCACTCTCGACAAAATCTTTAATGCCGTAATGGCCGCTATTGGGCGCGACCCGCAAGCTCTTTTCACCCTGCAAATGATCAAAGTAAAAACGGGCGTTATCCGACACAAAAAACTCGTCGGAGCTGGCGTTCACGACGTATTTTGGTATCGCTAGCCGCTTTTTATAGGCGCTATGTTCATACTGGAGCGGATCGACAATCTGCATCAGCTTGCCAGACTGTTCCGTGTCAATATCCTGCACAACCTTTTCTTTCAAATAAGCACCGAAAGCCAGTGGCCAGTTATTGCCGTAGGTTTTGAACGTGTATTGTACCACCTCGCGCGTATTTAGGATATCAATCACAAACGGCACAATCGCCGTTACGCGCGTATCAACAACCGCCGTAAGCCACACAGCCCAACCGCGTTTGGAGGCACCCGCAAGAATGAATTCGTTAATGTGCTGCGGCTTAAGTTCCTGTTCAGCTAAATCCATGGCTTTAACAACCGCCTCAGTCATCGGCACTTGCAGCGGCGTGAACGCATTTTTCTCGGGATTATTCAAAAACAAACGCCAACTGTACGCCACGCTGTCATCTTCTTTGCGCAACCCGCCATCCGCGTAACGCAGATATTGATTCGGCACATTGCTCACCGAAATCACAATCGTTTGCGTTTTTTTGGCAATAGAAAGCAGCGTATTTTCGCTTAAATCTGTTGCTTCTTTGATGGGCTCTTTATCGCCTGCATAGTTAATGCCGTTGTTGACGATGAGCAAGGCGCGTTTTTGGCGGGCATCCGCTGGAATATAAATAGTCACATCATGCGTCCACGCGGCGGGCGTAATGCCTGGCTGCGGCGACCAGTCTTGTGATGTCAGCAAAAAAGCGCGCTTTTCAGCACCATCTAAGTGCTGCGTGTTCTGTTTTGTATACTGAAGAGTCTCTTGTACGTGCGCTTTTCGATAACAAGCCAACACCTCGCTGTATTTTTTGCCTGCGTCAACAAAACAGCGTTCTGCCCGCTGCACCACCGACTCTGATTGACAAACGAAACTGGCCAGCGACAGCACAACAAATACGATAGGGTTGATGATGAGCTTCATAAGCGCGCTCCTGTAAGGGTCGAGTTAAAAATAATTGACATATCCGTTCGTGCTGAGCCTGTCGAAACAAACACTTCGACACGCTCAGGGCGAACGGTAAGTGAAGAAATTATGTTGATGGCAAAATCTTAAGCAAAACGGAAACCGCAACGGCGGCACTAAAAACACGGGAACTTTTGCTTCGTACAACACTCTTTGTATGCGTTGGCGCAGCACACACTCTGCGTCCTACACTGTTTCCGTGCCCATCGCGGGGCTTCCCGTTGGCAAGGTACTCAACTCCACAAGGCATGTTTTATGTCCATGACCGTCACACAACGGTGGTGCTGCGTGTGGCCAATTGTTGCTGCTACGCTTTGCGTATTCGCCTCGGCACACGCGACGACAGCCCCTGCACCCACCAAAAAACCGCAACGCATCGTCTCAACCAATCTTTGCATAGACCAACTGCTGCTGCTAATGGTTCCACGTGAACGTATTATCGGCCTCAGTTACTTGACCGGCAGAAATGATCTGTCCAACGTGCCGGAACTGGCGCAAGGCATTCCCACGGTACATGCCAATGCAGAGGAGGTTTTGCTAATGCAGCCGGATTTGATCCTCACCAGTACCTATACCAACCGCGCCACTATGAAGCTGATGCAGAAATTCGGCGTACCCGTCGTGACGTTGGATACCCACATCAAACTGGACGGTGTGCGCCAACAACTGCGTGAATTAGGAGCCGCCGTGGGCGAAAAGGCGCGTGCAGAAGAGCTAATCAATCAGTTGGATTTTCCGCCCCTTCCGGCTACAAATTCACCCATAACCGCGCTGTCTTACAGCACGGGCGGCTCGGTGGATGGTGCCAATACGCTGGTGGATAGCATGATGGCTGAGGCAGGGCTATTGAATATCGCCCGCGTTACGGGGCTGAAGGACTGGGGCTATTTCCCGCTGGAAAAACTCGTCTGGCATCCACCCGCGCTGCTAGTGACTTACGATTACCGGCGCACTGCGCCCAGCATGACTAAACGCCTGCTTGAACATCCCGCATTGCATCAAACAAAGACCAACAGGATCGTTTTACCGGCTCCATTGGTGCTTTGCCCGGGGCCATGGAATGCGCAGGCGGTACAGCGCTTACGTGCCGCAAGGCTTTTTGCACAGGAAAATCCACTATGAAGCTGTTTTTAAGCTCTTATGGCGCGCTTTGTCTCGGCCTGTTGATATTGACGTTTTTATTGGCGATCTGGGCCGTATCGATAGGCCCCGCGAATATCAGCGTAGGACAACTACTGGCAGGATTGTGGCACGGTGACCCGCAAATTCTGCGGGTGTTTTTTGAAATTCGCCTGCCGCGTGTGGCACTGGGTTTACTGGCAGGCGCAAGCCTTGGTTGTGCGGGAGCCGCCATGCAGGGACTATTGCGCAATCCACTGGCCGAACCCGGCCTGTTGGGGGTTTCTGGCGGCGCGGCGCTGGGCGCAGTCATCGCGCTGTACAGCGGTTTTGTGGACAGCTTCTGGCTGGCTTTACCGCTGGCCGGTTTTATCGGAACGGCGCTGGTTACCGGCCTTGTTTTCTGGCTGGCCAGTGGCACTCACAATACGACGGTGCTGATTTTGGCCGGTGTGGCCATTTCCAGCCTATGTGCATCGGCAATTTCACTCATTCTTAACTTGTCATCCAACCCCTTCGCGGCGATGGAAATCGTGTTCTGGACGCTCGGTTCCGTGGCGGATCGCTCCAACAATGACCTACTTCTGGCCACACCGCCCATCCTGTTGGGGCTGATTTTATTGTGCGCCTGCGGGCGCGGCCTGCGGGCGCTGTCCTTGGGCGAGGACACCGCGCATTCGCTGGGCATCCATGTCATTCGACTCAAAACGCAGATTCTCATTGGCAGCGCTTTATGCGTGGGAGCGGCGGTATCCGTGGCGGGTGCGATTGGCTTTATCGGACTGGTAGCGCCACATTTAGTGCGGCCACTGGTGCGTTTTGATCCCGCACGCCTACTGCCGGTTTCTGCCTTAGCGGGCGCAGCACTGTTAACCGCCGCCGACATTGGCGTGCGCCTGCTGCAAAACACCGGCCCCGAAATAAAACTGGGCGTGCTAACAGCTTTAGTCGGCGCACCGTTTTTTATTGTGCTAATCCGACAAGCGGGGAGACAGGCGACATGAGCACTCGCACCATCGACATGCGCTGCGAAAATCTGTCGGTACGCATCGGCCAACATACCTTGCTGAATAACGTCAGCATCAACCTCAAACCAGGCTTATTGACGGGCATTTTGGGCTGTAATGGCGCAGGCAAGTCCACGCTCGTAAAGGCCTTGGCGGGGCTGATAAAACCCACGCAGGGCTGTGTTTATCTGGGCGAACAACCGCTGCAAAGCTGGCCAGACAGAAAACGCGCCGCCACACTGGCATACATCAGCCAAGGGCAAAGCTTGCAATGGCCAATGAGCACCTTTGATGTAGTGGCACTGGGGCGACTGCCACACGCTTATGGACTATTTGGCACACAGCTTTCCGCGCTCGACAAACAACATATTGACGCGGCGATGCGCGACACCGGCATCGAGCATCTGGCCACGCGCGCGGCTGATGTGTTGTCCGGCGGTGAGCGCGCACGGCTGATGCTGGCGCGTGCGCTGGCAGGCGCGCCGGCGGTGTTGCTGGCTGATGAGCCGCTGGCCGCCCTCGACCCCGCGCATCAATTGCGCCTGATGACCCTACTGCGCCAACAAGCAGCCGCAGGCCGCACCATAGCGTTGGTATTGCACGACCTCTCGCTGGCTGCGCGCTTTTGCGACACGCTAATTTTGTTACACGAAGGGCGTTTGCTGGCCAGCGGCTGCGTGGAGGAGGTCTTGAGCGATGCCCATTTGCATCAGGCGTACGGCATCGAAGTCTGGCGCGGATCGCATGACGGCGTGCCGTGCATCATGCCGTGGCAGACCCCAAACTAAATAATAATGATTATTGATTGATAAAAACAACCCCTCTATGATGGCATCCCTCGACTTTACTCCCCTCGACATGGATGCCCTATGTTCCCCCAAAAAGTATCGAATGACCCGCTTATGCATCTGTTTCTGGTTAAAACGGCCTCATTTTTGCTATTGGCCGCCTGCAGCATTGCACAAGCCGACAACCCTATGCAGCGCGAATCGCAACAACCTTGGTTCACGGAATTACTGGCATTCAACCCGATACAACGCGAATCGCAAGAGGAAGCCATTGAAGACGTTCATACGGCAAAACCCCAAAGCCCGTGGGATGCCGTTATAACCTACACCGGCGACAGTTGGCATAACACCCAAGGCGGCACAAAGCGCGGTGGGCGTTATGTGAGCTTGCTGTCACTGGCGGGGGACATCCATACCGAACAAGCGTGGGGACACTCGGGCGGCTTGATGCACAGCGAACTGCTCTTCGGGCGCGGCACCTTTGGCGACATAGTGGGCGAAGCGCAGGCGGTCGACAACATCGATTTTGGCGACAAACACAACGCCCAGTACTTGTATGAGCTGTGGTACGAGCAGACACTAAACGCGCAAGGCAGCTCGATCAAAACCGGCCTGTATGATGTCAGCTCTGAGTTTTACAGCATCGACTCAGCGGGTTTGTTCATCAACAGCGCGCTCGGCACGAGTCAAGAATTTGCCCAAAGCGGCGTAAGTGGCCCCTCAGTCGCGCCCCTCACAGGGCTGGCTCTACGCGGCCTGTGGGCTATTAACCCGGACTGGACGCTCAAAGCCGCGATTGTTGATGGCACACCAGGCTCTCACAATGGAGAAAAAAACAACCACAAACCCCACGTCCAATTGCGCGCAAGCGAAGGCGCGCTGCTGATTGCTGAAGCCAATTACAGCATCCAAAACCAACACCGTTTTGGCGCAGGAAAATGGCATTACACCCGTCGTTTTGACGAACCCTACACCAGCACAAGCGGCGAGCGAGCCTACAGTGAAGGCGCGTATGTATTCGCCGACACTCTGCTCAAAAAAAAGGAAAATGGCGAATGGCGCAGTTTTGCCAGCGCGGGAATGGCCTCCGCAGCCGTCAATCAACTCGACTCTTCTCTGAGGGGCGGCGTGAAGTACACCGGCTTGTTAGTCAAAGCAGACGATGAGCTCGGTTTTGCTATTGCTTCTGCACACAACGGCCACGACTACCGCCATCATCAGCACCGCCAAGGCACACCTACAAACCACACCGAGACCGCCTACGAAATCACCTATCGCACACAAGTCACACACTGGCTCGCTTTGCAGCCAGACATTCAGTACATCGCCAATCCTAACGCAGACCCCAATCTCAAAAACGCGCTGGCGCTTGGCGTGCGTTTTGAAATCGCCTATGGCATGCCGCAATAATGCGCCAAACGACCCCCGCTTGACACGCCCCACCTTTTATAGCCAATCGCATAAACAACAAGACATGCGTATACTAATCGGATGAGCTACAGTCAAGACCTTAAAAAACGCGTGTTGTTGCATATCAAAAAGGGTAGCGGCAAGACGGAAGCAGCAGCATTATTGCAAAAAGTAAATGACAGTTACCGTTTCTGCCACCCTATTCTCCGCCTCTTAATCCTATTGAAAAACTCTGGGCTAATCTCAAGTGTTTTTGGAGAAACCACGCAAATATGACCTTGGATGAAATGATTGTTTCGTCTACTTATTTGTGTGATTAACTATATTCATCCCTGCCTCCTGACGCATACGCACGAGTTGCACTTGAGTAACGCAAAACACGCCGCTCGAAGGCTTCCACTTCGTGTAAAAGGTAGGTGACGCGGCTGCCTAATTTCGCATGTTGGAGACGGCAGCGGCACTTTTAGCCATACTGCCGCCCACTATAAAAACCACCTAGGAATCCCCATGCCATTAAGCTGGAATGAAATAAAAACCCGCGCGCGCGCTTTCTCTAAAGAATGGGAAAACGAAAGCTCAGAGGATGCCGAAGCCAAATCGTTCTGGGATGGATTTTTCAACATCTATGGTATTAGCCGCAAGCGCGTGGCTAGCTTTGAGGAACCGGTAAAAAAACTGGGTGACAAACAGGGCTTTATCGACATGTTCTGGAAAGGCGTGCTAATGGTGGAGCACAAATCACGCGGCAAAAATCTTGACCGTGCCTACACGCAAGCGATGGATTATTTCCCTGGTATCAAAGAGCGCGACCTGCCGAAATATGTGCTGGTTGACCTATGCTGCAAAAAGTGGACACCGTTTTGCCAATAAAATACAAAGCGGAGAGTTTCGATGAAGGCGAGAAAGCAAATGGTTTACACGGCAGA
>JAYVJM010000101.1:0-3757 GCA_043769275.1 Cellvibrionales bacterium | reverse complement strand
ACTCTGCCGTGTAAACCATTTGCTTTCTTGCCTTCATCGAAACTCTCCGCTTTGTATTTTATTGGCAAAACGGTGTCCACTTTTTGCAGCATAGGTCAGTCACGCATCAGCGCTCCACCTATACGCCTCGCATGATAGGCGTTCAAGGCGTGCGCGCAATCGCCCACACATGCACCGTTTGCACGCCACTTTCCCGCAACACGCGGCTGATTTCCGCTGCCGTGCTGCCCGTTGTAAGCACGTCATCCACCAAGGCTACGCGCTTAAATGGCAGCGGCATTCGCAGGGCAAACGCATCGCGCAGATTGCGCTGGCGCGCCAAGCGGCTTAAACCTTGCTGGCTGGGCGTGTTGCGCCGACGCACCAGTGCATGACACACCGGCAGATTCAGCCTATTGCCTAACACCTGTGCAATTTCACGCCCCTGATCGAAGCCGCGTACGCAGCGGCGATACCAATGCAATGGCACCGGCACAATGCACTCTGGCCAATGCAGAGGCTGGCCATCAATGGAAGGCGGCGCATTCAAGCCATACGATTTTTGCAGCGCGTCTGCCAGCCGATGCGCCAATAAATGGCCACCTTCTAGCCCGCCATTGTGTTTGTAGCGATTAAGAATATCGGCGCAGGGAAAGGCGTAGCGCAGCGCACACACCGCCCGCTGAAAAGGCGGCGGCTTTTGCAGGCACTGGCCACATACGGCCGTTTCGTGGTTTGCCAACGGCAATGCACAACGTAAACAGGCACAGTTGTTCCAAGGTAAATCGGCATTACACGCGGCGCACAAAGACTCACCCCACAAAGGGCTGTGACACAACAGGCAGCGTGCAGGCAAGTGAGCGGCGATAGCGCGACTTATTTTTCTCAACATGTGATTCCTCTCCTTAGGGCCGGCTTAAAAAAACTGCCTGAATTGATATATCTGTTCGTGGTGAATTGTTATCCTGTATTTTGGTGATTGGTATAAGAACGAACGGCAAATCAAGAAGCGCTTGTTGGCCTACTCACTCCCTGCCGGCTCGATGCTGTCTCTGCGTTCTTTACGGGCGGAATTCCTGTGCCTGCACTGTTATAGTGCCAATCCCCGCCGCTGCTGACACCGCCAATCTCCTAACTGCATGTACTACAGCAGCTTTTTTTAAACAGGTAAATGGCATATATTTTGCCGCCTTTTGCGCAGTCTGATTCCTATAGTCGACTATTTACCCTTTCCCGTGGAGAACACCATGTCAGAGAAAACCCTGAAACTAATAAAAGACAACGAGGTACGGTGGATCGATCTGCGCTTTACCGACACCAAAGGCAAAGAACAGCACATCACTTACCCTGCCAAAGATTGCGATGCCAGCTTTTTCCAAAATGGCCGCATGTTTGATGGCTCATCTATTGCCGGCTGGAAAGGCATTCATGAATCCGACATGATTTTGATGCCTGATGACAGCACGGCTGTGATGGATCCATTTATGGACGAGCCTACCGTTATCATCCGTTGCAGCATCGTAGACCCAACCACCATGCAGGGCTACAACCGCGATCCGCGCTCTGTAGCGCAGCGCGCTGAAAGCTACTTGAAATCCACCGGCATTGGCGACACCGCCATGATGGGGCCAGAGCCTGAGTTTTTTGTGTTCGACGACGTGAAATGGCATAGCGACATTTCCGGTGCCAGCTACCAAATTTCATCCGAAGAAGCGGCTTGGTCTTCTAATCTGGCGTTTGAAAACGGCAATACCGGCCATCGGCCTATGGTAAAAGGCGGCTACTTCCCCGTGCCACCGGTCGATTCACTGCACGAAGTGCGCACCGCCATGTGCAATGCCATGGAACAGATGGGTTTAGTGCTTGAAGTACATCACCACGAAGTGGCCACTGCCGGCCAGTGCGAAATCGGCGTCGGCGGCAACACGCTGGTGAAAAAAGCCGACGAAGTGCAAATTTTGAAATACTGCGTCCACAACGTCGCGCATGCTTACGGCAAAACCGCCACGTTTATGCCGAAACCGTTGGTCGGCGATAACGGCTCAGGTATGCACGTACACCAATCCATCAGCAAAGGCGGCAAAAACATCTTCGCAGGCGATGCTTACACAGGCTTGTCTGAAACGGCACTGTTCTACGTTGGCGGCATCATCAAACACGCCAAAGCACTGAATGCGTTTTGTAACCCGGGCACCAACTCCTACAAACGCCTTGTGCCTGGCTTTGAAGCCCCCGTCATGCTGGCTTACTCTGCCCGTAACCGCTCGGCTTCTATCCGCATTCCTTGGGTCAACAGCGAAAAAGCACGTCGTATTGAAACGCGCTTTCCTGACCCGTCCGCCAACCCTTACCTGTGCTTTGCGGCATTGTTGATGGCCGGCTTGGACGGCATCCAAAACAAAATTCACCCAGGCGACGCTGCCGATAAAGACTTGTACGATCTGGAGCCAGAAGAAGCAGCGCACATCCCAACCGTGTGCTCAAGCCTCGAAATGGCACTGGAAGCACTCGATAAAGACCGTGAGTTCCTGACCAAAGGCGGCGTGTTCGACAACGACGTGATCGACTCTTACATTGAACTAAAAATGCAGGAAGTGACGCGCTTGCGTATGACCACGCATCCGGTGGAGTTTGAGCTGTACTACTCTTGCTGATACAACTCACTAAAGCCCCCTCTCCCCTTGCTGGATACCGAAGGGTAGGGGTTCGGTTCCAGAGGGGTTGGGGGAGAAAGAGCGCCTCCTGCCCCATACGGCAAACGGAGTGCCTGCATGAACCTTAAACGCCTAATATTGCTGGCCTTGGCTATCGCCATCGGATTCTGGCTGATGCAGCGCAACGGACACAGCCCAGAGCAAACGCCAGAAAAGCCGATCAATTTAATGGAAGGTCAGCAAAAACAAATGCAAAAAGCGCGCGACGTGGGTAAAGAGCTACAGAACTCACTAGAAAAGCGCATGCAGGGTAGCGAGCACTAACCATCAAGACATTTGAGCCATTTCGTTTTTCAGGCAAGTAGTAAAACAAAAAACCCAGCATGCTGGGCTTTTTTGATGGCGGTTATCGCCATCTGCTTTTTCTGGTTAATCGCTGTTCATGTCACTATTCACTATCGCTTGGTGCTGCTTCTGTATCACTGTCGCTTGGTGCTGTTTCTGTATCGCTAGTGTTATCTGAAGCATCAGAGCTATCGGAACTGCTATCGCCCATATCACCCATGTTGCCCATATCGCCTTCATTGCCGGTGGCGCTGTCGGCACTGCCATCTACACTCTTGCCTGTGCCATCATTCATATTTTCATCAGCATTCTCGCCTGTGTTCCCATAATTAATAGCACCCAACATGCTCTTATCTGTACGGCCATTACCGTCTGCCTCTGGTACACGTAAGGGCATAACGCTTTGCTGCGCGTGAATGCGGACCTCCTGCCCCTTTATTAAGGTGCTGCCGCTGCCGGCGTGCGCCATTGCAGCCACCATCAAGGCCGATAAGCCTGATACGGCAACGATATTTTTACACATGTTTTTTGTCTGGATCCGCATAAATAGACACTCCCAAGATAAACACAGAGGAACAACAGTCATCTTTAGGTTTAGCCGTCGCTTGCCGACCTGTCAAAGAACGCTTTCGGCTATTGGATGCAGTTCTTGCTCTATTTTTTGGCAATAACCAAAAGCCGCCTGACCTATGCTGCAAAAAGTGGACACCGTTTTGCCAATAAAATACAAAGCGGAGAGTTTCGATGAAGGCGAGAAAGCAAATGGTTTACACGGCAGA
>JAYVJM010000100.1:0-4583 GCA_043769275.1 Cellvibrionales bacterium | reverse complement strand
ATGCCTTGATATGAAGAACATCGGAAAGCCGTGTGCGGGAAAACCGCAAGCACGGTTTGATGAGGGAGGGCAGGTGTGAGCCTGTTCTCTACTCTACTTTTGATTTTACTCATGTCGATTTAAGCCATGCAGATGTCAGCGGCATTGATTTTACGGGTGCAAATTTCAGCAACGCTACGCTGGATAACGCCAATTTTTCAGGCGCGATTTTGTGCAGTGCCACTTTTGTAGGCGCATCGCTGAATAGCACCCTTTTTCACGGCGCAACACTGGACGGTGCTGTATTTGATGGCGTGGATTTATCCGATGTGGATTGGGGCGAAGGTATCAGCGCAAAAGGTGCATCGTTTCGAGGCTGCGTGGGCGTGAGCTGCCAAATCGGTTCGCAAGACCCCTCTGTACACGCCGATTTTTCTGGTGCTTTTTTTGATGGTGCCAATTTTTCCAATACGGATTTCAGTAACGCGCTGTTTGTGGAGGCCTCTCTGCTGCGCGGTGTTTTTATTGGCGCTACATTTGCGCAAGCCGACTTTACGTCGGCGCAGATGGGTGGTGTTGATAAAAGTGCGGCGGCTAACTTTGCGTTTTGTTACATGCCCAACGTCAACTTCACAAAAACCAATCTTTATGGCGTGAGTTTTGTGTTTGCCACGGTTTTTGGTGCGGCAACCAGAATTGCCAATACCGCCACGATGGAGCAGGCCGATTTTTCCAACGCTTATTTGGCGGGGATTGATTTAACAGGTGCGATATTGCGCGGTGCAAAATTCAGCAATGCCTGTTTAGTGAATGTAGATTTAACGACGGCGGATTTGTCGCCAACCGTATCGGGCAGCATTATTAGCGTATTGGATGGTGCCTGTGTGCAGGGTGCTGTTTTCACGCAATCCAATTTAATGAATGCTGATCTGACCAACATTACCGTGGCCTTTACTCGAGGTACCATCAAGGTGCGCTACTGTAATCCGGTTATCGGCGGGTCATTTCCACCGCCACCCGATTACGAACCACTGAATTATCCCGCGACACACGGGCTGGATTTAACGACGATGACCGCCGCCACGGTATGCCCTAATGGGCTGACCGTACACAGCAATCAAGTGCGAGGCAATGATTTAACCGCCATGCTGACTGTCGCCAATCCTGCCGTGCAATGGTTTCCGCAGCAGTGTTATTCGCCGCAGATGTCGCTCCTGCCTGCGCCGCTTTCTACAGCACATATTTCCAGTCTTGAATCACAAAATATTGTGTTGAAAAAATTTTCGTTGCGGCATTTCAAAAATCTAAAAAAACTCACGGAAGACCCTGCGGCAAAACGCTATTTTTTTGCAGGTCAAGAATTAACCGATCAGCGTCTTAAGGCACTTATTCATCACTACCGAATCAGGCAAGAGCAGACAGGCATCAGCACATGGGCGGTTTACCATAAATATGACAAAGCATTTATCGGCGTGTGCGGCCTTGCCAATAGCTGCTTGCTGGAAGGTGTAGAAATTAACGCAGCCGTTATGCCAGCCTTCAGAGGCAGCGCGCTAGTCAAAGAGATGCGTAATGCCTTGCTCGACTATGGCTTCAAGCAGCTACAACTTCCGTTTATTTACTCCGTGATTGAATCTGGCAATGTGGCAGCAGAAAAAGCCATTGCCGCGTCCGATGCCGTTTTTGTAAGGCAATATAGATACAGCGCATGGCGTGTCTTACTGCGCGTATGTGCGTAACGCGGTATGCATTGCGTGATAGCTGCGAGCCTAAGTGCTATCCACGTTATCTTTTGGGTGGCGTGTATAGGAGGATGGCTTTTTTCGGCATTTAGCAAACGTAGGGGCAGGCCAACAGTGCTTGCCCCCCCTCTCAAATCCTACAGGGAAACCTCGCGCTGCTCTGTGTTTTCTGCTCGCAGGGGTACAATTTCGCCCACAAAAAGGGCGGTTTTCTGCGCTGTTTGACAAACAGCATTTTAAGGTGCCGAAGGGTCACACCCAAAAGGTTGATTGTTTATTAAACAGCGGTTTGAAAGGTTTTTTATTGAAGAATTCAAGGGAAGGGGTGGTGGAATCCTGTATGCTGGCGGCCTTTTTTACGCAGTTTGTCAGGTGTTTTTATGATAAAGAAATGTTTGTTTCCTGTTGCCGGTTATGGCACGCGCTTTTTACCCGCCACGAAATCTATGCCGAAAGAAATGCTGCCGGTGGTCAATAAGCCGCTGGTGCAATACGGTGTGGAAGAGGCGCTAGAGGCCGGCTTGGGTGAAATCTGTTTTGTTACCGGTCGTGGCAAGCGCACCATAGAAGATCACTTCGATGTCAATTATGAGCTAGAGCATCAAATTGCCGGTACCGGCAAAGAAAAATATCTGGAAAGCATCCGTCATGTAATGGACAACTGCTCTTTTTCATTCACACGTCAGCGCGAGATGAAAGGTTTGGGGCATGCAATTTTGACCGGCAGGCGTTTAGTGGGCGATCAAGCCTTCGGCGTGATTTTATCCGACGATTTATGCCTGCCGCCGGAAGCCGGTGTGGGTGTAATGGCGCAAATGGTTAAACTGTATAAACAGTTTCGGTGCAGCATTGTTGCCATTCAGGAAGTAGACGGTGATGACATTGAGCGCTTTGGGGTGATTGAAGGCGAGAAACTGAAAGATGGCATTTTTCGTGTCACCAACATGGTGGAAAAACCGAAGGCCAGCGAAGCGCCCAGCAACATGGCGATTATTGGCCGCTACATTTTGACGCCGGATATTTTCGAGATTCTGGAAAAAACGCCCCCAGGCAAAGGTGGTGAAATTCAGTTGACCGATGCGTTAATGCAGCAAGCGCAAGACGGTGCAGTGCTAGCCTACCGTTTCAAGGGCTTGCGTTTTGATTGCGGCATCGTGGAGGGTTTTATCGAAGCCACGCATCACGTTTACGAGCATATTTACCGCGCTTAAATCAGCATAATGCCAATCGCCACAAAACGGCATATACATTGAAACCGTTCGTCCTGAGCTTGTCGAAGGGTAGCTTAATCGAGAGTCAACTTTATGCCTTCCATCAAAATTACCTGTTTCAAAGCCTACGATGTGCGCGGTCGCGTACCTGACCAGATCAATGAAGATATCGCCTATCGAATAGGCCGCGCATACGCGCAGTTTGTTGGTGCAAAGCGCGTGGTGATTGGGCGCGACATTCGCCTTTCCAGCGAAAGTTTGGCAAAAGCACTGGCGCGCGGGTTGATGGACGCTGGCGCGAATGTAATCGACATTGGCCTGTGTGGCACAGAAGAGGTTTATTTCGCTACTTCTCATCTGGGTGTTGATGGCGGCATTGCCGTCACCGCCAGCCACAATCCAAGCGATTACAACGGCATGAAGTTTGTGCGCGAAGGTTCGCGGCCTATCAGCGGCGATACTGGCCTGAACGACATTCAAGCCTTGGCAGAAAGCGGTGTATTTGCTGAACCTGCACATAAAGGCCAGTACAGTGCGCAAGACACGCGCCCAGCGTATGTTCAGCATTTGCTCTCTTATGTGGATGTTGCTGCACTAAAACCATTAAAGCTGGTGATGAATGCCGGCAATGGCGGCGCGGGTTTGGTGGTCGATCAGATCGAAAAATTTCTGCCGTTTGATCTGATAAAAATCCATCACGAGGCGAACGGCCACTTTCCCAACGGCGTGCCTAATCCATTGTTGGAAGAAAATCGCGCACCAACGATTGAGGCGATAAAGGCTGCCAAGGCGGATATGGGCATTGCGTGGGATGGCGATTTTGATCGTTGCTTTTTCTTCGATGAAAAAGGTGCGTTTGTTGAGGGTTACTACTTGGTTGGCTTGCTGGCTGAGGCGTTTTTACTTAAAAACAAGGGTGCGGCCATCGTGCATGACCCGCGTTTGACGTGGAATACCATCGCCGTTTGCGACGAGTTCGGCGGGCGGGCGGTGCAGAGTAAAACCGGCCACGCGTTTATCAAGGAGCGTATGCGGCTGGAAGATGCCGTATACGGCGGCGAGATGAGCGCACACCATTATTTTCGTGATTTTGCTTACTGCGACTCCGGCATGATTCCGTGGTTGCTGGTGGCGGAGCTGGTGAGTCGCAGCGGCAAAACGCTGTCGGAACTGGTCGCCGCGCGGATGCAAGAGTATCCCGTTAGCGGCGAAATCAATCGCACCATTGCCGACCCCAAAGCGGCGATTGCCAATGTGCGTGCGCACTTCATCAAAACCGCAATCGCAGAAGACAACACCGACGGCTTGAGCCTAGAGTTTGCCGATTGGCGCTTCAATGTGCGCATGTCGAACACCGAGCCTGTGGTGCGCCTCAACGTCGAAACGCGCGCCGACACTGCACTTATGGAGCGCCGTCGCGATGAATTGCTGGCGTTGCTGGATAGTTAGCGTTTAAACACGGGCTTTCCCGTTTCTCATTCGCCCTCGGTCTGCCGAAGGGCGATGTGTGTATAGCTAATCGCATAAATAACAAGACAGGCGTATACTAATTGGATGAGCTATAGTCAAGACCTTAAAAAACGCGTGTTGTTGCATATCAAAAAGGGTAGCGGCAAGACGGAAGCAGCAGCATTATTTTCTGTTGGACGCA
>JAYVJM010000099.1:0-18092 GCA_043769275.1 Cellvibrionales bacterium | reverse complement strand
GACCTATGCTGCAAAAAGTGGACACCGTTTTGCCAATAAAATACAAAGCGGAGAGTTTCAATGAAGGCGAGAAAGCAAATGGTTTACACGGCAGAGTTTCGCGCTGAAGCGGTGAAACTGGTGTTAGAAAAAAAGCAGCGTGTTGGCGAATCTGCAGAACTTCAGCAATTTAGGGCGGCTGCGTAACATCAGTTATTAAAGCAATCGACAGCTTGTTTTGCATCGCTGATGTTATATCACCAACGGCAGATCAAGCCCGCGGCGCGCAATGATATTTTTCTGTACTTCAGACGTGCCACCACCGATGGTGTCCAGCGCTGTTGCACGCAAGGAATGCTCCCACTTGCCATTGAGCGGCGCGTGCTCAACACCAGAATGCAGCATACCGGTGGGGCCTAAAATATCCAGCGCGGCATTGGCCAAACGCTGGCCGAGTTGCGTGCTGTACAGCTTGCACATGGCTGCCTCTACCGTCGGCACGCCGCCTTTGCAGGCAGCGGCAATCACGCGGCGTTGCAGCATGACCGCCGTTTCCAGATCGGTGCCCAGTTGCGCCACCTGCTTGCGCACAATCGGATCATTTTTCAACGGTTGGCCATCACGGGTTTCGTGCTTGATCATCTCCACAAACACCTCAAATTTCTTTTGCAGAGGGCCGACCGTATACAACGTAAAACGCTCGTAATCCAAGGCTTCACAAATGTATGTCCAGCCTCGGTTGAGTTCGCCTACCAGCGTGTCGTCAGCCACAAATACATCGTCGAAAAAAACTTCGTTTGTGCGGTGATCGCCCATGGTTTTGATTTCACGCACGGTGATGCCGTCGCCCTGCATAGGAATCAAAAACAGCGAAATGCCTTTGTGTTTGGCAGCTTCAAAATCGGTGCGTGCAGCCAGCCAATACCAGTCGGCAAAATGCGCGGAGGTGTTGAAAATTTTCTGGCCATTGACCTTCCAACCGCCGTCAATTTTTTCGGCTTTCAGTTTTAGAGAAGCCAAGTCAGAACCCGCGCCAGGCTCTGAATAGCCTAGGCAAAATTCGATGTCGGCTTGCAAAATCTGCGGTAAAAACTCGCGTTTCTGTTTTTCAGAACCGTGGCGAATTAAGGTTTTCCCTACGCAGCCCACGCCTTTGCCAATCAACGGCGCGCCCACTGAAGCCAGCTCTTCATTGACCAAATACTCAAAAATACCTTCTTTGGCCTGCCCCCCAAACTCGACCGGCCAACTCATGCCCAAATAACGCTTTTTGGCTAATTGTTTATTAAAGTCGCGCCGTTCTTGGCTGTCGGTCAGCATGGAGTCGGCTTCGCGCTCGGGGCTCATCACTTCGCTGGCGTAAGGCTTTTTAGCTTCTTCTGCTAGAAATGCCTGTATTTCATGGACAAATCGTTGTTGGTCTGGGCTGAATTCAAAGTCCACGGAATACTCCTGAAAAAACAAAATCATTAGCGGTAGCAGGCATTTTACTCAATATCGTGGATGTTTTTGCCCGTCAATGCTGTTTGCATGGCAGCATTCATGCGGCGCTGGGCGAAAAACTCGCTATCGCGGGCGATGCTATCAACCCATTCGGCAATTTTACTCGCATCATTTTCCGTCGCTTGCCACTCCAGCTGGCGCACCTGTTCTTGCAGTTTGTGCAGCTCCTCTGCCGTGAGCAAGGCCGCGCCATCACGTTGCAAAGCAGAAGCCAAAACACTGGCCAGACGCGCCGCTTCAACACGCAATTCGCGCAATTTGCGCTCCTGCATATCGCCTTTAGCGTGAGTGAAGGAATCCTGCAACATGCGCGTGATGGTGCCATCATCCAACCCGTAAGAGGGCTTAACGATGACGCGAGCTTCAATGCCGCTGCGGGTTTCACGTGCCGACACGCTCAACAAGCCGTCAGCATCCACCTGAAATGCGACGCGAATATGCGCCGCACCCGCCACCATCGGCGGAATACCGCGCAACTCGAAACGTGCCAGCGAACGGCAGTCGTCCACCTGTTCACGTTCACCTTGCAAAACGTGAATGCTCATGGCTGTTTGGCCGTCTTTGAAAGTGGTGAACTCCTGCGCCCGTGCGATAGGGATCGTTGTGTTGCGCGGGATAATTTTTTCCACCAGCCCGCCCATCGTTTCAAGGCCAAGCGACAGCGGAATCACGTCCAGTAACAGCATGTCACTGTCTGGGCGATTGCCCACCAATTGCTCTGCCTGAATCGCAGCACCCAGCGCAACGACACCATCAGGGTCGAGTGCTGTCATGATCTCTTGTCCAAAAAACGCAGCAACTTTTTCGCGCACACGCGGGCAGCGTGTCGCCCCGCCCACCATGACTACGCGCTGAATATCCGGCAACTGCACACGCGCATCGTGCAGGGCTTTCCGGCAGGCACGCAGGCTGCGCTCAATGAGATCATCAATGAGCGTGTTGTATTGCGTTTGGGTGATCGTTCCATGCCAATTTTCCCACTGGATATCGGTTTCACTGTGCGTCGACAATCTCTCTTTAGCGACGCGACAGCGATCCAGCAGATCGCGGCGTACGCTAACATCAAGCACGGTTACGCCCGACTGAACCAGCACCCATTGCGCCAGTGCAGCATCAAAATCGTCCCCGCCCAACGCGGTGTCACCGCCCGTCGCCAACACCTCAAACACGCCACGCGATAGGCGCAGAATAGAGAGATCAAAGGTGCCGCCGCCCAGATCGTATACAGCAATTATGCCCTCTTCGCCGCTGTCCAAACCGTAAGCCACTGCCGCCGCCGTGGGCTCATTTAACAAGCGCAATAATGTGAGGCCAGCCAGTGCGGCCGCGTCTTTCGTGGCTTGGCGCTGCGCATCGTCAAAATAGGCAGGCACGGTGATCACTACGCCATCAAGCTCGCCGTCCAGTGCCGCACGAGCGCGTGCCGCCAGTGCCTTCAAAATTTCCGCCGAGGCTTGCACGGGGCTGATGGCACCGGCCACGGTGTCTATACATGCCATGCCATCGCCTGCACTCAAGCCGTTTTGGTCGACAAAAACATAAGCTGCACTGCCGCCGAGCGAATTCATGAGCGCCCGCGATTGCTGCGCGTCGCGCAGACCGCGCCCCATCAAACGCTTGATGGATACCAGCGTGTTGCGCGGGTCGCTTACCGCCTGCGCCCGCGCTTTCGTGCCAACACTAACGGCTCCACAATCAAGATAGCGCACCACGGACGGCAGCAGCCTTTCACCCAGCTCATCACTCAAAATCTGTGGTGTGCCGCTGCGCACCGTGGCGACTAACGAGTGCGTGGTGCCAAGATCAATACCCACCGCCCGTTTGCGCTGGTGCGGCGCAGGCGTTTGGCCAGGTTCGGAAATTTGTAAAAATGCCATGTGTATCGCCAGTTTTGTGAGCTTGGGTTTGCATCTGTTAAGCAGACGGAAAGCCCATCTCCCCTTGTGGGAGAGGGGTTGGGGAGAGGAGATTTTAATCCAGCAAACGCGCCTGTTTATCGTCAATTTCCTGCGCCAGCTTGCTCATAAATTGCAGCTTATTCACTGCGCTGCTAGCTATTGGCCAGTTTTGTATTTGCCACGCCTGTGCAAATTCGCGCATTTGCGTGTCGATACCCGCTTGCACTTCAGCAAACAGCGCATCAAGTGCGGGCAGGTTTTTTGTGCCGTCTTCTAAGCGTTCACGCAACTGCATTTGCTGCATTAAAAAAGCGGTGTCGTGAGTGGTGGTTTCAGGGGTTTGCGCCACACCCGCCAGCTCCAGTAAATACAAGGCGCGCTTTAGCGGCGAGCGTAAGGTTTCATAGGCGGCGTTAACGAAGGCGGCCTGCTGTGCAGCCATACGCTGTGCTTGCGCGCTATCGTGAGCAAAACGATCTGGATGCACCGTTTTCTGTAGCGCATAGTAACATTTGGCGACATCAGCGCCATCCAAGTCATAGGCCGGCGCAAGCCCTAGAAGAGCAAAATAGTTTTGCTGTAAATCTTGCCTAAGAGTGGGGATGTTAGCCGTCATACAAAGGAAAAAACGTCATACAAAGGAAAAAACGTCAGACGTGGAAGCTTTCGCCGCAGCCGCACTCGGCAGTCACGTTGGGGTTTTTAAACTGAAAGCCTTCGTTTAAGCCTTCTTTGCTGTAGTCGAGTTCGGTACCATCAAGATATACGAGGCTTTTGCTGTCGATCACGATTTTTAGATCATCGCTATCGAACACCTGATCGCCTTCATGCATTTCATCGACAAACTCAAGCACATAAGAAAGCCCCGAACAGCCGGTGGTTTTAATGCCCAATCGCAAGCCAATACCGTGACCGCGATTGGCAAGGTAACGACGCACATGCGCTTGCGCCGCGTGAGTCATAGTGATGGCCATTTAGGCGGCCGCTCGCTTGTGGCGCAGATCGTCGATTGCCGCTTTTATAGCGTCTTCTGCCAGCACAGAGCAGTGGATTTTCACCGGCGGCAAGGCCAGCTCTTCTGCGATTTGTACGTTTTTGATCTGCGCTGCCTCATCCAGCGTTTTGCCCTTCACCCACTCGGTGAGCAAGGAGCTGGAGGCAATAGCTGAGCCGCAACCGTAGGTTTTGAATTTGGCATCTTCAATTACGCCAGCTTCGTTGACTTGGATTTGCAGGCGCATGACATCGCCACACGCCGGCGCACCGACCATGCCAGTACCCACATTTTTTGACTGCGTATCCAGCACGCCAACATTGCGCGGATTTTCGTAGTGATCGAGCACTTTTTCGCTGTAAGACATATCAAGCTCCTGAGCTTTTCGCTCTTTTTATTCCGCTCAGTGGGCAGCCCACTGAACAGTATTTAAATCAACGCCTTCTTTATACATATCCCACAAAGGCGACAGTTTGCGCAGCTTACTGATGGCCAAACGTACTTTTTCCACGGTGCAATCGATGTCGTCCTCTGTTGTAAAGCGACCAAGACTGAAGCGCAGCGAGCTGTGCGCCAACTCATCAGGCAAGCCGAGCGCACGCAAAACATAAGAAGGCTCCAAGCTGGCCGATGTGCAGGCAGAGCCGGACGAAATAGCCAAATCTTTCAACGCCATAATCAGCGACTCGCCTTCTACATAAGCAAGGCTCACATTCAACATGCCCGGCACAAAATGCTTGGCAGACCCGTTGATTTGCACGGCCTCAATATCTTTAATGCCATCCCACAACCGATTGCGCAGCGCAAGGATACGCACATACTCCTGTGCCATTTCCGCAGCAGCAATGTGGCACGCTTCACCCATGCCCACAACTTGATGCGTAGCCAAGGTACCAGAACGCATACCGCGTTCATGGCCACCGCCGTGCATTTGCGCTTCGATGCGCACGCGGGGTTTGCGCCCAACAAACAGCGCGCCAATACCTTTGGGGCCGTAAATTTTATGGCCAGACAGGGACAGCAAATCCACAGGCAGCGTGCGCATATCAATGGCAATTTTGCCGAGACTTTGCGCGGCATCGACATGGAAAATCACGCCGTTAGCGCGACAGACTGTGCCAATCGCCGCGATGTCGTTAATGGAACCGAGTTCATTGTTAACGTGCATGATGGACACCAGCGTCGTGTCGTGACGCAGCGCCGCAGCCACTTGCGCGGCCTCAATAATGCCCTCTGGGCTAGGGTCAAGATAGGTGACTTCAAAACCTTCACGTTCTAGTTGCCGACAGCTATCGAGCACCGCTTTGTGCTCAATTTTAGAGGTGACGATGTGCTTGCCTTTTTTGATATTGAAATGCGCCGAACCTTTGATGGCAAGGTTGTCAGATTCCGTCGCGCCGGAAGTCCATACAATTTCGCGAGGGTCGGCATGAATTAAATCAGCCACCTGCCTACGCGCCTGCTCCACAGCTTCTTCGGCCTTCCAGCCAAACAAATGCGACCGCGAAGCAGCATTGCCAAAGTTGCCATCAATGGTCAGGCACTCCATCATTTTCTGCGCCACACGCGCATCGACGGGTGTGGTGGCTGCGTAATCGAGATAGATTGGTAGCTTCATTGACGACCCACTCCCAAAACTTTGTTCATCGTCATATGCGTATCCAACAGCGTAATAGGCATGACATCACCGCTTACACCCAGACGCGGCTGTGTTTCAGTGCGCTGTTGGCGTGCGCAAACATCCTGCACACCACGGCTGCTGACCAAGCTTGACAAGCTGATGGATCCCAAAAACTGGTGGATTTTATCGCTCAAGGCAAACCACAGGTCGTGAGTGAGGCATTTTTCGCCATGCAGGCAATCGCCTTCACCGCCGCAGTGCGTGGCATCAACCGATTCACTCACCGCATCAATAATTTGCGCAACTGAAATTAAACTGCCGTCACGACTCAAGCGATAACCGCCGCCAGGGCCGCGCACACTACTAACTAAACCACGGCTGCGCAACTTAGCAAACAACTGCTCAAGATAGGAAAGCGAGATGCCTTGGCGTTGCGAAATATCCGCTAAATTGACCGGCTTTTCATCGGCACGCAGCGCAAGATCAAGCATGGCTGTAACAGCGTAGCGGCCTTTTGTGGTGAGACGCATAAACTGCAACCTGAAAAAAATGACGTTGACTCATTGTCGAATAACCCACTAAACAAGTCAACAATAAGCCCGAGCTTTTTAGTGCGGAATACCCCAGACCACCCTTGCATCACCATTTCCGCTTGTATTTAAGGAGATCGTGTTACGCGAGGCCGTGCTAAAACCTCTCTCCCCTTGTGGGAGAAGGGCTGGAGAGAGGGGTACTGATTGCAATTGCTGCGTAACATCAGCAAGGAAAACTGGCACAATAAACGACAGCTTATAATGACTCAAAGACGACTTCCTGGAAGGCGCAACCCTGACTGCCCTACAGATTTTCTCAGCACTTGCGGCTATCATCGCTGATCTTTATAGACACAGCGCGCTCGGCGCACTCACAGGCACAACATGATCGGCAGCGTTCTTAAGAAGGTTTTTGGCAGTAAAAATGAAAGGGAATTAAAGCGTTTGCGTAAAGTCGTGGCGCGCATCAATGCACTGGAGCCGCAATGGCAAGCATTGAGCGATGAAGAGCTGCTGGCCAAAACGCCTTTATTTCGGGAGCGTCTGAGTAAAGGTGAAACACTGGATGATCTGCTGCCGGAGGCCTTTGCCAGTGTGCGCGAGGCGGCCAAACGCACGCTCGGCTTGCGCCATTTTGATATGCAGATGGTCGGCGGCATGGTGTTACATCAAGGCAAAATTGCCGAAATGCGCACCGGCGAAGGCAAAACGCTTGTGGCGACCTTGCCGGTCTACCTGAATGCCTTGCCCGCCAAAGGCGTGCATGTGGTGACGGTCAACGACTATCTGGCCAGCCGCGATGCCAACTGGATGCGTCCTGTTTATGAAAAGCTGGGGTTGAGCGTGGGCGTTGTCCTGTCAAATCAAGACAGCGAAACCAAACGCGAGGCTTATGCGGCGGACATCACCTACGGCACCAATAACGAATACGGCTTCGATTATCTGCGCGACAACATGGCGCAGCACAAGGAAGATAAAACCCAGCGCGGTATGGCCTTTGCTATCGTCGACGAGGTGGACTCCATTCTTATCGACGAAGCGCGCACGCCGCTGATTATTTCCGGTGCCGCCGAAAACAGTTCCGATCTGTATAAACGCATTAACAAGCTGATCCCGCAACTCAAAAGACAGCCTGAAACCGAGCCAAACGATCCGCCGTTGCCCGACCACCTACGGGCGCATTACACGCTCGATGAAAAACAACGGCAGGCCGATTTGACCGAAGACGGCCACCAATTGATCGAGCAGCTTTTAATTGAAGAGGGCGTACTGGATGTCAATGACAGCCTCTATGCTGTCGCCAATCTGAGCTTACTGCACCACATTCACGCCGCATTGCGCGCCCACACGTTGTTTCACCGCGACGTGGAATACATCGTGCAAAATAAACAAGTGGTGTTAATTGATGAACACACCGGCCGCACGATGGCTGGCCGCCGTTTATCGGAAGGCTTGCATCAAGCACTGGAAGCCAAAGAGGGAGTAGAAATTCAGAGCGAAAGCCAGACGCTGGCATCCACTACCTTTCAAAACTATTTCCGGCTGTACGGCAAGCTGGCTGGCATGACCGGCACGGCAGACACCGAAGCCGCTGAATTTCGGCAAATTTATGGCCTTGATGTGGTAGTGATTCCAACCAATAAAACACTGGCGCGCAAAGATTTAGAGGATGTGGTTTATCTCAGCCGCGAAGAAAAATACGAGGCGATTATAGAAGACGTTAAAGCCTACGTCGCACAAAACGCGCCGGTGCTAGTTGGCACTGCCACGGTGGAAACATCGGAAGAAATGTCGCGCCGCCTCAACAAAGCGGGCATCAAACACCGTGTTCTCAACGCCAAGTTCCACGCACAAGAGGCGGAAATTATCGCGCAGGCAGGGCGTCCTGCCACCGTGACCATCGCCACCAATATGGCCGGTCGCGGCACCGACATCGTGCTGGGCGGCAACTGGGAGGCGGAAGTTCACGCACTGCCCAACCCCAGCGAACAACAGATCGACACCATCAAGGCAGAATGGCAGCAGCGACACGCGACAGTTATTGCTGCCGGCGGCCTGCACATTTTGGGTACAGAACGCCACGAATCACGCCGCATAGACAACCAATTGCGCGGTCGCTCTGGCCGTCAGGGCGACCCGGGGTTGTCGCGCTTTTACCTGTCGCTGGAAGATGACTTGATGCGCATTTTTGCCTCCGAGCGCGTCAAAGGCATTATGCAAGCGCTGGGCATGGAAAAGGGAGAGGCCATTGAGCATCGCATGGTGACTAACTCCATTGAAAAAGCGCAGCGCAAAGTCGAGGGGCGCAATTTCGATATCCGCAAGCAATTGCTGGAATACGACAATATCGCCAATGATCAGCGCCATGTGATTTATCAGCAGCGTAACGAAATACTCGAAGCCGACGACATTTCCGACATCATCGCCGCTATTCGCACCGACGTGGTACAGCAAGTCATCAACCAGTATGTGCCGGCACAGAGTTTTATTGAGCAGTGGGACTTAGCGGGGCTGGAACAGGCGCTATTAACAGAGTTTGATCTGGCTCTGCCGCTTCAGCAATGGCTGGAACAGGACGTTAACCTGCCAGAAGACACGCTGCGCACCCGTGTGCATGAAGCCGCAGATACACAGTATGCCAAAAAATGCGAAGGCATGGAAGACATGATGCGGCACGTCGAAAAAATGATCATGCTGCAAGTGCTGGATAATTTATGGAAAGACCATCTAGCCAATATGGATCACCTGCGTCAGGGCATCAATTTGCGTGCGTATGCCCAGCAAAACCCTAAACAGGAATTCAAGCGCGAATCTTTTGCCTTGTTTCGCGTGCTGCTCGACAGCATCAAAGGCGAGGTTGTTCGCACGCTGTTCCGCATTCAGGTTGCTTCACGCGAAGAAGTGGAAGCGGCAGAAGCACAGCAGCGCGCCCAACAAGAAAATATGCAACTGCAATTGCAGCATGCTTCCATTTCCGCCCTGCACGATCAGGCAGAAGGCGATGAGCGTGCTATGGAAACACTGGCGGCTCCGTTTGTGCGGGATACGGCAAAAGTCGGGCGCAACGAAGCTTGCCCGTGCGGATCGGGCAAAAAATACAAGCAGTGTCACGGGATGCTGGTTTAGTACTGGTTCTCATCCGCAGGCCGTCCTTCGACAAGCTCAGGGCGAACGGGCTGATTCCGCTCAACTGCGAACGGGCTGACTCCGTTCGTGGTGAGCTTGTCGAACCATGAACGGGTTTGCTTACATCAGCGTGCCCATAAATAACCACGAGGTACAAAATGGCAACCGGCAACGACAATCTATCTACTTTGTTTCCCGTTGCAGGCGTGCGTGTGGGCGTAGCCGAGGCCGGCATTCGCAAAGCCAATCGCAAAGATTTAGTGGTGTTTGAGCTGGCGGAAAACAGCAGCGTGGCCGCTGTATTTACCCAAAACGCTTTTTGCGCCGCGCCTGTTGTGCTTTCGCGCAAACATCTGGCCGCACAGCCTTGCCGCTACTGGCTGGTCAACACCGGCTGCGCCAATGCTGGCACGGGCGCGCAGGGTTTGCTAGATGCTTCGGATAGCTGCACCGCACTAGCCAAACTGGCCGGTGTGAAAGCTGAACAAGTATTGCCCTTTTCCACCGGCGTGATTGGCGAGCCGCTGCCCATGCCTAAACTGCTGGCCGGTTTGCCTTTAGCATTAAGCGATCTCAAAGCCGACAATTGGCTGCACGCCGCCGAAGGTATTATGACCACCGATACACGGCCTAAAGGTGTGTCGAAACAGTTAAACATCAATGGCAAAACGGTCACGCTCACCGGCATCTGCAAAGGTGCGGGCATGATTAAACCCAATATGGCAACGCTGCTGGCGTTTGTCGCCACCGATGCTGCTGTTGCACAGCGCGACTTACAGCCTCTACTGGCCGCTGCGGCTAATAAATCTTTTAACCGGATTACCATCGACGGCGACACGTCCACGAACGATTCTTGTCTGTTGGCCGCAACGGGCGCATCAGGCTGTGTCCTGTCGCCTGCCGACGCACAACACTGGCCGTTTTTTGCGCAGGCTGTAGAGCAGGTGTTTGTTGAGTTGGCGCAATTGATTGTGCGCGACGGCGAAGGTGCCACCAAATTTATTACGGTGGAAGTTAACGGCGGCGCCGATAACGCAGAGTGTTTAAAAGCAGCTTACGCAATTGCGGAGTCGCCGCTGGTGAAAACGGCGTTGTTTGCCAGCGACCCAAACTGGGGACGCGTATTGGCGGCCATCGGCCGCAGCGGGATCAACAATCTCAAGACGGAAACCGTGAATATTTTTCTGAACGATGCGCAAATCGT
Source organism: Cellvibrionales bacterium (assembly GCA_043769275.1). Classification (GTDB taxonomy): domain Bacteria; phylum Pseudomonadota; class Gammaproteobacteria; order Pseudomonadales; family UBA7239; genus JAYVJM01. The sequence continues at coordinate 7,234 of JAYVJM010000099.1, read as the reverse complement.
CGCACACGGCGGCCGTGCCGATACCTACACAGAAGAACAGGGGCAGGCGGCGATGGCACCAGAAAACATTGTTATTCGCGTGGAGTTAGGACGTGGCGCAGCATCGGAAACTGTGTGGACCTGCGATTTTTCGCACGAGTATGTTTCCATCAACGCCGATTACCGCAGTTAAGGACGGGGTTATCAATCGCCCTATCTAACAATGCACTTTCCGCCATGAAAACCGTCCACGTTGCTGTTGCCGTTATTGAAAACCCCGCAGGCGAAATACTGATCGCCAAACGCCCAAACCATCTGCATTTAGGTGGGTTTTGGGAGTTTCCTGGCGGAAAGGTTGAAAAAGGCGAAACTGTTTTAGCTGCCTTACAGCGTGAAATCCAAGAAGAATTGGCGCTGTATATTGAGGCTGCCGAGCCGTTAATCCAGATTCCATTTGTCTATCCTGAAACCAAAAACAACCCTGAAAAAACCGTGCTGCTGGACGTGTGGCGGGTGAGGCGGTTCTCTGGCGCGCCGCAGTCTTGTGAGGGACAAGACTTTTTATGGATCAATACAAATGATCTGCATTTGTTCGATTTTCCTGCTGCCAATCGCGGCATTATTACGGCCTTGCAGCTGCCTGCCCGTTTATTGATTACGGGCGAATTTTCCGACAATGCAGAGTGCGTCCAGCGCACTCAGACAGCCATCCAAAAACACAACATTCAGCTTGTTATGTTACGTGCGCACGCGCTTTCTGCCACAAACTATCAAAAATTAGCCGAGCAGATGCGCGAGTGCTGCCATGCCTTGGAGGCAAAGCTGCTGCTCAATGCCGGTGCTGAATGTGCGCTGAGCGGAGCAGACGGCTTGCATCTCAGTGCAAATCATTTGTTCGCCTGTACCCATCGCCCTGTCAACCATGTTTTACTGGGTGTCTCTTGCCATAATGCGGCAGAGTTACAGCAGGCCATCAATATCGGTGCGGACTATGTGCTGCTGTCGCCCGTGCAAAAAACAGCGACGCACCCTAGCGCGCCCACGTTGGGCTGGAAGGCTTTTGCGACGCTGGCCGCACAAAGTCCGGTGCCTGTTTTTGCGCTGGGGGGCTTGATGGAAAAAGACATCATCAATGCACAAAAATACGGCGCGCAAGGTATTGCCGCTATTTCTGCATGGTGGTAAAAAAGCCAAGCGAACAACAACGAATCCACAACAACGCATCCACAACAATGAGTATTTTTTATGCTTCCTAAAGCACAGAATCGCTGGCAAGCCTTTGGTGTTCATCTTTTTATCAGCCTGCTGCTGTTTTTAATATTGGCCGCGATTATTTATTTTTTATGGTACCCGGGCTTTCTGTTTCAGTACGACGGCGGACTGGAAGGAGTGAAGCTGATTGCGGGCGTGGATTTTATTATCGGCCCGCTTTTGACGCTGTGTGTTTACCGCTTGGGTAAAGCCAGTCTGCGTTTTGATCTATCGGCCATCGCGCTGCTGCAAGCGGCCTGTATTGCAGGCGGCATGTGGGCGGTGTGGCAAACCCGCCCCATCGCGGTGGTATATGCCGCTGGTGAATACGCCACGGTCAACGCAATAGATTTTGAGTCCGAATCTATAAAAATAGCCGATGCCCCTATTTTGCAAGGCCGCTGGCCATTGTGGCTGGCAGTTAATTTGCCGGACAAAGACGCAAAAACGATCAGCATGACATGGGGCATGGTCGGAAAGCGTGTGCAGATGTCTGCCGAAAACTACGTGCCTTACACAAACTATCTGCCGCATATCGTCGCCGATGGCATGCCGGCGGCGGATATAAAGCAGCTCACACCGGAACAACACGCTACCTTTGCTGACAACAAAAACCTGCGTTTTTATTCGGCCAGTTTACGGTTTCAGCAGGGTTATATGGTGGTCGATACGCGCGACGGTAAAGCGCAGGCGTTTCTGCCTACGCACACGGATTCTGCTGCAAATAACTGGAAAGACTATCTGCCGCCAGTATGGATGAATCTGGCCGATGGCAGCGGGCTGGCCTCTCTCAAATCTTATGCCTGCAAACTGCAGTGGCTTAATTGCAAATAAAACAGATGCAAGGTACTGACTTTATCTTTTAGTGTCTGCATGTCGCCGTCATTGCTGATCACATCATCGGCATGTGCTAGCCGCTCTTCTCGCGCCGCTTGCGTGGCCATGATGGCTTTAATTTGCTCAGCTGAGTTGCCGTCGCGCACCATGCTGCGTTCTATTTGTGCGGTTTCCGGCGCATCCACCACCAAAATGCGCTGACAGAGTGTGTTCTGCCCTGCCTCGACCAATAACGGCGACACCAGCAGCGTATAGGTGCTCGTTGCCCCCTGCAACTGCGCCCGTATCTCTTCAAAAATTAATGGGTGCAGCAATTTTTCCAGCCAACGCCGCGCGACACGGTCTTTAAAAACAATGGCGCGTAAGGCGGCGCGATTGAGATATCCATCAGCCTGCATTACGGCATCACCAAAGTGTTCGGCTATCTGTGCCAGTGCCGGACGCGCTGGCTCTACAACTAGGCGCGCACAGACATCGGCATCCACCACCGCAACGCCCAGTGCGGAAAAATAATCAGAGACAGCGGTTTTACCGCTGCCAATACCGCCGGTTAATCCAACTATAAATTCAGACATGTAAATGCTTTTTATTGGTGGTTGATGTGACGCAGATTAGATACCACTGGCGACCAAATACCATTGCATGATTGGCTCTCCCCATAGCAAGCTGATCCACCCTGCAACGGCAAGGTAAGGGCCAAATGGAATAGGCAGTTGTCGGTCACGTCCTCGCAGCAGAATCATGCTCACCCCAACCAGCGCCCCTACTAGCGATGACAGCAAAACAATCACGGGCAGGGCTTGCCAACCGAGCCATGCACCCAGTGCAGCGAGCAGCTTGAAGTCCCCATAACCCATGCCTTCACGGCCAGTAATCAGTTTAAACAGTTGGTAAATAACCCAGAGAATCAGATAGCCGGCCGTGGCACCCCACACAGCAGACGGCAGAGGCGTAAATAGCGCACCCGCTGCGGCAATCAATAAGCCTGCCCACAACAGGGGTAAAGTGATGTCGTCGGGTAACAGTTGGGTGTCAATATCAATCACTGCCAGCGCGAGCAATGCCCACGTTAGCCCCAGCGCAGCTAGGCACGACCAACCGACACCAAAATGCCATGCCACAATAAAACTCAGCACACCACAGAGTCCCTCAACGAGGGGATAGCGCACTGATATTGGCTTGCTGCAACCCGAGCAGCGTCCACGCAAGGCGATAAAGCTGGCTACGGGAATATTTTCCCACGCGCGTATTTTGTGTTGGCAGTGCGGGCAGTGCGAAGCGGGAAACGCCAGATTAAACGGAGCCTGCGCGGGCAACTCCTCATTGATCGCCAGCAGGTGGCGACATTGCGCATGCCAATCGCGCTCCATCATCTGGGGCAGACGCAAACAAACTACGTTCAGAAAGCTGCCGACCATTAGCCCAAGCAACGCCACCAACGCACAAAAAACCCAAGCATATTGTGCAAAAATCTGCTGTAAAAATATCAAACCACAGACCCTAACTGGAATATAGGTAGGTACATGGCGATCAACAAGCCACCCACCAAAACACCCAAAACAGACATAATCAGCGGTTCAAGCAAGGCAGTTAGGTTATCTACTTTGTTGTCAACTTCCACCTCGTAATGATTGGCTACTTTCTCCAACATGGAATCCAGTGCGCCAGACTCTTCACCAATGGCCGCCATTTGTATCAACAGGTTTGGAAAAATGCCGGTAGCGCGGAAAGCAACGTTGATCGGGGTGCCGGCGGTCACATCATCACGCACGCGATTAATCACATTTCGATAAACGACATTGCCGGCAGCTCCTGATACCGAGGTTAAAGCATCTACCAAGGGTACGCCGGCAGAGAATGTGGTCGATAAAGTGCGCGAGATACGGGCGATAATGGCTTCGTTGACGATCATGCCAACGACAGGCAGCTTTAATGTCAGTCGGTCTAGGCTGTCGCGAAAAGCTTCCGATTTTTGTTTGGCATTTTTGAAGGCGAACGACGCAGCGACAGCCACGCCAAGTGCAGGCATCCAATAGGCTTTCGCACCGTCTGACAGGCCTAATACAAATAGTGTAAATGTGGGAAGGCGCGCACCAAATGACTCAAAGGTGGTCGCAAAGATGGGCACCACCTTAATCAGCAGAACGCCGGTAACGATAATGGCCACCGCCACAACGGCAATAGGATATGTCAGCGCTTTTTTGATTTTCTTTTTCAATGCTTCTGTTTTTTCTTTATAAATAGCAATACGTTCCAGCATGGTTTCCAGTGCGCCGGACTGTTCGCCTGATTCCACCAAGCTGCAGACGAGGTCGTCAAAATATTGTGGGTATTTACGCAGGCCGCCGGCAAAACTGCCACCGCCAGACACTTCGTCGCGGATATCCAGCACCATTTTGACTGCGCGTGCGTTGTCCAGCCCCTCCGCTACCAGCTCAAATGACTGCACCAGCGGCACGCCGGCTTTCATCATCGTCGCTAACTGACGGATAAAGATGGCAATATCGCTAGGCTGTATAGCCTTGCCGCTGGGTGTTGGTTTTTTCTTGATTGACGGTCTGTTGATGCCTTGTTTGCGCACATGCAAGCGCGCTGCGGCGAGCGTGCCGCCCCGTATTTCCCCGCGAAGAAGCTGACCTTTGGCGTTTTTACCAGACCAAACAAACACATCGGGTATTTTAGCGGCCGGCTTGAGCGGTGTTTTGCTTTTGGCGACCTTACTGCTTTTTGTTGTTGGTATAGTAGCCATCGCTTATCCCCTGCTGACTCTTGGGTTTATTCTTTAGTGACACGGTTCACTTCTTCGAGACTGGTGAGCCCCCATGCTGCTTTACGCAACCCAGAACTGCGTAAATCATAGAAGCCTTCGGCTTTGGCTGCCGCGGCAATCTCAATGGCATTACCCTCTTCCATTATAATCCGTGATAGTGCAGGCGTTATGCGTACGACTTCATAGATACCCAACCGACCCTTGTAGCCTTTATTGCAAGCAGGGCAACCGACCGGATGAAACAGCTTAATATCGGCGCGAGGGATGCCGCAATCAAACAAACCCTCTTCTTGCAGTATGGTGTCTGGAACGTCTGTGGCAGGTTTTTTGCAGGTCGGACACAAACGCCGCGCCAAACGCTGGGCGATGATTAAGTTCACCGTGGTGGCGAGGTTAAACGCCGCCACGCCCATATTCATTAAGCGCGTCAGGGTTTCTGGGGCAGAGTTTGTGTGCAAAGTAGACAGCACCATGTGACCGGTTTGTGCGGCTTTAATGGCGATGCTAGCGGTTTCTAGGTCGCGGATTTCGCCCACCATAATGACATCAGGGTCTTGTCGCAGAAAAGCACGTAGCGCTTCTGTAAAGCCCAAACCGATACGCGCGTTGACGTTCACCTGGTTAATGCCTTCAAGGTTAATTTCCACAGGATCTTCCGCTGTGGAAATATTGCGCTCGACCGTATTGAGAATATTGAGGCCAGTGTACAGTGATACGGTTTTACCGGAGCCGGTAGGCCCTGTGACCAAAATCATACCCTGCGGCTGATTTAGTGCCTTCATGTACATGTCTTTTTGGTATTCTTCATAACCTAGAGCATCAATACCCATTTGGGCGCTGCTGGGGTCAAGAATACGCATAACCACTTTTTCACCCCACAGAGTGGGTAACGTGTTGACGCGAAAATCAATGGCTTTTGTTTTCGATAGCTTCATTTTGATCCGGCCATCTTGCGGTATACGCCGCTCGGAGATGTCCATCTTTGACATAACCTTGAGCCGCGCAGACAGCCGAGGCCCTAAAGCCAACGGCGGGCGAGCGACTTCGGCAAGCACGCCGTCTGTGCGGAAACGGATACGGTACGCTTTTTCATAGGGCTCGAAGTGAATATCGGATGCGCCGCCCTTAATGGCATCTAGCAATACTTTGTTGACGAAACGCACAATGGGCGCTTCATCTGCGCCATCACCTGCGGCATCTTGCTTGCCTGCCGCTTCTTCGTCGACCAACTCAACATCTAGGTCAAACTCATCATCAAGATTGGCAAACGCCCTGCCGGCATCTTCCTCGCTATCATTCAGGTATTTGTCAATCGCGATAGCAAGTTGGTCCTGCTGTACCAGCACAGCATCGGCATTAAGGCCTGTTTGAAATTTAATGTCGTCCAGCGCACGCAAATCTGTGGGATCCGCCATGCCGAGAAACAGGCGATTGCCGCGTGAAAACAGTGGCAGCACTTGGTATTTAGTGACCAACTCTCGTTTTACGATATTTTTGGGCATTTGCTGCACGCTGTGTGCAGCAACGTCATACAGTGGCACGCCAAACTCTTCCATTGCGGAAATTGCCATGGCGTTTGCTTGTACTACTTTGTGCTCTACTAACCAGCGAGCAAGGGATGTTTTTGCCTTACGCGATTCCAGCAAAGCACTTTGTGCCTGTTCTGCACTGAGCAGACCATCGGAAACCAACCGACGCGCAAGGCCGCTAACAGGAATGCTGCTCATAGAGTGTGGCTCATAAGACGGTAAATCAAGATAGTGTTAGCGCTGTTTGACAAGGCATCCATCCAATACGCTCACGTTTCTCTTGAGTGTATAGCCAAAGCCCCAAGCCCGCAATATTGCAAGGTTTACAATGGCCGCCGACCATCAGAGGGGCCGATATGATCACTCAAGAAAACGTACTTCCTATTGCGCTGAGACTGTCAAAAAGCGTGCTGGCTATTTCTATTGGCATTTTTGCCTGTCTTGTGGCCTATGGAAATCTTGTGGATTTTCAAACCAACTGGCAATTTGTGCAGCATGTGCTGGCGATGGATACTTTACAGCCGTGGCTTAATGGCGCGGCACTAAGGGAGCGCGCCGTGACGGATGTACACACACAAAAGCTGTGTTACTACGCCATTATTCTCACGCAATGGCTGGTTGGTGCTCTGTGTCTTGTTGCGGGTGGGCTTTTGCTGCGCAGCGCTGTGTCTGGACACCATATATCAGTCGCCAAAGCGGTGTTTGTTATGGGCGCAACAGTTCGCAGTAACAGCAACAAAGCTAGCGGGTTCAAGTCCCGCCCAAGGAATTGTCCATACGCCTTGGTAGTACGCAGGAGCGGCGCTTGAGCAATCAAGGGTCGTGAGTTCCTAAACGACAAAGATGCAGGCCGTAACGCAAGTGAACC
>JAYVJM010000098.1:0-12905 GCA_043769275.1 Cellvibrionales bacterium | reverse complement strand
GGGTTCTGCGGGTTCTGCGGGTTCTGCGGGTTCTGCGGGTTCTGCGGGTTCTGCGGGTTCTGCGGGTTCTGCGGGTTCTGCGGGTTCTGCGGGTGACTCCGGCACATCTGCTAAAAAGTCTGGTGACAAACCCTCAGGCGACAAGGCATCAAATGCTAAGGGTGTAGAGGCGAAAACGGTGCCGTCAGCGGCTGGCGGTCAGGCTCCGTCGGGCACAGGGGGCGCGTCTGTTAAACAAGTGAAAGGCACTAAAGAGCATAAATCGACCCTTGCTAAGGGGGCGGCTGCCGGTGTTAAAGGGCGGCGTGCAGATGCCGGTGATGGCGTAGAGGGTAAGCAAGGGCGACCGAAACAGCGCGCGCAACAAGCGGCGGTAAAAAAGCTAAAGCCGCAGAAATTAGGCTATCAGGATGTGATCAAGATACTCCGTTATTTTTGGCGGCGCATTGTGACAAAAAAAACGTAGGAGGCAACTGAAGCCGGAGGGATGCTATGTTGTTTACGGATTTTTCCCCACAAATGCAAGAAAGCGTTGTATGTTCGATTTATGCCGCAGTGAAATACAGCGTACCTGCAAACATTATTTTGGCCGTGGCTGAAAAAGAGGGGGGCAAGCCTGGCCAGTGGGTTCAGAACTCAAACGGCACATACGATGTCGGTATGATGCAATTCAACACAAGTTATTTAAGCAGTTTGGCCAAGTATGGCATTACCGCTAGTGACGTTGCACAAGCCGGTTGTTATTCCTTTGACTTGGCTGCATGGCGGTTGCGTGGACACATTCGCAATGATAAAGGTGATCTCTGGACGCGTGCTGCGAATTACCATTCACGCACGCCGTTCTACAACGCCCGATATCGCGCAGATTTAATCGTAAACTCAGCCAAGTGGGCCGATTGGCTAGAGGTGCGCTTGGTGACGCATGACATCACAAACCCTAACAAAGATAAGCCTGCTTCCCTCGAGCAGACAAAGCCGACAGCTGTGTTACAAGAGGAGGAGAAAATAACGGCAGCAGCACCGGCAACACAACAGCTTTCTTCATGGAGGAGCACAGGCTATGTGCCGCGAAGGCTTATTACAGGCAGAGAGTAGGTCGCCTATAAACGGGGTTTGCCTAGATGCCCCCTAATGTACATGAGGGGGCACGCGCAGACAAAAACGCCCAGGCCGGTGATTGTGTGCGGTCACTATTTGTGCCTGATGGTAGCATCGAGGCGCTGAAATGGATTGCGCTGTTGCTTATGACAGGCGACCACATCAATAAATACCTGTTTAATGAAAAACTGCCTTTTCTGTTTGAAGCTGGTCGTCTAACACTTCCGCTTTTTGTTTTTGTATTGGCGTACAACCTAGCGCGTCCCAGTGCGTTGGCTAGAGGAGTTTACGGGCGCATCATGAAGCGGTTGTTGATGTCGGGTCTGTTGGCATCTCCCGCATTTATTGCGCTAAACCGTCTGGCGTGGGGCTGGTGGCCGCTCAATATTATGTTTGCGCTGTTGGTTGTTGCCATGACCATGTATTTGATTGAGCGAGGCAACAAAGATAAGTGTGTTTATTATTATGCGGCGGCGCTTTTCGTTTTTGTGATTGGAGGCAGTTCAGTTGAGTTTTGGTGGCCTGTTTTGGCTCTTGGTTTGGCTTTTTGGTGGTATTGCAAAAAGCCGACGTGGATAGGTTTTCTGTTTGTCGTCGTGACATGCATTTCCATATGGATAATTAATCGCAACCTATGGGCACTTGCGGCACTGCCGATTATCTTTGCTTGTGCGCAAGTTGATCTGCATGTACTTCGGTTGCGTTGGTTTTTTTATGCGTACTATCCTGCGCATTTAACTGTGTTGTGGGTGATTCATATTTGCATGAGTCGGTACGGATACCTTTTTTTCTGATGCCCACAATACAATGATCCAGCATTTAAAGCGCATCACGAACGGCATTGCCATTGCGGCCTGCATCGTCATGACGCTGGCCTTTATCTTTTGGATTGCTGGCGCACGTATCAACATCACGCGCAGTATTCCGCTGGGTCTTTATTGGGCAAGCCTATCGGAGCTTGAAAAAGGCAGCTACGTGGTGTTTTGTCCATCACCGGCCGCCACCTTTGATGAGGCCAGAAAACGCAAATATATCAGCACGGGTTTTTGTCCTGGTCGCTACAGTTACATGATGAAGCGCGTGTTTGGCGTTAGCGGTGATGTGGTTTCTATCGCGGATGACGGTGTGCGCGTGAATGGCACGTTGTTACCGCTTAGCTTGCCGCGCGAAGCCGACTTGGCGGGACGAGCGATGCCGCACTACCGATTGAATGACTATCGGTTAGATGATTCGGAGTTTTTGCTTATGTCCGATGTCAGTGCGCGGTCGTTTGACGGACGTTACTTTGGGCTGGTGAAGCGCGCTCAAATTAAGGACGTTGTGCGGCCTGTATGGACTTGGTGAAAAGCTGCGAACAGAAATTATATTTAGGAAAGCTTAATCAAACTGCCCTAGCATGCCGGCAAAAGCGGCGCGTTTTTTGACTTCTTGTTGCTCGGGCGGCAAAGCATGCCCGCCGCCCTCACGTTGTAAATCATCCGCTGGTAGCTCATCGATAAAGCGACTAGGCGTGCAGTCATTGACGGATCCGTATTGCTTGCGTTTTTGCGCCAGCGTTAGCGTTAACGTGCGCTGCGCGCGTGTGATGCCCACGTAGGCCAAGCGACGCTCTTCTTCAATCTGGTTGCTTTCAATGCTGTTGCGGTGCGGCAATATTTCCTCCTCCCAGCCCATGATAAATACGTGCGGAAATTCCAGCCCTTTAGCTGCGTGCAGCGTTAATAGTTGCACGCGGTCAAAATCTTCTTCCTCGTCTTGACGTTCTAAAAAGTCGCGCAAAATTAATTTGTTGATAGCGTCTTTTAAGTAATCACTGCCGTCACGGGTGCTGTCGGTATCGTCCTCACTGCTGGCGGTGAGTAAGCGCGCTAGTGATTCAGCCAGATAGCGCACGTTGCCCATACATCTTTCTGCGGCACGACTGTTAGTGGATTGCTGCTCCAACCACGCTTCGTAGCCAATGTCCTCAATCATGCTGTTGATGACATCCACCGGACTTTCATTCGCACAGCGCGCACGCACAGCACTCAGCCAGGCAGAAAATTCACGCAGGTGTGCGAGTGATTCCGGCTTTAAGATGCTTTCTAGGCCAATTTCATCTACCACTGCCAGCAAGTTGTTATCGCGGCTTTGCGCATATAGCCCCAGTTTTTCTAGCGTGCCTGGCCCGATTTTGCGGCGCGGCACATTGACGATGCGCAGAAAAGCGTTGTCGTCAGCAGGGTTCACCAGCAGGCGAAAATAGGCCATCAAATCTTTGATTTCTGTGCGCGAAAAAAATGAAGTTCCGCCGGTCATGCTGTACGGAATTTGCAGCGTTTTTAGATGGCCTTCCAGCGCGCGCGCTTGGTGGTTGCTTCGGTATAGCACGGCAAAATCACGGAACGGTTCGCGGCGCTGCAAATGCGCGCCCAGAATTTCAGTGGCTACGCGCTCGGCTTCTGCTTCTTCGTGGGCGCAGTGCAGCACGCGGATAGGGTCGCCGTAGCCCAATTCACTCCACAATTCTTTTTCAAACTCGTGTGGATTGTTGGCGATGAGTTGATTCGCTGCTTTCAAAATACGCCCGCAAGAGCGGTAGTTTTGTTCCAGCTTGATGAGTTTTAAGTCGCGGTAATCGTGTTTTAACTGCGACAAGTTTTCAGGCCGCGCACCGCGCCAAGCGTAAATGGATTGGTCATCATCGCCCACTACAGTTAAGCCGCTGCGATTGCCCACCAACAAGCGCACCAACTGATATTGGCCTAAATTCGTGTCTTGATATTCGTCGACTAACAAGTAGCGAATACGGCCCTGCCAGCGCGCAAGCACATCAGGCTGCGACTCAAATAACTGTACGGGCAGTGTGATTAGATCGTCAAAATCCACCGCGTTATACGCTTTTAATGAGCGCTGATAACGCTCGTACAATATGGCCAGCCCCAGCTCGCCTTGTGTGGTGGCGCGGCTGATTAAGGCGGCTGGCGTTTGAAGATCATTTTTCCAGTTGGAAATGCTGTTTTGAGCCAGTTGCACATAGTCGCTGTCAACATCGCCGCTTTTAATCAATAGCTCGCGCAATAAGGCCGTTGCATCCTGCTGATCGAAGATGGAAAAGCCGCTTTTATAGCCGAGTGCCGATAGTTCACGGCGAATGATGTCCAAACCCAAAGAGTGAAAAGTGGATACCTGTAATCCACGTATTTCGTTGTTTAATAATCTGCCGACGCGCTCTTTCATTTCTTTAGCGGCTTTGTTGGTAAACGTCACCGCTGCGATATGCTTTGCTTGCATGCCGCACTCGCGGATTAGGTAGGTAATTTTTTCGGTGATAACGCGCGTTTTACCGCTGCCAGCGCCAGCCAGTACCAAAAGCGGGCCGTCGATATAGCGCACAGCGGCGCGCTGACTGGAATTTAGCGTAGGCAAAGCCATGATGCAGACAACCGTGGAAAAAAGTGTGGTACTCCTTACAAAACAAACCCTGCTGCCAGCGCGTCTTTATAGAAGATTTCGATGGCCTCATTGGAGTAATCATCCAAATCACGACCTACCAGTGACAGTTTTTTTAAAACATCATTGGGTGCCGTAATAATGTGACAACCGCAAGTATCAGCTTGAAAAATATTCAGCAGTTCACGCGTGCCAGCCCATAGCAGTTCGGCGGAAGGCATAAGCTTTAGCATCTCGGCGGCAGCGGCCATCATCGGCATGGGGTCGCGGCCGGTGTCTGCAATACGCCCTGCCAGCACAGAAACGTGGCTCGGAACTTTTGGATTGAGCGCGGCGGCTACGTCGCGCACCTGCGTCAAGGTCATCAGCGCGGTGACGTTCAGTTTTACGCCTTGTGCAGCGAGCTTTTTGATCAGCGCACAACTGCTGTCGCGTTGGGTGTTGGCAACCGGAACCTTGACATAAACATTGTCGCCCCATGCGGCGATTTCCATGGCTTGTTTTTCCATTGTTGGAAAGTCATCAGCGAATACTTCAAAGGAAATAGGCCGGTCTGGAATAGCCTTCAATATATCCAATGCAAAGGTTTTGTAGTCGTTGATTCCTGCTTGGCGCATCAGGCTTGGATTGGTGGTAAAGCCCTTAACGTAGGGCTGCTCATACATAGACAGCATGCCGTCTTTGCTTGCGCCATCGGCAAAAATTTTTATTTTCAGGTTGGTAATGCTTTTCATCGTGGCTCCTGTAGTGATGGCGGATCAGCGCAAGCTCAGTATTGGCCAGCCGTGCTGCGTGGCGTATGCGCGAAGTTGATCATCAGGGTCGACAGCAACAGGGTGCTCCACCTGCCCTAACAAGGGCAAGTCATTGTGCGAGTCGCTGTAGAAAAAACTGCCCGTCAAGTTTTCGTGATGCTCGGTTAGCCACAGCGCCAGCCGTTCGACTTTCCCCTCGCGGTAACAAGGGATGCCTGTGACATCGCCCGTGTAGAAACCATTGCGTTGTTCGGGCAGTGTCGCCAGCAGGTGCTCGATGCCAAGGCGTTTGGCAATGGGTGCTGTGATAAAGGTGTTGGTGGCGGTGATGATGATAGGTGTATGGCCTTGTGTGCGGTGAGACTCCACTAGCGCCTGCGCTTCGGGCAGGATAATGGCTTCAATTTTTTCGCGCATAAACTGCGCATGCCAACGCAACAGTTGCTCGGGTTCTACGCCCACCAGCGGAGCCAGAATAAAACGCTGGTAGGCGACAATGTCCAGCTCCCCACGGCAGTAATCGGCGTAAAAGCCGTTGGTTTTTTGCAGGTAGTCGGATCTATCAACAAGCCCTAAGTCTGCAACAAATTCGCACCAAGCATTATCGGAATCACCCGCAAGTAAGGTGTTGTCGAGGTCAAAGATAGCGAGAGTCATTCATCATGTCCTTTATTGCCTAGTGTTATCAAAAAGCTGTAATTCCTTCGGCAGTTGTTGCTGATGGGTAATGCACACGGTTTTACGCCTTCCAATTTTTCCGGTTTGAACGCTAGTATGCGGACGAGGTATGCCAAGAAAATGAGCAAAAAAACGAATTAGATAGGCGTTCGCTTTGCCTTCTGTTGGTGGCGCAGTAATACGGATTTTGAGGCGGTCTTCATGAATTCCGACAACCTCATTACAGGCGGCTTTTGGCTGCACTAAACAAAATAGCTGCAAGTTTTCGCCTTGCTGTCGATAAAACGTCACGTGGGCTACCCAAGCAGTCCTGGCACAAGCTGCGGTATGGCGCCGACCATACTTGCGCCTCTTTCGATCAATGTGCGTGCAATATTCAGCAGCAAAAATACGAAAATAGGAGAAAGGTCAAAGCCGCCGATAGCCGGAATCAAACGCTGAAAGGGTGCGCAAATCGGACGCACCAACTGTACTGCCAGCATGGCCAGTGGATGACGGCTGTAAGGCGCGACAAAGCTCAAAATGATCATCACAATCATGCAGATAAAGAACACATACACCGTCATGGACAGTATGCCGAGGCCGCTCCACAGCAGCGCCGGCAGCGGATCAATAAGCCCTCCTGCCAGTAGTACGCTTAAGTAAACGGTGATGAACTCCACGCCGAGCGCCAGCAATAAACACGCGATGTCTATGCCAAACAGGCTGGGAATCATTTTGCGTAGGGGCACCAAGAGCGGGTTGGTGGCTTTGACAATGGATTGTGATAGGGGATTGTAAAAATCGGCGCGCGCCAGTTGCAGTAAAAAACGCAAAAGCACCATCAGCAAATAGATGCTGCCGATGGTTTGTACAATCATGATGCCAATGTGTGACAGTGTGCTCACAGAAAACTCCGGTCGATGTGGCGTGTGGTAAGCCGTAGTAAGAATATTATTAAAAATAACTTCCCAAATTGATACCGGTTCACTCTGAGCCTGTCGAAGGCATCGAACTATGAACAGTCCTGCAACAGGCTCAGGGCGAAATCAGGAGGTTATTGCTGACAAGGTTCTAAAAACGGCATTTCAGGTCAGTGTTTCGGTCAGTTCTTTCGAGCGTGCTGCTGCTGCCTGTACCGCACCGCTGATGGTTTCGCGTAGCTTGTGGCTGTCGAAATAAGCGATGGCGCTTGCGGTCGTGCCGCCAGGTGACGTAACGCGTGCGCGCAGTGTAGCGGGGTCAACATCTGCCTGCACGGCCATTTGCGCAGCACCTCGTGCGGTTTGTAGTGTTAATGCACGCGCTGTTTCAGGTGCCAAACCCAACTCAATGCCGGTGGCGATCATCGCCTCCATCAATAGGAAAAAATAGGCGGGTCCGCTACCGGATACTGCTGTCACTGCGTCTATTTGCGCTTCTGTATCAAGCCATACCGCCAGCCCTACGGCCTCCAGAATAGCCTGTGTTTGCACACGTTGCGCTGCGCTCACATGGGCATTGGCGTATAAGCCGCTTGCCCCCATCAACACTTGCGCGGGCGTGTTCGGCATGCAGCGCACAATGGGCAGCGTGCCGCCTAGCCAGGTTTCTATGCTGTTAAGGCTGATACCTGCTGCGACGGAAATAATCAATGGTTTGTGGATGTGCAGCGTAGGCGCAATATCCAGTAAAACGGCTTTCAGCATTTGTGGTTTGACTGCCAAAACCACCATATCCGCTGCGCTCGCTACGGCGTGATTGTCGCGTGTTGCTAATATATGGAAGCGTTTATGCAGAGCGTCCTGTGTTGTTGCATGGCGAGTCGATGCAATGATCGACTGCGGGGCATGGCCTTGGCGGATAAGGCCGTCTATCAAGCTGCTGGCCATATTGCCCGCGCCGATAAAGCCCAGCGTTGATGTAGACATATTGCTCATAAGTGTTGCTCCGGAAAGTCGCTGACATTATGTCTGATAGGACTATTTCTGTGGGCGCGCCCCGAAAATGTCGGTTCCCACGCGCAGCATTGTGCTGCCAGCGGCAATAGCAAGCTCTAAGTCTGCCGACATGCCCATTGAGAGCGTATCCAGCGGCAGAGAGGGAAATTGCGCCTGCAATGTGCGCAGACAGGCCGCTGCACGCTGAAATGCTACCAGCGTTTGCGCTGCTGGCTGTTTGGGTTTTGGGATCACCATCAACCCCCGTATAGCAAGGCGGTCGAGCTTCAGCAATGTGCTCGTGAAATCGCACACGTCGGCTATTGGCAGCCCTGCTTTGCTGGTTTCGCCATCAATATTGACCTGCAAACAGACGTTTAGTGGTGGTAATTGGGCAGGGCGTTGTGTGTGCAAGCGTTTGGCTATGCTCAGGCGATCCAAGCTATGCAGCCAATGGCAGTGTTCCGCGACCCAACGGGTTTTGTTTGCCTGTAGCGGGCCAAGGAGGTGCCAAATGAGCGGCAGGGAGGCCAATTGTGCTACTTTACCGGCAGCCTCTTGTACATAGTTTTCACCAATGTGCGTGAAACCTTGTTGGTAGGCGGCGGCAATGGCGTTGGCATCGTGTGTTTTACTGACTGCGACTACAATGATAGCTGTGGCATCGCGCTCGCACTCTTGTGCCGCTCGCTGTATGCGTTCGCGTAGCGCGACCGTGTTAGAAAAAAGATTGCTCATGGGTGTTGTATCGCAGGCTGGTGTGAGTCCGCAGGTTATTGCAGCATTCAAATTCGACAACTACTACGGATTTTTGCATGGATATTACAGAGTTGCTGGCTTTCAGTGCAAAACAAGGCGCTTCTGATTTACACCTTTCCGCTGGGCTGCCGCCCATGATACGGGTAGATGGCGATGTGCGTCGTATCAATTTGCCTGCCATGGAGCACAGAGAAGTGCATGGCCTGATTTACGACATTATGAATGATAAGCAGCGCAAAGATTACGAAGAGCATTGGGAGACGGATTTTTCTTTTGAAGTGCCGGGTGTGGCGCGCTTTCGTGTGAATGCATTTAACCAAAATCGTGGTTCAGGTGCGGTTTTTCGTACTATTCCCTCGAAAGTGTTGAGCATGGAAGACCTAGGGATGGGCGAAGTCTTCAGGGATATCAGTAAAACGCCCCGTGGACTCATATTGGTGACAGGCCCTACCGGCTCAGGTAAATCAACCACGCTGGCCGCGATGATCGACTACATAAATGACAATAAATATGAACACATACTGACCATTGAAGACCCGATTGAATTTGTGCATCAAAGCAAAAAATGCTTAGTCAACCAACGTGAAGTACACCGCGATACGCACAGCTTTGCTGACGCTTTGCGTTCTGCTTTGCGTGAAGACCCTGACATTATTCTGGTGGGTGAGTTGCGTGACTTGGAGACAATCCGCCTTGCACTTACCGCCGCTGAAACCGGTCACTTAGTGTTTGGCACATTGCATACCACCTCTGCGGCCAAAACGATTGACCGCGTGGTTGACGTGTTTCCCGCGCAAGAAAAATCAATGGTTCGCTCGATGTTGTCGGAGTCGATGCAAGCTGTTATTTCACAAACGCTGTTGAAAAAAGCGGGGGGCGGCCGTGTGGCTGCGCACGAAATTATGCGCGGCACAGCCGCGATTCGCAATTTGATCCGCGAAGATAAAATTGCACAAATGTATTCTGCTATTCAAACTGGTGGCTCTATTGGCATGCAAACGCTAGATCAATGCTTAACGAATTTGGTCGCCAAAGGCACCATTACGCGCGAAGTGGCACGAGAAAAAGCCAAAATGCCTGATAACTTCTGAGATGTTTTTTTAATTGGTGTATCTCTTATAGGAACGGAAAATGGACATCAATAAACTACTGGAATTGATGGTTGAAAAGGGTGCTTCAGACTTATTTTTAACAGCCGGTGTGCCGCCGTCTATTAAGCTCAATGGCAGCATAGAGCCTGTGAGCAAAACTGCACTCTCGCCAGAGCAAACACGCGAAATTGTGCTGGGCTTAATGAACGAAAAACAGCGCGATGAATTTCTGGCTAGGCAGGAGCTTAACTTTGCCATTTCTGCGCGCGGTATCGGCCGTTTTCGTGCCAATGCTTTTTTTCAGCGCAATTTAATGGGTGCCGTATTGCGGCGTATTGAGCTGACGATTCCAAAAATAGAAGACCTCGGTTTGCCGAAGATCGTTAGCGAACTGGCGATGCTCAAACGCGGGCTGGTGATCTTCGTAGGGGCAACGGGTGTAGGGAAATCGACCTCGTTGGCGGCTATGCTGGGTTACCGCAATCAGAACTCGAAAGGGCACATCATCAGTATTGAAGACCCTGTCGAATTTATTCACCAGCACCAAGGCTGCATCGTCACACAGCGTGAAGTAGGTATTGATACCGAATCGTTTGAGTCGGCATTAAAAAACACATTGCGGCAGGCACCAGATGTGATTTTGATTGGCGAGGTGCGCTCGCGTGAGACAATGAACCACGCAATTGCCTTTGCTGAAACAGGCCACTTGTGTTTGTGTACGCTGCACGCAAATAACGCAAACCAAGCATTGGATCGCATTATTCACTTTTTTCCTGCCGATATGCATGTGCAGCTATGGATGGATCTCTCGCTCAATTTGAAGGCGATTGTGGCGCAACAGTTGGTGCCAACAAAAGATGGCAGTGGTCGCCGCTCAGTGGTGGAGGTGTTGCTGAACTCGCCGCTCGTGGCAGACTTGATTCGTAAAGGTGATATTCACCAGCTCAAAGATTTAATGCGGAAATCTACAGAGCTAGGCATGCAAACTTTCGATCAGGCACTAAACGTTTTGTATGAAGCAGGTGAAATTACGTATGAAGATGCCATTGCGCATGCTGACTCACCCAATGATCTGCGTTTGATGATTAAACTGAGCGTAGATAAAGGCGGTGCGGGGACTCAGCTTTCCATGGAGGTGGATTCGCCAAGTACCCCGCGTGGTGGTGGCTTGCTACGCAAGCGGTAGTGCTGCTAGTCCACGCCCGTTTATGGTTTGACAAGCGCACCATGAACGGGTTCGATTATTAGATTACAGTTGCCCATAGGTCGTACTCATCGGCCTCATCTACCAAGGCACGCACAATTTGGCCGGGTTTTAGCTGCGCTGATCCACTTAGTTCATTATTCAAGAAAACGGAGCCATCAATTTCTGGTGCGTCTGCGCAGCTTCTACCTACTGCGCCTTCGTCGTTTATTTCATCAATCAATACGTCAATTTCAGTGCCAATTTTTTTTGCCATTTTGGCTGCGGAAATACGTTGTGCTGTTTCCATAAAACACTCCCAACGCGCCTGTTTCACCGCAGCATCTACCTGATTCGGCAAATCATTTGCGGCTATGCCATCTACGGGCGAGAATTGGAAGCAGCCCACGTGGTCGAGCTGTGCCTCTTGCAGCCAGTCAAGCAGCATTTGAAAGTCCTGTTCAGTTTCCCCCGGAAAGCCGACAACAAATGTTGAGCGTAGCGTAATGTCAGGGCAAATTTCACGCCATGACTGTATGCGTGCCAGTGTTTTTTCTTGATGTGCTGGGCGTTTCATGGCTTTCAGGATAGTAGGGGATGCGTGCTGAAAGGGGATGTCGAGATACGGCAAAATTTTGCCCGCCGCCATCAGCGGAATAATGTCATCCACATGCGGATACGGATATACATAGTGCAAGCGCACCCACACGCCGAGTGTGCCCAATGCTTCGCACAGGGTTTTCATGTTGGTTTTGAGTGGCTGTCCTTGCCAAAAGCCCGTGCGGTATTTCACGTCTACACCGTAAGCGGAGGTGTCTTGCGAGATCACCAGCAACTCTTTTACGCCGGCCTTGACCAAGCGTTCGGCTTCGTCCATCACCTCACCTATTGGGCGGCTAACCAAGTCGCCTCGCATGGCGGGGATTTTGCAAAACGAGCAGCGGTGGTTGCAGCCTTCGGATATTTTCAAATAGGCGTAATGGCGCGGTGTGAGTTTGATGCCTTGAGGTGGCACCAAGTCAATAAGTGGGTTGTGGTTGCGTTTGGGTGGTAGATATTCATGTACCGTGCTCACCACTTGCTCGTATTGGGCTGCGCCGCTGATCGCCAGAATTTGTGGGTGCGTTTGGCGAATGGTGTCTGCATCTGCCCCTGTTCCCATGCAGCCTGTGACGATCACGCGGCCGTTTTCAGCGATGGCTTCGCCGATGGCATCCAGCGACTCTTGTTTGGCGCTGTCGATAAAACCGCAGGTGTTAACCACGACGACATCGGCATCCTGATAGGTGGGCACCACGTCGTAACCTTCCATGCGCAATTGCGTAAGAATACGCTCGGAATCGACCAATGCTTTTGGGCAGCCAAGGCTAACAAAGCCGACTTTATGTGAAGACATGAATTTTAAACCGATAAAAAAAGAGGTGGATTGTGCGTGCAGTTTAGCGTTATCTCCACGCTTGCGCTTACTGATCGACATTTGTGTTCTGGTCGAGTGAATTGTGCAGGGCTGTGGCTTGGTTTGTGATGAAACTTTCGTCCGGCAACAAATGTCGAAAAGTGTGCCGCTCATTGCGTTCTATTGGGGTGCGATGTGAAAGTTTTTATATGTCTTAATGTTTTGCTGGCCGCGCTGCTTTCCGTGTCTGTGTATGCAGGCACACCTGAACACTACGTGCTGAATACGGAACATTACTTCGCCCAATAAAGACCAGCGCGTCAAGGTTTTGGTGGTTGGTATCACAGACACAGTGGATACGGTGCAGGTGCTGCAGAAATTCAAGATACATGATTGTAGTGATGGACAAGGCGTGCATTATCTGGTTCCTAATGCGGTTGATGCCGATACAAAGAAACCTGTTGTTTATGCGTTAATCCCAGAGGAGGAGAACGCTTGGTGCAGTGCTTATATAGCTAATCACACAAACAAGTAGACGAAACAATCATTTCATCCAAGGTCATATTTGCGTGGTTTCTCCAAAAACGCTTGAGATTAGCCCAGAGTTTTTCAATA
>JAYVJM010000097.1:0-16033 GCA_043769275.1 Cellvibrionales bacterium | reverse complement strand
GGCACAACGCTTGAATTTTCGGCTGTCTTTTGAGCCCGGCTTGCTGGGTTTATGATCATCAGGTTCAGATAGCCATTTATAGATCGTGCTGCGTCCAACAGAAAATAATGCTGCTGCTTCCCTTGCCGCTACCCTTTTTGATATGCAACAACACGCGTTTTTTAAGGTCTTGACTGTGTAACTCATCTGATTGGTGTATGCCTGTCTTGTTGTTTATGCGATTAGCTATAGTTGCTGCCAACATAAAATCAAATGCCGCCTTCACGGCTTCTGTAACTCAAGGCTTCGCGCAAATGCATGCTGCTAATGAGCTCGCTGGCGGCAAGATCGGCAATCGTGCGCGCCACTTTCAAAACACGGTGGTAAGCGCGGGCGGAAAGACTCAGCTTTTCCATCGCTTGTGCCATCAAGCTGCGCTGTTCTGCGGTGAGTGCGCACACGGTTTCGACTTCGCGTGCATGCAGGCTCGCATTGCTTTTGCCAGTGCGCGCCCACTGGCGCTCTCGTGCCGCGCACACGCGCTTGCGCACATCAAAAGAAGATTCCCCTTCTGATGACTGCGTCAATACATCACTCTGCGGCAGCGCCGGCACGTTGACATGCAGGTCTATGCGATCAAGCAAGGGGCCGGACAATCTATCGCGGTAACGGCTGATTTGTTGCGGTGTGCAACGGCAGGCTTTTCGGGTATCGCCCGCGTGGCCACAGGGGCAAGGGTTCATCGCCGCCACCAACTGAAAACGTGCGGGATACAACACTTGTGCCTGCGCGCGCGCAATCACAATTTCACCGTTTTCCAGCGGCTCACGTAACACCTCCAGCACGGTGCGCGAAAACTCGGGCAACTCATCCAGAAACAAAACCCCGTGGTGCGCCAGAGAAATTTCGCCCGGGCGCGGCTGGCTGCCACCGCCGACCAATGCAGCAGCGGAAGCCGTGTGGTGTGGATGGCGAAAAGGGCGTATCGAGCGCGAATGCGGCTTATTCAGCGCAGAATAACGCCCGCTGGCCGAGTGAATGGCGGCTATTTCCAGCGCCTCATGTTCCAGTAGTGGCGGTAATAGGCCAGGCAAACGCTGCGCCAGCATGGTTTTTCCGGTGCCAGGTGGGCCACATAACAACAGGTTATGCCCGCCCGCTGCCGCAATTTCCAGCGCACGTTTGGCGGCAATTTGTCCGCGCACATCGGCTAAATCCCATCCTTGTAAGGTGTTATCCGGTACTGTAGGCGCAAGAATTTGCGGCTCGATTCGTGTTTGCCCGTGTAAATGCGCGCACACGGCCAGCAAATGTGGCGCAGCCAGCACCGTGCATTTGCTGTAAAACGCCGCTTCCTCGGCATTCGATGCCGGCAATAACAAGCTGCGCTCACAGGCATAGGCGGCTATCGCGGCGGTCAATACGCCGTTGACCGGACGCAACTCGCCCGACAACGCCAGCTCGCCAATACATTCGACATGGCTTAGGGAAGACAGCGGAATCTGGCCAGAAGCGGCCAGAATGCCGAGCGCGATAGGCAGATCGTAACGCCCGCCCTCTTTGGGCAAATCCGCCGGCGCGAGATTGATGGTGATGCGTTTGGCGGGAAACTCAAAACCGGCATTCAGCAAGGCACTGCGCACGCGGTCTTTACTTTCTTTTACGGCGGTTTCTGGCAGGCCGACTATCGACAGCGACGGCAAACCATTTGAAAGGTGTGTTTCAACCGTAATCAGCGGCGCGTGAATGCCAAGTTGTGCACGCGAAAAAACAATGGCGAGGGACATAAACTTTCCTTGTTGTTAGATCAAGCCTGTTGAAACTCCGCGCCCATTCTGGCGGTTATTTGTTGATTCGCAAACAACCTGCGCTGTTAAACTGCGCACCCGCTTTTTGTGCCTTCTCCCTCATGCCTAACTCTTTGTCCGCGCATCTTGCCAACATCCGCATTGTTTTAATCAATACCCAGCACCCGGGCAATATCGGCGCGGCAGCACGCGCTATGAAAAATATGGGTTTATCGAAACTGTATTTGGTTGCGCCACAAGAGTTTCCGGCTGAAAAAGCCGTGTGGCGCGCCGCGCACGCCACCGATGTGTTGGAACAAGCCGTGGTGGTCGAAACATTGGATGAGGCCATTGGCGATTGCGGCCTTGTGCTGGGTACCAGCGCACGCGAACGCAGCATTCCGTGGCCGTTGCACGCCGTGCGTGATGCCGGCGTTATTGCCGCGCAAGAAGCAACACAGCACGCGGTGGCTATTTTATTCGGGCGCGAAGACCGTGGCCTAACAAACGAGGAATTACACCGTTGTCACAGCCATTTGCATATTCCGGCTAATCCGGATTACAGCGCGCTGAACATCGCCGCCGCCGTGCAGGTGGTGGCCTACGAAGTGCGGCAAGCGGCACTTATGGCCATGGAATCGGCCGTGCTGCCGTGGGGCGACTGGGATATTGCACCCGCCAAAACACAGGCATTGGAGCATTATTTTCAGCATTTAGAGCAGACGATGGTGGATATTGGTTTTCACCAGCGCGAAAACCCGCGCCAGACCATGACGCGCTTGCGACGGCTGTTTTACCGCATTCGCCCTGATGAAATGGAGTTAAATATTTTGCGCGGCATGTTGACTGGTACGCAGCAGGTGGTGCAGCGGGTGCGTGAACTGCAAGCAGCATTACAGGAAGCCAGTAAAGACATGGTTAAAAATAACCTCCCGAATTGAAATCGCCGTTCGTCCTGAGCTTGTTGAAGGATGAACAGCCACTCGAAAAACTTATGGTGAACGGGCGATACCAATACCCAAATATAAGATGATGATTAAATCGTTCGTGGCGAGCCTGTCGAGCCATTGCTGGCACACTCGCAGCCCTTCGACAAGCTCAGGGCGAACGGGTTAAGTTTATATGCCGTTTTTTGGAGAATGGCATGACGTGTCAGTTACGGAAAAATCTCGCGCTACTCCACCGGCACAACACGCACGGAAATATCCGCCAAGCGGCTGCTCGCCGCGCTGCTTTTTTCGGTGTAGCGGCTGCCGCTATTGCTCTCTTGTGTAGTGATACCGCCTAAATTTATCCACTCGCCCACAGCGCCGCTGACGCTGGCGCGCAAATTTTCGGTGTCTATAACACCGGCGTGGGTAGCGGAAAATTTGTCATGGTTGGAGGAAATGTCCAGCAGCACACGGTTTCCCACAATACGTGCCGTCACGTAAACCCCCTGCTCCGCATTCACATAATGCGTAGCGCGATTGCCGTAGCGGTCAGGGAGCGTATAGGCCGCGCGTTGGCCGCTGCTAACACTCACAGGAGAGCCTTCAATCGCGCGCACTTGCTGTATTTGCTGCGTGTTAGTTTGTCGCTGTTCGTTGTTGGCTGTAACCCGTAGGCCGCCTTGCCGCATGACCATCCCGTTGGGAGACACAATAGGCGCAGGCGCGCCCAGAACAAGCTCGCCTTGTTTGATGCCGCCCGATACCGCAACGCGGCCGTCTTTCGATTCATCTGCACGGTTGTTGCGTACGCTGATGAGCAAATTACGTGGCGAGGTATCGAGTTTTGCGAGCAAATCAGCCACTTTTTTTTGGCTGGTGGCGGAGGCGCTGACAATCAAGCTGTTGTTGTAAGCATTGACGCTCTCTCCCGCCATGAGAACGCCATTTAATACCGGCAGCATGGCATCTGCCGCTTGGTTTTGCAGCGTGTAAATCTCCATTTTTATCTCGGCTGCATGGGCGATGACAACGGGAAATAGCAAAGCAACAAAGAGTGCGAAGCAGTAAAAACGAGCTGTTATTTTGATAAGAAATCCTCCAGCGGCGTGCGTGAAAAATCATAGCACGCCACACGGAGGGCAACAGGGCTGCGTTATCGCTGCATATTCACTGCAATATACCGAAGCAAACAAACATACGGTGCTGCGTGACCAAGAAAAGGTGCGGCGACAACCGCAGCAATAATAGCCGTCCAAAATGCGGTTTACTTCCATGCTGTTAAGTGTTTTGAGAAGGGTTTGCATCGTCCAACTGCGTTTTAGGATAAACAGCCCGCTGATGTGGCGTCATTAAACATCGCCGTTAAACGGTGCTGACGGCTCTGGCCGCGTAGTGTTTAATACTCGCCTTTCTTTTGAGGGTGTCTCGGGTGAATGCGCTCTCTTGGCTGGTGGGTTTGCGGTATTTATCGGCGCGAAAAGACAGCCGTTTTGTCTCGCTGTTTTCTTTTGCTTCCATTCTTGGTATGGCGGTCAGTGTATTGGCGATGGTGGTGGTGCTGTCGGTGATGAACGGCTTTGAAGGCGAGCTGCGTGGACGCATTCTGCACGCAATGCCGCACGCCCAGATTGCCAAAACCGGCGGCATCGGTAATTGGCCAGCAGTGGCTGCCATCGCACAAACACAAGCCTCGGTGCTGGCCGTATCGCCACAAGACCGCGCACAGGTTTTACTGGCCGCAGGCGGGCGCGTGCAAGGTGCCGAACTGTTTGGTGTAGACGTGCAAGCTGAGGCGCAGGTTTCGCAAATCAAACAATTTATGGTGGCGGGGCACTGGGATGACTTACGTGCCGGCAGTTACAGTGCCGTATTGGGTCAATCCTTGGCGCAGCATTTGGGGGTCGGTATCGGCGACCGCATCAACGTTACCTTGCCACAGGTTAGCGTCACACCTTTGGGGCTTTTCCCGCGCTCCCGCGTTTTCACTGTGGTCGGTTTATTTGCCGTGGGCGCGCAGCTTGATGGCTCGCTGATGTACGTCAATATTGCTGACGCGGGAAAATTACTGCGCATGGCAGGCAAGGTGGGCGCACTGCGTCTGCGTTTTGCGGACGTGATGACCGCGCCGGAGGAATTATCAGCCTTGCGCGTTTTACCGGCTTTCGCTGATTTTGAATTGCGTAGCTGGCGCGATGAAAATCGCACGCTGTTTAATGCCATTCATATGGAAAAAATCATGGTGTCGCTCATGCTGGCGGTGGTGATAGCTGTGGCGGTGTTCAACCTTGTGTCCATTTTGACCATGGCGGTAGCCGACCGACGCGGCGATATCGCTGTGCTGCGCACAATGGGGGCGGCACGCAGCACCGTCCTCGCTATTTTTCTGATTTACGGCATGGCGATGGGTTTGATGGGGGTTGGTATTGGCGCAGCACTGGGCAGCGTGCTGGCGCTCACGTTAGGCAATCTGTCGGCTTGGCTTGCCCATAGCGGCATCAATCTTGTCGACCCCAATGCCTTTTTTGTGCCGACCTTGCCTAGCATCTGGCAATGGCAGCAAACCTTATTGATTGTGGGATTGGCGCTGCTGCTGTGTTTGTTGGCCGTGTTTTATCCGGCTTGGCGTGCCTCCACTATTCATCCCGCTGAAGCGTTACGTTATGAATAGTGGCAGATAAAAACAGGCGGCGAGCGGTAATGTGAAACCGCCAACGGCACCTGTGAGCAATCACAAGGTGCCGTCATGGGCAACGGGTTTACAATTCCATGTTGTATCGTGAAACGAGTGCCAAGAAAGCGTTGTACATGGCTGAAGGGCTGTCATTTGCCGGCGCAAGTGATAGTAGGCTTATTGTGCGTTGGCTTGCTACGTCTTCTGCAGATACAAAAAGGTGTTCTAGTTGCCAGACAAGTATGCGCAGCAAGGTTTGTGTTGCCACAAACAAAGGGTGTGGTGTGGTGCCGTCAGTTTGCGTTTGCGGAATGGCATTGAAGCGGGTGTTTATCATATCCTCGTAGCTGGTACCCATAGACGGGAAGGGCGAAGGCATGTCGGAGAACAAATCGCTAGCCCTCACCCAATTCAGCAGTGTGTCTTTGGCATCGTCATAGGTACGTAATCCCCCTGTCGTCGCTGTCGCCATCGCCACTGTTGGTCTCATAGTATGAAAAACAAACGCGACCGCTTGTGTTAATGCGGGTATCTGCTCATCCAATACGTGAGGCTCAAGCCCGTTCGCTAAAAGATTAGATGCTGCTCTTGGAGCAATAAGCCCCAAGGTTACGTTGTTTTTAACGTCGTCACCCAGCGTAGCGCCAACAGCTGTGGCAAAAAATGTGCTTGTTTTCGCCAGCGTGCTGGTGAATACGTCAGCAGAGTCTGCCAGTGCCGTCGCTCTTGCCTGCGCTATGCCTACGGTTTTCCCCTCGGCTTTTGCTGCTTCTAATTTTGTTTTCACAGCTTCAGCCTTAAATTGCGCTTGATTGCGCGGGCAAGACCCGTTTGGGGCAGACAAAAGCACGCCGCCATTTGGTCGAAGGCAGAGCGGAGTCGCATCACTTACCTGCATAGGTTTCTCGCCTCTGCGGCATATCCCCGTTTCTCCTGCAGCGGGAAGGTGTGCTTGCACGGCGGGTATTGCCGCAACAGCGGGTTGTGCCGCTTTCCCTTTTGTGGCACGCACGGCACGCTTGGCTGGCACTGGGGCTTTAGCCGGCACGAAAGTACTCTTGACTTCCTTTGTTCTTGGGTTGACGCAGAGCGTGGTCGCCTCTTTGGTTAATTGCGTTTCTATTTCCATCCCCGTACAGGCTGGACGGGCAGACAATGCACCTAGGCTGGGTCCAGCCATACGGTAGGCGCAAAAGCCAGATGCTGCGCCAGCCGCCGCGGTGCTGCCCCAAAACGACCCTGCGGCGGTAACAAAGATGAATGGTAATAATGCTGTTTTACGTGACATAAAAAGCCTATTTGATTGATTTGCACTCAGCAAGTGGTTAGTTTTTGTACGGCAAGCTGTTAACAACCATTTGACTGTGCACACGCTAAAAAGTTCTTTGAACAAAATAAATGCCGAGTTTTTTGGAGCTAAACAGCGCGATTTTTGCCGGATAGAAATACACGCCTGCTGACGGCTTAAGCGCGGTGGTGTTTAATGCATGCCTTTATTTTATGGGGGGTATGCGCATTCACTCTCTTGGCCAACTGGCATGGCGGCTGTGTTTGTTGGCTCTGTTTTGTCTTGTTTGGCACACGTCCACTTTCTATCCGGCTGAGGCTTTACGCTATGAATAACGGCAATAACACAATAGAGCCTGTGCTGGAATGTGTACAACTGCTGAAAAGCTACCCGCAGGCTGGGCAGGAGTTGCATGTGCTCAACAGCGTCAACTTACAGGTGCTGCGCGGTGAGCGCGTGGCCATCATGGGGGCTTCCGGTTCCGGCAAGTCGACGCTACTTAACTTGCTTGGCGGGCTGGACGAACCAAGCAGCGGCGAAGTACGCATCGCCGGCAAAAGCTGGCAAACCCTGCGTGAAGCGGAACGTGCGCAATGGCGTAATCAACAATTGGGTTTTGTCTACCAGTTCCATCATTTGCTGGCGGAGTTCAATGCCGAAGAAAACGTCAGCATCCCACTGTTAATTGCCGGCCACAAAAAGCGCGCCGCCGCAACGCAGGCCGCTGAAATCCTCGCCGCTGTTGGGTTGGCGCATCGCCTTAGCCACAAGCCCGCGCAGCTCTCGGGTGGCGAACGTCAACGCGTGGCCATTGCTCGTGCGTTGGTCAATCATCCGGCGTGCGTATTGATGGACGAACCCACCGGCAATCTCGATGAAGAAAATGCGCAACAGATACAACAGTTACTCAATCACCTGAATCAACAGTTTGATATGGCGTTTGTATTGGTCACGCATGATCGCAAGCTGGCGCTGAATCAAGATCGTGCGCTGCTGCTGGAACACGGCCAGTTGCGAGCACTTTGAGATGCGTTTACTCACGCGCTTTATTGCTTTTCGCTATGCACAGAGTCGCACAGGCTCGAAACTGCTGGGCTTTATTGCGCGGCTCTCAATGGCGGGTTTGGTGGTGGCCGTGACCTTGCTGATTACCGTGCTTTCGGTTATGAACGGCTTTGAGCACGAGCTGCGCACGCGCATTCTGCGTGTCGTGCCCGCCATCACGCTGTATCCCAGCGAGGGTTATATCGACCACTGGCAAGATGTCGCGCTCTTGGCGCTATTGAATAAACAGGTTTTGGCAGCCAGCCCCTTGATCGAAGCACAAGGTTTGATTGTTGCCGGTCAGCAATCCGCTCCGGCGCTGCTGTTTGCCACCGATCCCGAAGCGGAAAGCCGCCTTTCCCATTTTGAGGAATTTGCCGGCAGCGAGGCGTGGGCGCGTTGGCGGGCGGATCCACAGTCTGTACTTATCAGCAAAAAAATGGCCGCTGAATTGTCGGTACACGCCGGTGATACGGTGGTGGCGTTCTTGCCTTCCAGCCAAGAAGGGCAGGAACAAGCCGATATTTTCGGCATAAAAGTGGCCGGCATTTATGAAACAGGCACCGAAATTGACAATCATCTTGTACTGGCGCAGCTCCCCCTATTGCAAAAACACAAGGGAACCACGGGCGTGGCCGCTGTGCGTTTTACGGTCAATAATTGGCTAGACGCTTCCAAAATCGCTTGGGAATTAGTGAATACACTGCCGCGTGGTTTTGCACTAAAAACGTGGCTACAGACGCACGGTAATTTGTATCAAGCCATACAAGTGTCGCGCCAGATGATGGTGCTAATGCTGGCACTGATCGTGGTTGTGGCGGCTTTTAACGTGGTGTGTTCACAGGTATTGGTGGTGTTGGATAAGCGTGGCGACATCGCTATTTTGCGGGCGATGGGTGTGCCAAATGGGCACATCATGCGTATTTTTATGCTGCATGGATTTCTAATTGGCGGCACAGGTACCGTAATCGGCGCGTTACTGGGCTGCGCGCTGGCGCTGGGGATGCCCGCTATTGCCACTGGCTTACAGCAGTTGCTTGGCATCCAATTTCTAAGCACCGACATTTATCCGGTCAATTACCTGCCTTCCGATTTACGCTTATACGACGTGCTGGCCGTGATGGGTGGCGCGTTATTTTTATCGGCACTGGCCAGTATTTATCCGGCGTGGCGTGCCACTCAACTTCAGCCTGCGGATATTTTGCGGCATGAATAACCGGCACTAAACACCCTCGTCAATAAAGGTAACCGCCTGCGTAAAAAAGACATTGTATAGTGCCGACGGACTGGGGTTCACGGGGTCAAGACTATAAGGCAGAGTGGCAAGCGAGTCTTGTTTTTCTGCAAGGAAAATCAGCATCGGCAGCAGTGTTTCTGTTGCTGCGGTTAATTCCCCTGGCGGAATGCTACCAAAACGCACCGCTATCATCTCTGCATACGTGTTATCAAAAATCGTTTTTTCGCTGGGGTCCATAGCCGCCGCCGTGTCGTACAGCTTTTGTTTGGCAACATCGTAAGTGTCAAGCACAGCATGGGGATGCGCTATTTTAAAAAGCGCGTTGAGCTGCAACGTCAAAGATGGCATTTTGTCATCATAAGCATGTGGGTCTGTACTTGCTGTAATCAAGGCAGCCGCGTCACGCAAAGCGGGCAGCCGACTCGAAATTTCCTCAGCGGCATTTGGTGTTGGTGCTGGGTTGTTGGCTGCACCCAAGAAAAACAGCTTTGCTTGGTTAGGTGGACAGTATTCGCGGCCGGTCTTGCGCACACGCTGCGGCACAAGCAGCTTGGCAGATGCCGTCACACAAAGGAGGCCTTCATTTGCGCCTATCACGAAGGGCTGTGGCCGCTCTGCTGGCCGGCACTTAGCTTCACTTTGCCGCAGTACCCGACTGGTTTTATTGACGCAGGTTCTGATTAATATTGTAGGAGAATCCGCCACCATGGTCTCTATCACGCGCGGCTTTTCCTGTGGCATGCAGAACGAGTGGGCGACTAAGGCACCGGTTTTATTGTGCGCGCAAGCAGCAATCGCTTTTGCATGAAGTGGATTTAAGGCAATACCCACCCACGTTGCCGTTATATACAAAGCCGTACACAGTGCAATCCGTTTCATAAAAAACCTTTTTAGCTCGTTAATTTGCGTAAGGTGTTCGTTGCTCGAAGCAAAAAACACCACTGCTACACAACTAGCGGAGCGCGGGAAAATGCACTGGAACGCCAAATACTCGACACCTCGCTCCTAAAACTCTAGGCGAGGGAACTGTATTTTCCCAATATGAAAAACTTTGCGAGCCTTATTTTTTGTGGGGGGGCTTAATCGTGCTGGACTTTTTTTTGTCAGGCTCAGGCTGGAAAGACGTCAGCTCTAGCGAATAAGCGAGCTGGTCTTTGCTTTCCTGGTGCTCCAGTTTGGCGATGCTGTATGCCAACGACGGCACCAGCCAATAACGGGTGCGGCGGGGACTGCTGGGCTTGCGCACGCGCTCAACCACCACCGTCGGCAGTTTGCCCAAGGCGGTATCTAATATCTCCCGACCGGTGACGCGAAAACAGTACTCATCCACGCCCCGCTCTTCCACCACACGGTAGCAACTGTCTTTTTTCCCCTGCGCCACGTCGTCACGCAAAGCCAGCAAATAAGTGCCCAAATCTTGTTCTTCGCCGCGCAGCGGTATTTTCCAGCTTTTTTCTTCAGCGGTGCTTAGTGCCAGCTTGTCGGTGTAGTTGTAAATCAAAGCATTTTCACGATTTTGCCCCAACACACTACGCCGATACGTATAACTTTTTGGAAGAATGCCTTTGTCGCTGTATGCAAAAAGCGAATTTTCCTCAATTTCACCAAAAAACCCACTGGATATACTGGAAAACAACCAGTCCTTGCCCGCGCGTTTTAGCGTATGCGTGGCCTGTAGCGGCAAACCCTTAAGAGATGCGCGATACACAGCGGTGAAACCTGCGTGTGTCACTGGGGCGGCGATGGGCGGGTTAGGTGCAGCGATGGGCAGCGGCGGGCTGGGAGCCGCCGCCGCGGGTGGGTTAGGTTGCGTGGCTGGCTGGCGGATAACAGCAGGGGCACTTGAGGGGGTGGGCGTGGCGGCAGACAGTGCGCCACCGTAAAAACTAGCCAACGGTAGCGCCAGACACAGAATAGATAGTCTGCTCATTAAATAACGAAGAGATGAAAAAGTGCGGTTCATAAATACGTTTTCCCGTGGCGCGGTAGTTTTTGATCATCAAAATAAACAGCATCACCTGCACAATACAGGCGACCTTCACAAAACCACTGCGTCACCAGCGGGTACAGCTGATGCTCCACAGCGAGTACGCGCGCGGCCAATATATCCGCCGTGTCCTGCCTTAATACTGGCACACGCGCTTGGATAATAGCGGGGCCGGAATCCAGCTCTGGCGACACAAAATGTACTGTGACACCGGCTTCGCTGTCACCGGCTTCAATGGCGCGTTGATGTGTGTGCAGCCCTGTATATTTCGGCAGTAGCGACGGGTGGATGTTGATGAGTTTTCCGTACAGCGGGTCTACAAATACCGCCGTGAGAAAACGCATAAATCCCGCCAGCAACACTAAGTCTGGTTGGCATTGCTGCACGGCGGCCAGCAGCGCATGGTCATAGTCTTCTCGGCTGGAAAAGTCGGTGTGTTCAAGTACGCAGGTGGCGATTCCCGCCTGTTCTGCACGCTGTAATCCGTGCGCGAGCGGTCGGTTACTGATAACGCACGCGATGACCGCGCGCAGCGTGCCGGCGGTGATAGCGTCTATAAATGCTTGCAAATTACTGCCGCCACCTGAAATAAGTACCACAAGACGCGGCAGGCGCGGCATCGCTACGTCAGCGACCATAATCAGAGGCCAGCAAGCGTTTTGCTGTTGGTGATTTCAACAAAGGGCGCGTCGTCTGCCGAGGCTTTTTCGATACAGCCAATCACGCAGGCGGTTTCCCCAAGGCCCGCTAACGTCCCCAGCGTGTTCGCCACGTCTTTTTGGGGGACGCACACGACCATGCCCACGCCGCAGTTAAAAGTACGCAACATTTCCATGCTGTCGACATTGCCATGCGTTTGCAGCCAGTTAAAAGCCGGACTTTGCTGCCAACTTCCGGTATCAATCACGGCTTTCGTGCCTTTGGGTAGTACACGCGGCACATTTTCGAGCAGGCCGCCGCCGGTGATATGCGCAATTGCGCGCACATCGACCATGCGGATCAAGTGCAAGATAGATTTCACATAAATACGCGTTGGTGCCATCAGGCGTTCAGATAGCGGCTTGCCTGAAATCATCTCTGTTCTGGCATCACACCCAGAAACCTCCAGTATTTTGCGAATTAATGAGTAACCATTGGAATGCGGGCCGGAAGAAGCCAATGCGATCAACGCGTCCCCCACATGTACGTTGGTGCCATCAATGAGGTTGTTTTTTTCCACGACCCCAACACAAAAGCCTGCCATGTCGTAGTCGTCGCCTGCGTACATGCCAGGCATTTCAGCGGTTTCGCCGCCCACCAGCGCGCATCCTGCCAGCTCGCAGCCCTTTCCTATACCCGCAATAACCTCCGCTGCGGTGTCTACGTTCAGCTTTCCGGTGGCGTAATAATCTAAAAAAAACAAAGGCTCTGCGCCACATACCACCAGATCATTCGCGCACATAGCAACCAGATCAATACCCACGGTATCGTGTTTTTGCAAATCAATCGCCAAGCGTAGTTTTGTGCCAACGCCGTCGGTGCCAGAGACTAAAACGGGTTGTTTGTAGTGGCTTGGTATCTCAAACAGCGCGCCAAACCCGCCCAGTCCGCTAATCACACCAGAACGACGGGTCTTTTTTACCACCGTTTTGATGCGCTCGACCAAAGCACTGCCGGCATCGATATCAACACCTGCCTGTTTGTAGCTGAGGGAAGCAGAAGGGCGGTTTATTTCGTCACTCATGAAGGCATACACTCTTGTGGCGGAGTCTGTTGGGCTCAGACGAAGGGAAGGTAAAAAGCGGTTCGGCATTGTAGCAGCCTACGCCAAACCGTGCTGATGCCGCGCGGCAAGGCTGTGTCTACACTTGGGCTTCGTGTAAACTTACAGCCCCTCGAAACAGATCAAGCCCGGAGTGCATTATGACAGGCATTAAAACCATCATGACAGGCATTAAAACAATCGAAGGCGACTTTACGCCCACAAAAGCTCACTTTGCTGTGTTGGTGTCGCGCTGGAACGGTTTTGTCGTGGAAAGCCTCCTGCTGGGTGCGCTGGATACCCTACGCCGTCATGGTGTGAGTGACGAGCACATCACGATTGTGCGCGCACCGGGTGCTTTTGAGCTGCCTATCGTCGCGCAAAAATTGGCAAACCAGCAGCGCTTCGATGCAATCATCGCGCTGGGAGCCGTGATACGCGGCGGCACGCCACACTTTGAGTATGTCGCGGGTGAATGCGTAAAGGGTCTGGCGCAGGTTAGCTTAAATTCAGGCATTCCTATTTCCTTTGGCGTGCTCACCGTAGACAACATTGAACAAGCCATCGAACGTGCCGGCACAAAAGCTGGCAACAAAGGAACAGAAGCCACGCTGGCCGCGCTAGAGATGGTCAGCTTGCTGACGCAGTTGTGATGACAAGCCCGCTAGAAACTGCCCACATAAACTTCGCTGGCGCGACGGCAACGTCCGCCATGAGCAACCTTGAGATTGGCGCGCGCCAAAAAGCCCGCCATCACGCAGTGCAAGCGCTTTATCAGTGGATTTTGACCGGTGCAAATTCGGTGCAAATCGAAGCGGAATTTCGCACAGACAACGACATGGCCGCCGTCGATAGCCCCTATTTTCGCGAACTGGTGTACAGCGTGATTGCCCAAGCGGGCGATTTAGACGCGCACTATGCCCGCTATTTGGATCGCGCTTTGCGCGATCTTGACCCTGTCTCGCTGGCGCAATTGCGTTTATCAACCTACGAGCTGAAAACGCGACTGGACGTGCCGTGGCGTGTAGTGGTCGATGAGGCGGTGCGCTTATCCAAAAAATTTGGCCCCACTGACAGTTATAAATACTTGAACGGCGTGCTCGAAAAAGTTGCCCACGACCTGCGTCCTGCTGAAACCCGCAAGAGTTGATTGCAGTGCCGACACTGGATGAGTTTGCGCTGATCCGGCGTTTTTTTACCGATGCTCACTTGCCGCCCCACATCAAAACCGGCGTAGGCGATGACGGTGCGGTGCTGGCAATCCCTGCAAACCACAAGCTCGTGGTGTCCGTTGATACACAGCTGCCGAGCGTACACTTTCCCGCTGACACAGCCCCCGCACACATCGCCACACGCGCCCTGCATTGCGCCGCCAGCGACCTAGCTGCGATGGGTGCCACGCCCGTGGGTTTTACCGTCGCGCTCACATTGCCGTCGGCCGATGAAAACTGGCTCGCCGCCTTCTCCACCGGCCTTTTTGCCGCCGCCGCCCATTTGCAATGCCCGCTGATTGGCGGTGACACCACACGCGGCGCTTTGTGCCTCAGCATACAGGTGCTGGGGATTGTGCCTGCCGGTTTAGCAATCAAACGCAGCGGCGCACAGGCAGGGAATTGCATATGGATATCTGGCTGTTTAGGTGATGGCGCAGCAGCACTGGCACTGCTTGAGGGGCGCTTGAACCTAGCCGAAGCCGCGCGTGTTTATCTACAGGAGCGTTTTTATAGCCCCGAAATTGACTTTGATTTGGGTGTTTATTTGCGCACAATCGCCACCGCTTGCATTGATGTTTCCGATGGCTTGCTGGCCGATTTGGGCCATGTCTGCACCGCCAGCCGCGTGGCGGCATGCCTTAAACTGCACGCCCTACCGTTGTCTGCGCATTGGCGCGATGCCGTAGACAGCCCGCAGGCGCAACAGTGGGCACTGGCCGGTGGCGACGATTACCGCCTGTGTTTCACGGCCCCCGCCATACACAGCGCGTTACTGCAAAGCCGGCAAAATCTTGTTTGCATCGGCGAAATAGTTGATGGTGACGGCGTTACGGTTTTTGATAAACACGGCACGTCTATCTCTTCGTTATCCGCTGGTTTCAGACATTTTTAGCATGATTTTTGATCTGTCCATTAACCCGCGTGTTTTTCGTAACCTGCGTCACTGCTTGGCTTTTGGTTTTGGCGCAGGGCTTGCTAAAAAAGCCCCTGGCACGTGGGGAACGCTGGCGGCTGTGCCTTTTTGTGCGCTGCTGATGTTTTTGCCCGTTTGGCTTTATGCCTTGCTATTGCTGGCCGCGTTTGCGCTGGGTGTATGGCTGTGTGAAACCGTAGCACAAGACATGCGCGCACACGATCATGGCGGCATTGTGTGGGATGAAATGCTCGGCTATTGGCTCACTTTGTTTTTAGCACCCATCAATTGGGTGACGATATTGATGGCCTTTGTGTTGTTTCGTTTGTTTGATATCTGGAAACCTTGGCCTATCTCATGGTGCGACCGACACATACACGGCGGCCTGGGCATCATGCTCGATGATGTGCTGGCAGGCGCATTGGCAGGTGTTTGTTTGCAAGCGCTGTTGTGGAGTGGCGTGTTGACTGATGTTATGCAGCGCTGAGCTTAGACCCCTCTCTCCTTGTGGGAGAGGGGTTGGGGAGAGGGGTTATTCCTGCCATGCGCAACATGAGTTAACCGCTCGCCTGTAGCATTCCCGCCATCAAGCTGAAAAAAAATGCTGGCGGTAATGCCGCAATTCTTCAATGGAGTCACGAATATCATCCAATGCCAAATGCATGCTGTGTTTTTTGACGCCTGCAAGCACGTGCGGTTTCCAGCGTTTGGCCAACTCTTTGACGGTGCTCACATCTAAATTACGATAGTGAAAAAATGCCTCCAGTTCTCTCATATGGCGCGCCAGAAAGCGGCGATCCTGACAAATACTGTTGCCGCAAATGGGCGAGGTACCGTGCGGCACCCATTGCTGTAAAAACGCCAGTGTTTGCTGTTCGGCTTCTTGCGCGCTCACAGTGCTCGCCAGTACGCGCGCCGTGAGGCCGCTTTTGCCGTGCTGTTTGGTATTCCATTCGTCCATCGCCGCCATCACAGCCGCCGATTGCCGTATGGCCAGCATGGGGCCTTCAGCGAGGATGGTGAGCTGCGAGTCGGTGACAATCGTTGCGATTTCAATAATCACATCGCTGTCTGGATTCAAGCCCGTCATTTCCAGATCAATCCAAATTAAATTGTCTTTGTGTCGCATGGCTGTTCCCTTTTAAGAACTGATGTTACGCAGCCGCCCTAAATTGCTGAAGTTCTGCATAGGCGGCTCGCGATGCGTTGATGAGTAATTTCCGACAAAGCGCGAAGGGAT
>JAYVJM010000096.1:0-46893 GCA_043769275.1 Cellvibrionales bacterium | reverse complement strand
GGGTTTTTTTATCCGCTATTTCTGATCATTAACATATGCTAAAAAAACTACTGACATTGCTGGCCGATGGCGAGCTTCATTCCGGTGAATCGTTAGGTGTCGAATGACTGAAAACCTTTCTTGTTTAAAAGTTTTTTTAGGTGGGTCATTTGACCCTGTGCACGAAGGCCACTTGCGCACAGCATCTTCTTTGCGTGAGGAGTTGTGTGTACCTGAAGTTTTTTTGGTGCCGGCTGCACGCTCGCCGCTGAAAAATAACGCTACGGCCGACGATCACCGTCTTGCTATGTTGCAGCTTGCAGTATCAGGCTACGCGGGTTTGGTCATCGATACGCGAGAATTACAGCGCCCACCGCCTTCCTATACCGCCGACACTTTGCGTGAGTTGCGTGCTGAATACGGTGATCAGCAGCCGTTGGCTTGGGTACTTGGCTCGGATGTATTGGCTGACTTCGGGCTTTGGCCGGGCTGGCGTGAGCTAATCGGCCTTTCTCATTTAATTATTGTTGAGCGCCATGGAAGTGCTCTTCCGCGTAGCGGTGATGTTGCTGTTTGGTTGGAAGCGCACGTGCGCGAGCAGCCCCTTTTTGACTCGGCATCGAAATGGAATTCGGCATCTTCTTTGCCTAATCGGCTAAACTCCACTCCTAATGGGCAGGTGCTTTGCCTCTCTCTACCACAGCACCCCTTTTCATCGACATCGATTCGGGCTGCAATGGTGCGAGGTGAGCGTCCTGATGGACTGCCTGAATCGGTCTGGCATTATGCGATCAAACATCAGCTTTATCCTATCGAGGTCGAATGAATAAAAAAGTGCTGACTCCCTCTCTACCCATACTAATAATTCAGGCACTAGATACGCTGAAGGCGCAGAATATTGTTACCCTCAATGTTTCCGAGCTTACTGATGTTGCGGATACTCTGGTGATAGCTACCGCTAACTCGAATCGTCAATTGCGCGCATTGATTGAGCATGTGGTTGATGAGCTCGGCGCGCAAGGTGCATTGCCTATTGGCGTTGAGGGGGTAGAAAGCGAGTGGGCACTAGTTGATTTTGGGGATGTCGTGGTGCATGTGATGTTGTCTACTGCGCGCGAATTCTACAATCTGGAGCATTTGTGGCAATTGCCTACGTTGGTTGATTGTCGCGCAGATCAATCGCACGCGTATCTGTAGTGTCTTATGAGGCTTACTATTGTTGCTGTCGGCACGCGTATGCCAAATTGGGTACAAACGGGCTATGAGGAATATGCGCGTCGTTTGCCTCGTGAATGTATGTTGAGCTTGCGCGAGCTTGCACTTGCTCCGCGAGGTAAAAATGCCGACATTAATCGCGCTGTAGAGAAGGAGGGCTCTAGTATGCTGGCGGCTATTCCGCTTACTGAGCGAGTGGTTGCATTGGATGTATTGGGCATATCCCAAAGTACCCACTCTATCGCTGAACATATTAAATGTTGGCAGCGAGAAGGGGGTAATACCAGTTTGTTGATTGGCGGCCCTGATGGTCTTGCTCCTGCCTGTTTAGCGCGGTCTAATGTGCGGTGGTCGTTGTCGGCGCTGACGCTACCTCATCCGTTGGTGCGTATTCTTCTGGCCGAACAGCTATATCGCGCATGGTCATTACTCAACAATCATCCCTACCATCGCTGAGGTGTCGATTGTAATTTATGGCACTTCCTCAGCAGCCCGTCGCATTTCGTGATCAGAGCAGCGAGCGTCGTTTGTACGCGCAGCGCCTGCTTATTATTGGCTTTTTTATTCTATTTATGGTTTTTGTGCTATTGGCGCGTTATTACATGCTGCAAATAGTCCAGCATGAGTATTTTACGACTCAGTCGGATGCCAACCGCATCCACGCTATGGCCATTGCGCCTGCGCGGGGTGTCATTAAGGATCGTGAGGGCGCAGTCCTAGCGCAGAGCAAGCCCAGCTTTACGTTGGAAATTGTCAAGGAGCGCGTGCTTGACCTTGATTACACTTTGCGCGAGTTGGCCGGTATGTTCAGTATCGCACCTGAAGATATAGACAAGTTTCGTGAGCGGCTTAAGCGCCCCCGCCGTCCTTACGAGGGCATTCCTCTACGTGCGAATTTAAATGATGAAGATATTGCGCGTGTTGCTGTGAATCAATACCGCTTGCCCGGCGTTGAGGTGCAGGCAGAGCTGGTACGTGATTACCCATTCAAGGAGTTATTTGGCCACAGCATAGGTTACGTTGGCCGTATCAATGAAAAGGAACTGGCGAAGTTGGCAGAGCAGCAAACGCTGTCTGCTTATAGTGGCGTTTTTTCTATGGGGAAAATTGGCATTGAAAAGTATTACGAAAAAGAGCTCTTGGGGATTCCGGGTGTCCAGAACGTAGAAACAAATGTACATGGGCGCATTCTCCGCACGCTACACCATAAAGACCCTCAGCGTGGCAAAACGCTTACGCTTTATCTCGATCAGCATATGCAACAGGCGGCGGTTACGGCATTGGCCGGTAGGCGCGGCGCGGTGGTCGCCATCGACGTGGAGACCGGAGGCGTAATAACAGCCGTCAGCAACCCATCTTTTGATCCCAATTTGTTTGTTACGGGTATTAGTGGCAAAGATTACGGTGCATTACGTGACTCGCCCGATTTGCCCCTGCTTAACCGCATCACGCAGGGTACGTATCCCCCTGGTTCTACTATCAAGCCGATGCTGGCTTTGGCGGGCTTAGAGGGCGGATTTATCACACCTTCCTATGCTATTTTCGATCCTGGTTACTTTCAGCTTCCAGGACAGGAGCGTCATTTTCGAGATTGGAAAAAAGGCGGGCATGGTGGTGGAATCAATGTGTTTTTGGCGATTGCTCAGTCCTGTGATGTGTTTTTCTATCAGCTTGCAAATCGTATGGGCATTGATCGGATGCATGACTTTTTGGCACCGTTTGGCTTTGGCAAGGTCACTCAGGTCGACCTTACTGGCGAACGTGCCGGAGTATTGCCGTCGCGCGAATGGAAGCGCGCCCAGTTTAAGCAGGCATGGTACCCGGGCGATACAATTAATGCCGGTATTGGGCAAGGCTACCATCTGACAACACCTATGCAGTTAGCGGATGCAACTGCCATTTTGGCGAGACGGGGTATTCGCATTCGCCCCCATCTGCTCAAGGCCGTTGACGATGTGGATGTGTTGCTGCAATACGATTCCCCTATTTTGCTCAAAGACCCTAAGAATTGGGAGCTTGTTATTGCCGGTATGCGGGAGGTAGCGCAGGGCTCGCGTGGTACAGCGCGTAAAGTATTTAAGGACGCACATTATACAGTGGCTGGTAAAAGCGGTACAGCGCAGGTGGTTGGCATCGCTCAAAACGCAAAATATGATCTGAAAAAACTGACTGACCGTCAGCGCGACCATGGCTTATTTATTGCCTTTGCGCCTGTTGAGAGTCCAAAAATAGCAGTCGCTGTTATTGTAGAAAATGGGAATGGTGGTTCGAGTGCGGCCGCTCCCGTGGCGCGCATGGTGATGGATGCTTGGCTGCTCAAACAAAAAGCGGTTCCTGTGCAAGACGTAAGTGATGAAGGCGGCGATGGTGCTGCGAATGCAGGGGATTAGCGTTTAATGAACAATCGAGATTTTATTCGCCAATTGCCAAACGATGGCCATATTTATCGGACTGTATGGCAGCGTCTGCATATTGATCCTATCTTGCTGTGTTTGTTGTTGATGCTCTCTGCGCTGGGCTTGTTTGTGCTGTACAGTGCGGCGGATGATCATGTTATTGCCATGCGCCGCCAAGGCAGTTTTTTTGCAGTTGGTTTTCTTGTGATGCTGTTAGTGGCGCAGGTGCACCAAAGTCACTGGCGGTTGATTGCCCCATTTATTTATGGCACGGGCTTGCTGCTGCTAATTGCCGTTGCCTTGTTTGGGACGATTGTTATGGGCGCGCGGCGTTGGTTAGATTTGCCAGGTTTGCCGCGTTTTCAGCCTTCTGAAATCCTCAAAATTGGTTTGCCCTTGATGCTGGCAACGTACTTTCATAAGCGTGGGGTGCCTCCGCGTTTTAAGCATGTATTTTGGGCGCTGGTTTTGATGGCGGTACCTGTTGCGTTAATCATTAAACAGCCTGATTTAGGCACTGCGATGCTGGTAATGGCCTCTGGTGTCATCGTGTTATTTATGGCGGGTTTAGGCTGGGGTTACATTGTTACGGCACTGCTTGCTTTTGCCGCTATGGCACCGGTTATGTGGTTTTTTGTAATGCACGATTACCAGCGTGGCCGTGTGTTGACATTGATAGACCCTGAAGCCGATAAACTTGGCGCAGGCTGGAATATTATTCAATCCAAAGCTGCCATAGGGTCTGGTGGCTGGGCAGGTAAAGGCTGGCAGATGGGCACGCAGTCGCAGCTAGACTTTTTGCCGGAAAGCCACACCGACTTTATTATCGCGGTTTTATCCGAGGAATTAGGCTTTAAGTGCGTATTGTTGCTGATGGCACTTTATTTGCTTATCATCCTAAGATGCTTCTGGATTAGTTGGCACGCACAGGAGACTTTCGGGCGTTTGTTGGGTAGCTCTGTGTCGGTTACCTTCTTTGTCTATGTTTTTGTTAACATGGGAATGGTATCTGGTTTGCTTCCCGTGGTGGGTGTGCCTTTACCCTTGGTTAGCCAAGGTGGTACGGCGGTTATAATCCTGATGATAGGTTTTGGTATGCTAATGGGCATCAGCACTGAAAATAGGAGATTATTGTTTTGATATTGAAAGCTATATACCTTCAATTGGCCTTGTTTTTTCTGTTGTGTGTGAGCAGTTTTTTTGTATTTGCTGGTGAGTTTGCAGGTGACTATAGCAAACGACCTGATGTGATTGCTTTCATTCAAGAAATGCATGACCGCAATGGTTTTGACAAAAAATCTTTGGCTGCCGTTTTTGCGCAGGTCGAGAAAAAGCCAAAAATTTTGGATGCCATATCCAAGCCGGCTGAATCCAAGATGGAGTGGGTCGCCTACCGCAGGATTTTTCTCACGGATGCGCGTATTGATGGCGGTGTGACGTTTTGGCGCGCGCATAAAAGCGAGCTGGAAGCTATTTCGCAACGCTATCAAGTGGATCCAGCTATTATCGTTGCCATTATTGGTGTCGAAACGTCATACGGTAAAAATATGGGCAGCTACCGCGTGGTGGATGCCCTGACAACGCTGGCATTTGACTACCCAAGACGCAGTAAGTTTTTTCGTCAAGAGCTTGAGCACTTCTTGTTATTGTCGCGTGAACAGAAACAGGATCCGCTAAGTTTAAAAGGTTCCTATGCGGGAGCGATGGGTTATGGTCAGTTTATGCCGTCGAGTTTTCGTAATTTTGCTGTTGATTTTAATGGTGATGGTTTTGCTGACATTTGGAATAACCCAGGGGATGCCGCAGCGAGTGTCGCCAATTATTTCCAAAAGCATGGGTGGAAAATGAATGATCCTGTACTGGTGCGTGCGAAAGTGTCAAAAAACTTTGATGTCAGCCTGCTAGATTCTGGTCTTAAGCCGCAGCAAGCTTTGTCGGACTTAGCCAGTCGTGGGGTGTCGCCAGTTGCTGGTGGTTTAAGTGGGTCACGCAATGCGGTACTGATAAAACAGCGCGGCGAGTTGGGTGACGAGTTCTGGCTGGGTCTTAATAATTTTTATGCCATAACTCGTTACAACCAAAGCACTATGTATGCGATGGCGACGCATCAGTTGTCTGATGTTATTAAATCTAGATACATGTCATCTCTGCAGTCTAGGGAACCTAATGGTCTTGGTAAGGTCAAAAAGCCGGTGCCTTTAGTCGTGCCGGTGCAACCCGTAAAGCCTGCGCCGCTTGTTCAGCCAACACGAAAAACAACAGGAGTATTTTAGTAATGACAATAATTATTCGTTCAACTTTAGCCTTATCTTGGCTCATCTTTAGCTGCTGCGTTGATGCGCTTGATGTGGATGGTGTCCAATTGCTCGGGCGAACGTTACGTAAGGTTTCTCCGCCATGACTCCTGAGAAGCTACGGAATACTTCGACTCGAATAAGCTATT
This sequence comes from Cellvibrionales bacterium, assembly GCA_043769275.1. Classification (GTDB taxonomy): domain Bacteria; phylum Pseudomonadota; class Gammaproteobacteria; order Pseudomonadales; family UBA7239; genus JAYVJM01. The sequence goes on along the minus strand of JAYVJM010000096.1, from coordinate 40,860 downwards.
TTTATATTCTTTTTTTACTTTCGTTATTGACCACCGCCTGCGTTAGCACAGACAACAGGCATGGTGGCAAATATGCAGCGAAGTCCACCGCTAAGCAGGGCACTCGTTACGTGTTGGATAAAGATACCGGCCCGATGATTGGCGGTTTGTTGGATCCTAATTTCATCGCGGATGCAGTTCCGCTCAATGAGCCCCGCACCATCGCTGGCAATAAGTCGCCTTATACCGTGCTGGGAAAAACATATAGCGTGATGCCGGATAGCAAAGGCTATAGCCAAGAAGGTAGAGCCTCGTGGTACGGTAAAAAGTTTCACGGTTATAAGACATCCAGCGGTGAAATTTATGATATGTATCAAATGACAGGTGCGCATCGCAGTCTGCCGATCCCCAGTTATGTGCGTGTCACGAATTTATCGAATGGACGAACAGCTGTTGTTCGCGTTAATGATCGTGGCCCTTTCCACAGCAAACGCATTATGGATCTTTCTTACGCTGCGGCTGTCAAGCTCGACGTTGTGCGCACCGGTACAGCGAATGTCAGGCTTGATGTTGTGGGTGTGTCAGATGCGCCTGCCATTTATGCAAATAACTTGCGTGCGAAAAAGCTACCTAAAGATGGCTCGCGCCACCAAGTAGCGAAGGCCGGCCAAGCATCGCGGCGACCGAATACCGCGAAAGCTGTATCAGCTGCCGTCAGTCAGGACAGCCCAGCTGCGCCCGCTTATCTACAGGCGGCGGCTTTTCGGAATAAAAGCTCGGCTCAAAATCTACGTCAAAAGCTTGCAAGCCTAACGGGTCATTCTGTTAGCGTGAGTAACAGTCAAGGCTTATACAAAGTGCGTATAGGGCCATTTAAGGATAAAACAAAGCTACAGAGAGTAAGTAAGCAGTTGGTGCTAAATAGCTTTAGCAAGCCGCAAGTGGTCTATTTCTAAAAAGATGGGTGTGCTACGAGAAAGAGGTAGCTTTTTTACGTGTGCTCTTTGCCACCGTTATGTGGCTTGCTTATCAAGGGATGTATGCCAATAGCGGCCAAAATAATGCCGGAGCCAATATAGAAGCTGATATTCAGTTGCTCTTGTTCATTAAGCAGCAGCATGGCCAGTAATATGGCATAAACCGGTTCAAGGCAGATCGCGATTTGTGAGCTAAAGGCACTCAAGTGTTTTAGTGTGAATAGCCATAGCGTGAACGGTAACAGCGTGCATCCTATGGAGAGCGCGAGCAGCAGAGCCGCATTGTGCATGTCTGGCACAACGAATGTCGCGTTACCTTGCGATGTCAGCGCAATGACGGCTGTGAGAAAAACGGTACCAGCGCCTAATTCAATACAGGTAATTGTTAGCGGATCGTCATCTTTCGCCATGTATTTATTTAGCGCAGCAAATAGCGCGCTCAGAAAGGCGGCCAGCACGCCTAGAGCGATGCCGATGCGCATGGAGTCGCCCACTCCGCCGGCGATCAAAAGCACACCTGGAATTACTGCGATACCGAGTAACACGTCACGTATTTTGAAAGGGTGACGCATAATCCAAGGCTCAATAAACGCCAAAAATACCGGCACTAGCGCTAAACAAGTGGCACCAACAGACGCGTTGGCCTGCTTGATTGATGCGTAAAAAGCCAGCCAATGCATGGCGACTAGGGTGCCAATGCCTGCGTAAATAGCAATAACCCGCCACGGCATCGTCTTTACGTTGCGCCAAATACGAGGCGTGATGATCAAAATGGCTACTACGAGCAGCATGCGCCACCACACTAAGCTAAGTGCAGATAGCGTAATTAATTTCCCAAAAATAGCGGTGAAGCTCCAAAGTAATACGCAAAAATGGAGTTGAAGCTGCGCTTTTCTGGTAGGCGACATGGAAGGCGATAGCTCGATAAGCGGTCTGTGGATTACGGGGGTGGGGGTAGCCAAGTGGTAGCTACAAAAAAACCGGCCTTGAGCCGGTTTTTTTGTAGCATGGCAGATGTTTACGCCATTGCTTTAATTTGTGCACTCAGGCGACTTTTGTGTCGAGCGGCCTTATTTTTGTGAATTTGGTCTTTATCTGCAATGCGGTCTATAACCGGTACTGCAGCAGCATACGCGGCTTTGGCGACATCTTTGTTGCCACTCTCGATGGCGAGAACAACTTTTTTGATGTAGGTGCGCACAGTGGAGCGCAGGCTGGTGTTGTGATCGCGGCGTTTAACGGCCTGTATTGCGCGTTTTTTGGCTTGCTTGGTGTTGGCCACGTTAAAAACCTCGGCTTCGCTGTCGTGTAAAAATAAGATGGGCGGCGGTGTTTATAACCAAAAAAATCACCCAGAATTTGGACGGCCAACTATGCCTTTTTGGGCTTTTGCTGTCAAGCGGGCTAGCGTGAGTCGCCAATTTGTTAATTGTACGTCAATTTAGGCGCGTTTCGGTAGAAATGCTGGCACTCTGGCCAGAGGTCGCTATAATGGCCGCCCTTCCGCGTGGGGTTTGCCTGCGCATCTTGTTTTCCTTAGCCTCGCCCACCACCCTAATTTAAAGGTACCGTGCCATGAATGCCGAGACTGCTAAGCCTGTCGCCTTTAGCGATTTAGGCCTCCCAGACGCTATGTTGAAAGTGCTCAGCGACATAGGCTACGAAACGCCTTCAGCCATCCAAGCGCAAACCATTCCCTTGTTGTTGGAAGGGCGTGACGTGCTGGGTCAGGCGCAGACAGGCACGGGTAAAACCGCTGCGTTTGCCTTGCCCATTCTGGCGCGTTTGGATATGCGAAGCTCTGCCACGCAAGTGTTGGTGCTGGCACCTACACGTGAGTTGGCGATTCAGGTAGCGGAAGCGTTTCAGACTTACGCCGCTTTTGTCAAGGGCTTTCAGGTGCTTCCTTTGTATGGTGGTGCGGATTATCGCGGGCAGCTAAAGCAGTTAAAGCAGGGCGCGCAAGTTGTAGTGGGTACGCCTGGGCGTGTGATGGATCATATGCGGCGCGGCACGCTGGATTTATCTGGCTTGAAGTGTTTGGTGCTGGATGAAGCGGATGAAATGCTGCGTATGGGCTTTATCGACGACGTGGAGTGGGTGTTAGAGCAAACGCCAGGTGGTCGTCAGATTGCGCTGTTTTCTGCCACGATGCCGCCTGAAATTCGCCGTATCGCACAGCAGTATTTGAACAATCCTGCTGAAATTTCTATTGTGTCAAAAACGACCACAGCATCCACTATTCGTCAGCGTTATTGGGGTGTTAGTGGAACCAATAAATTGGATGCCTTGACGCGCATGTTGGAGGCAGAGGATTTCGAAGGCATTATCATTTTTGTGCGCACAAAAAACTTGACGGTTGAATTGGCAGATAAATTACGTGCGCGCGGCTACAACGCAGTGGCTTTAAATGGCGATATTCCGCAGGCGCAGCGCGAACAGACCGTGACAAAATTAAAGACGGGCGGTATTGATATTGTCATCGCCACCGACGTTGCCGCACGCGGGCTGGACGTTGAGCGTATCAGTCACGTCATTAATTACGATATTCCTACAGATACAGAGGCCTATGTGCACCGTATTGGTCGTACTGGTCGCGCTGGTCGTTCAGGCGAGGCCATTTTGTTTGTCGCGCCGCGTGAGCGGCGGTTGCTGGCGGCTATCGAGCGCGCCACTCGCCAACCGATAGAGCGTATGGAGTTGCCTTCTGCCAAGCTTATTAACGATAAGCGGATAGAAAAATTTAAGCAGCAAATTACTGCGACATTAGAAAAAGGCGAGCTTGATCTTTACCGTGAAATGATTGCGCAGTACCAGCATGAAAATGGTACAGAAGTGGACATGATTGCGGCGGCATTGGCATCGCTTATACAGGGCGGCAATGGTTTTCTGCTGAAAGATCGACCTGCTGGGCGTGATGATTTTGAGCGCGACAGTTCATACAGCGACGCTAGGCCGCGCCATGAGCGCAGCGAAAGAGGCCAAAGCGATAGGTCGCGTAATAATGAAGATCGAGTCTCGCGCCCGCGCAGCATGCGCAGTGAAAAAGCCAGCGGTGCCGTTGAGGCGGGAATGGTTCGTTACCGAATTGATGCCGGCCACGATCACAATATCAAGCCAGGCAATGTTGTGGGCGCTATTGCTAATGAGGCGGATATTGACAGCAAAAACATAGGGCATATCGGTATTTTTGATGATTACACCACGGTAGATTTACCGGCTGATCTTTCCTCTGATGTGCTACAAGTGTTGAAGCGCGCACGGGTGGCGGGAAGGCCAATGAATTTGGTGCCTTTTGCCGCAGATGGCGCAATTGCTAAATCAGACAGCGGCGTTAAAAAAGAAAATGCTTTCAAGAGAAAGGAAAAGACGGCGGGCGACGAGAAGCCCTTTTCCAAACCAATGCCTGTATTGTCAGCCAAGCCATTTAAGTCAGAACGGTCAGTTAAGTCGGACAATCCTTTTAAAGTGGATAAGCCGTTTAAAAAAAATAGTGCTGCGCCTAAGGGTAAGAAAGATGTCTATAAAAACCCTGCGCCAACGGCAAAAAGCATGGCAGAAAAAGCCAGCGCTACAAAAACACTGGGTTTGAAACTACGCAAATCAGCGGATTGATGTGAAAGAGGGTGCTACATGCACTCACAAGGAGGCCGTTCACGTCGAACGCTGCCTCCTTTTTTTGCCGTCGTGAATTATGGCTGTGCAGCTTTGGTGCTTTTTTGATGTCCCTGCTTATAGGCTTGCTGAAAGGCGGCTGCTGAATGCCTGAACTACACTTCTCATAGAATCTTGCTTGTTACGCGCAAATTGTGGCGGGAGGCGTGTGTCGTTTGCTGTCGTGCGGTTAAGGATGCTTTATGAGACGTGCTGTTTATGCCGTTTTTGTCGCACTCTGTTTTTCGGTTATTTTTTATTTTTGGTCGCAGCGTGAGCGCGGCGCGTTGGCTCCGTCTGCCGCTCCTCCGGCGACTGCGCCGGCAGCGACTTCCCTTCCTGTATCAAAATCAAATAAGCCCTCTGCTCCTAGAGCTGCGGCCTTTTCTGCTGTGCCGCTAGTTGAAGATCGGGCACTCGTTGCTGCACGCTTGGTGGCGGTTCGTCAGCAGTCAACCACAAAAACGGCTATAGCTGTTCCGTTAGCTGTTGATTTCGCCACTGCGCGTCAGCGTGAGTTGAGCCTACCTCTGCCTGATGGCCGTGCGTTGCGCGCCAGCGTGTCATATATCGAGACCACTGCAGATGGGACAAGTACTTGGCTTGGCAAAATTACTCACGATGCCGACGGTGCGCCACTTAACGACACCGGCAGCCTTGCCGAGGCCTATCTTATTAACAATCAGGGGCGTATATCAGGCCAATATCGCATCAACGGCCATGTTTATGGCATATCGCCATTGCATGGAACGCAGCACGCCATTTTTGAAATTGACCCCGACAAATTCCCCAAAGGCAAAAACCATAATTTAGGGAAAGAGTCAGATAAGCAAACAAGGCTCAATGCCGTCCGCGCGCATAAAGGACTTCCGCCCTTAGTTTCTGGTGCGCGCGCTGCATTATTGCGTGTAGACGCGGCGGGCTTGGGTGATATTGGCGGCGGTAATGTACCGGAGGGTAAGGGCGCCATCCTCGGTGTGTACGCGCCGCCTTCGGACGGCCGCGCTTATGATGCCGACGGAAATGTGATGGTCGATGTGATGATCGCTTACACGGCCGATGCCGGTGCTACACAATATGAAGGGGGTTGGCGCGGTTACGCATTATTAAATATCGCCACCATGAATGCGGCGATGATTGGCAGCAATATTAAGTTTCGTTACCGGCTTGCTGCTGCCGTGCTCACCGATTATCGACAGTATGAAAAAACGGTAGACGGCTATTGGGATATGCAGACTGTTTTCGACGACTTCGCGGCTAACGGCGATGGTTATGCTGATGATCTGCACGCGCTTGGGCAGTTTGTTCATTACGATAATTTCGTCGTTATTATGCTTGGCGGGCAATATAGTGGGCTTGGCTATGTACCCGGCACCTTTTCTATCAATGAGGTACGTGCTTCTGCTTACAGCCTAACGATGGGGCATGAAATTGGCCACAATCACGGCAGTGGTCACGATAACACTGCGAAAAGTGCGAGTGCCGGTTATAACTTTGGTTGGTCAGCGGATATTTACGGTGTTACGCCACAAGTAGCGACGATCATGTCGTATGGTAACGCGCGTATAAATCGTCATTCCGACCCCTCCTTTACCGTCAATGGCTTGAGTATTGGCGATGCGGCGACTGCCGATAATCACCGTGCTTTTAACGAAATCGCGGCACGATATGCCACCAAATCAGCACCGGTAGTGCCGTCTATCGCTTCAGGTGCGTCCATCACGTTCAATTACAGCGGCCAAGCTGAGCGCAGAATGATCAATGTGCCGCCGAATACGAAGCTGACAGTGAAAACACGCGGCGGTACAGGGGACGCTAGTTTGCTAGTGGGTATAGATGGCCCGCCTTTTGCGGGTTTTTGGTCGTGTCGACCGATGGCCATTGGCAATAACGAAACCTGCACATTTGCGCCGCGTGATACCGCTTACGTCGCGTATATCGCGGTGGCGACACAGTATGACTTTCAGCAGACTACTCTCACGGCGACGCTCACGGCGATGGCCGCGCCAAGTGCCACAAGAAATGATCTTGTTGCGCCCATTGTGCGTATTGGCCAACCTCTACGCAGTGTGCGCGATGGCACAAAATGTATAGCGGCTAATGGTGTTTCAAATGGCATTTCGCTTGTCACTTGTGCGGCAGTCAGCGTGCCGGAACAGAGTTTTTTTATGGATGCCAACGGCCGCTTACACAACGAGCGCAACATACGTTATTGCCTCGATGCTGCAGCAACAGGCGATATCTCTCTTTCCCTTTGTGCGAGTGATAGAAAATCACAGCAGTTTAGTTACCTTCCGGAAGACAATCTTCTTCGCTCTCAAAATGACCCGACGGCCTGTGTTTATTGGACAAATTATGCAGGGCCGGATGAATTGCTTTCTTACACCTGTAGCAGCTCTAGCACACGGCAAAAATGGCTCGGTATTACGCTTGCAGATGGCGGTATGATTGATAGCGACGGTGATGGCGTGGCGGATTACAGCGATCAATTCCAATTTAATGCCGCTGAAAGTGCGGATGTCGATGGTGATGGCGTTGGTGACAATGCAGATACGGACGACGACGACGATGGCGTACCTGATACGCAAGATGCCGCACCGGCTAATCGGGATATTGGCGCGAAAGTGCAAGCGCTCGCCGGAGGGTCTGTGCGTTCCGTGAAAGAGGATACGGTATGCTTGGGCGTACGTAGCAATACCGGTACGCAAGGCGTTTTGACGGCTCAAACCTGTGCGCCGCAAAATCTACCGCAACAACAATTCCTGTTCGATAGCGGCACCCATTTATTGCACACGCTTCTGCGAATCAATTTATGTGTTGAGAATTTGTTGTTGAAAGCCTGTAACGCGCAGACACTCACACAGCGTATGAGCTATGACACAGTCAGCAAACAATTGAAAAATAATAGCGGCACCTGTTTGTCATGGACAGGGTCACAGCTGGCGTATCTTTCCTGCGTGAATGGAGATGCTGCACAGCAGTGGTCTGTTATCAGCGCAACTGGCGTGCAGCAGGTAGATAGCGACGGTGACGGCATAGCAGACATCGACGACAGCACTCCATTTGCCAGTCAATTTGTACCTATAGGCGGGGTGGCTCCTCCGGCAGTTATTGATGATGAGAGTGACAGTGTACCTGCGCCCGTACCGCCTCCAGTACCGGTAGTGCCTTCCGCGCCAATTGTTTCTGCACCCGTACCTGCGTTGCCTGATAGCGACGGCGACGGCGTGCCCGATGTCACGGATACGTGTCCACAGCTCGCTAATAGCAGCCAGTTGGATGGTGATAACGACGGTATCGGTGATGCCTGCGACCCATTCATCGCGGATGCCTCTCTTCTACGTACGTTTGTTGGGCTTCGTGCAGGGGACGAATTTGGGCATGCAGTTGCTATAGGGGGAGATTATCTGGTTGTGGGAGCACCAGGAGCGGATATTCTCGCAGTGGTCAACGGCAAGCAAAAAACCATCAAGAAAAATGCAGGCAGTGTTAGCGTTTATAACATTCGTTCGGGCAAGCTCGCGTTCAGTTTTTATGGTGAGAGCGCAGGTGATGGCTTGGGGAATGCGGTGGGTTTTGCGGGAGACAAAAATCACGACGGTGTGGACGATATTTTTGTGACAGCGCAATACGCCGACATAAGCCGTGTGCGTAATGGGCGAAAAGTGATGGACAAAAATGCGGGGATGCTCGTCGTGCTTTCAGGTAAAGACGGTAGTGTTCTAGCGCATTTGTACGGTGGCCGTGCGGGTGAGTTGTTTGGTTCCAGTGCGGCACGGTTAGAGGATATGAATGGCGATGGGTATCCCGAGCTGGGTGTCGGGGCGATGCAGGCCTACAACACAGCGACGAGGCTTAAAAACGCAGGAAGTTTTGCGGTATTTTCGGGAGCAGATGACCGTGTTTTATTGCAAAAAATGGGCGATAAAGCCGGTGACGGATTGGGCAGCAGTATCGTTGGTATCAAAAACATCAATGATCGACAGGGTGTCATGGTCGGAGCATCTAAAGCCGACGTTAAGGTTAACGGCGTGCTCCAGAAGGGCGCTGGGAGGGTGGCTGTCTATGCGATAGACGGCAGTATTTTGATGGAAAAAGCGGGCAGTGTCCGTGATGAAGCATTTGGTGATGCGCTGTCGGCGGGTGATGTGGATGGCGATGGCTACACGGACATGATTGTGGGTGCCTACAAAGCCGGAGCGGTCATCAATGGAAAGTTACGGAAAGACGCTGGCCGAATGGCTGTTTATTCCGGACTCAACGGCAGCGTGCTAATGCAAAAATTTGGCACGAGTGGTGCTGAATACTTCGGCTCTAGCCTTGCGGCGATGTCGGATGTCAGCGGCGATGGATTTGCTGAAATTGCCGTTGGTGCGTTTGCCGATGATGTCGCGGCCAAAGATACTGGCTCTGTGTTTATCTACTCGGGTAGTGGTGCGGCGAGTTACCCTGTGGTTTTCACAAGACACGGTGATGCGAGGAAAGACCAATTTGGCACTGCCCTCAGCAGCGGAAATATCAATGCTGATCAAAAGCAGAGCCTCGCCATTGGCGCGCCTTTCAATGACGAGCACGGAACTAATGCAGGCAAGGTGTATGTTTTGTCGGTGCGGAAAGAGGATTTGGCCAGTCCGTAAGCATTCACCATTCGCCCTGAGCCTGTCGAAGGGTGTACTTCGACAAACTCAGCATGAACGGGATTGAATCTGCCTACAAAGTCAATTTAATCTGGCTACTTTGCGGTCATTCATCGCTATAATTCCCCTCCTTTTTTGACGATCTTTAAGGCAATCCTGATGCGTATTGAACAGGCTTCCCGTGAGCAATTGCTCGCTTGGCGCGATGAGTTGTACACGCAGTACCAAAACTTTCAGCAGCAAAAATTGGCGCTTGACCTCACGCGTGGCAAACCGTCTGCCGAGCAACTGGCTTTATCCGACGCGCTTGATGGGAGCCTTCGCGGTGACTATGTGATGGATGATATCGATTTGCGCAATTATGGTTGCATAGAAGGCTTGCCGACTTTGCGCAAATTGGGTGCTGAACTATTGGGGTTGACAGCGGCGGAAGTTATTGCGGGAGGAAATAGTAGTTTGAGCATGATGTACCAAGCCATGCAGTATGCGTGGATGTTAGGGCCGGACGGCAACAATCCGTGGCGTAATGTTTCCGCAGTTAAGTTTTTATGTCCCTCGCCTGGCTATGACCGTCATTTTGCCATTTGCAAGCAGCTCGGCATTGTGATGTTGCCCGTGGAAATGACTGATGTCGGCCCTAATATGGATCAAGTGGAAGCACTGGTCGTCGCCGACCCCGCCATCAAAGGCATGTGGTGCGTGCCAAAACATAGCAATCCAACGGGCTGTACTTATAGTAATGAAGTCGTTGAGCGCATTGCGCAATTGGGCAAAATTGCGGGTGATGGTTTTCGCGTATTTTGGGACAATGCCTACGTGGTACATGATCTTGTCGAAAACGCGCCGGCGCTGGCTAATATCATGTCGCGTTGCCGTTCCTACGGCACAGAAAATAGCGTGCTGTTGTTTACGTCGACATCCAAAATCACTCACGCAGGTGCTGGTGTGGCATTTATGGGGGCATCCACAGCAAATTTGTCGATTTTTTGTCAGCAGTTGGGCATTTCAATGATAGGGCCAGACAAAGTTAATCAGGCTCGCCACGCCCGCCTTTTTGTTGATTTGGCCGCCATAAAAACCCACATGCGCAAACATGCCACTATTCTAAAGCCGCGTTTTGATTGCGTACAAAAGCATCTGCATGCGGCATTTTCAGGCAGTGATTTAGGTGAGTGGACGCAAGCATTAGGCGGCTATTTTATCTCGTTCAATACACGGGCAGGTTTAGCGAGCACGGTCATCAAAATGGCGAATGATGTGGGTGTTAAGCTGACCCCTGCGGGAGCTACATTTCCTTATGGAAAGGATGCAGATAACCGCAATATACGCCTCGCGCCGAGCTTTCCTTCTTTGGCGGAGGTGGACATGACCATGCGTGTTTTTACGGTTTGTGTGAAATTGGCATCTGTGGAGCAGGCTCTTGCCTTATAGAAGAAGGCTTCAAGCACCGGTGGGTACTTGAAGCCGACCTTCTTATTTTGTCGCTTTTTTTGCTTTTTTGACAGGTGTTTTTGCCTTCACTGTCTTTACTGCTGGTTTTTTCTTGGTGACTTTTTTGGCGTCTGTACTTTTGCTCATGGTGTTGCTCCTCTGATAAAAGTAGTAACGGTACGCGCAAATACACGCACAGGCGTTTGGTCGCCTTTTTTGAGTGTAGTCTAAAAAATAATTGTCAAGAGAATAGATTATGCTGGACGACTTCCCGTCTCCCGTCATCACACTAGGACAAATTATGGCCAAGCCTAACTATTCATTTGAAAAACGTCAGAAGGAATTGGCCAAGAAGAAGAAAGAGGAAAAGAAAGAGGAAAAACGTTTGCAAAAGTCGTCTGCTGAGGAGCCAATAGAGGAGAGTTCTGGCCAATCTTCACTTCATGATGCCCTTGTGCAGATATGAAAAGCTAGGCTTTCAAGAAGGGCAAGCAAAGGGGATTTAAAAGGGGATTTATATGGCGGCGCGTATTGAGCATGACAGTATGGGTGAGATTTCCGTATCGGAATCTGCTTATTGGGGAGCACAAACGCAGCGTAGCTTGCAGAATTTCAAGATTGGCACGGAGCACTTGCCGCGCCCGTTGATTGCCGCTTTGGGCATCGTTAAAAAAGCGGCTGCGATCGTCAACGCAGAGCTAAAACAGCTTGATCCCGCATTGACTGCGCTCATTGTGCCCGCTGCCGATGAGGTGATAGACGGCCTACTCGATGCGCAATTTCCGCTCGTCGTGTGGCAGACGGGCTCCGGCACGCAAAGTAATATGAACTGCAACGAGGTGATAGCCAATCGCGCCAATGAAATCGCCGGTCAGCCACGCGGCACACAAAATCCGGTGCACGCGAACGACCATGTCAATCGCTGCCAATCAACTAACGATGTTTTCCCGTCTGCTATTCATATAGCCGCAGTGCTTGAAATAAACCGGTTGCTCATTCCTGCTGTGTTAGGTTTGCGTAAGACGTTGGCTGGCAAGTCGGCCGCGTTTAATGCCATTGTCAAGGTTGGCCGTACGCACTTACAAGATGCCACGCCGCTGAGTTTGGGGCAGGAATTTAGCGCGTATGTCAGTCAGTTAGATTACGCTTTAATGCGTATCGACCACGCACTGATAGGGCTTTATGAATTGGCGTTGGGTGGGTCGGCCGTTGGTACAGGGCTGAACACACACCCTGATTATGCGGCCAAAAGTGCGGCAAAAATTGCAGAGTTGACCGGCCTGCCGTTTGTTACCGCGCCGAATAAATTTGAAGCCTTGGCGGGACGTGATGCCGCCGTGTATGCCTCGGCCGCACTGAAAACACTGGCGGTGAGCCTCAATAAAATTGCCAATGACATACGCTGGTTGGCGAGCGGTCCACGCTGTGGTTTGGGTGAGCTGCGAATTCCAGAAAATGAACCTGGCTCCAGCATTATGCCCGGCAAAGTCAATCCCACCCAGGCAGAGGCGATGACTATGGTTGTGGCGCAGGTGCTGGGCAATGATGTCACCATTGGCGTGGCGGGAGCGTCCGGCAATTTTGAGCTGAATGTTTTTATGCCGGTGATTGCTTATAACTTGCTGCAATCAATTCGTTTATTAGGCGATGCCTGCAACAGTTTTAACGAGCATTGCGCAGTAGGGATAGAGCCAAACCTCGATAAAATTGCGCACTATCTTGATAGTTCATTGATGCTGGTCACGGCACTTAATCCAAAAATTGGTTATGAAAATGCGGCAAAAATCGCCAAAAAAGCCTATTTAGAAGGCAAAACGCTCAAAGCTGCAGCCGTTGAACTAAGTCTTCTCACGAACGAGGAGTTTGAGAGGCTGGTTCGCTCTGACGATATGCTGGAACCGAAAGCCTGATGCTTCATCCAAAACGTCGGTGGTCGACATGAGCACCGAAAAAATAGACGCCACGTATAGCCACAAAGGGTTTTTATATGCGCGCAGATGCAAGGCATCTTGTTTTGGCGGCTCTTGGCCTATTGCTTACCGCCTGTGTGTCGCTTTTGCCGCCGGCCAACGTGCCCATCACTCAGGTTAAGCTCGCTGATGGTTATTATCCGCCAGTAGAGCTGTCTGACGGCGGCCATCAAGTGTTGCTCGTGTTTTCCGGCGGGGGCACGCGGGCTGCCGCACTTTCTTATGGCGTATTGCAGGAGCTGCGCGATACCTATGTTGCCGATTCAGGCAAGCCCGTTCGCCTCCTCAATCATGTGCGTTACATCGCCTCCGTATCGGGGGGGAGTTTCACTGCTGCTTATTATGGGTTGTATGGCGACGACACGTTTAAAACCTATGAAGGCGATTTTTTACACGCCAACATACAGGGGGCGCTAATACGGGGGTTTTTCAATCCAACAAACTGGTTGAAGAGCATTTTTTCAGGTTTTGATCGTACAGAAATGGCGGTGGACTACTATAACAATACAGTTTTTCGTGGAGCGACTTTTAATAGTTTGCGTGCTGCGAATGGCCCTTTTATCGAAATACAATCTACCGATATTGCGTATGGCAACAGCTTTGGCTTTACCCAAAGTAATTTTGATGTAATTTGCTCTGATCTTGGGGCATTTTCTGTCGCGCGGGCGGTGACAGCTTCGTCGGCGGTGCCTATACTATTTCCTTCGATTACGCTAAAAAATAATGGTGGGCATTGCGATAATGCGGCCGCGCCCGCAGTAGATCGGCAGGGGATACAAAAAGCTAAAGGCGCGCATGATGAAGGCGATGATGTGAATGAAATACCTGCAAATATGCGGAGCTATCTTGATGTACAGACGAATGCTTATCTGCATTTAGTTGATGGCGGAGTGGCAGACAACCTTGGTGTTGGCTCGATATTGCAGCGCATGAATGTGGATAGTGTGCTACGTGTTGCCGCGCAGAAAAATCCACCTAAAAGCATTTTGCTAATTTTGGTCAATGCGACCGTCGAGCCAGAAAGCACCGTCAGCCACAGCCCATTTGATCCCGGCGTGAGGGAAACGGCATCAATACTGTTGCGCAATCTTATTACCCGACAAACACTGCAAACCCGTCAACGTCTGTATGCACGCGTACACGAAGTCAATGCCGAGTTGAAAAAGCGCGGCAAGAATATGCCCGTGTATTTGGCTGAGGTTAGTTTTGAAGGGTTTGATTCGCTTGCGACGCGACGCTATTTCAATAGATTACCGACCACGCTTGAGCTGCCCAGTGCAGTGGTAAATAACCTGATCGCTGCTGGGCGCACGCTGCTGCGTACATCGCCACAATATCAGCAGTTTGTGCGCGACCAAGATGCGATGCTTGTGACGAGCGCCGTTGAAAAAATAGTGCCAATGCGCGGAGGCGCAAAATAAATCAAGGTGTTACGATTTTTTCAGGCGGTATGTTTTCAATTTTGTATGTTTTCCAGCTTGCGTGGTCAAAGTGCCACCATTCTGTTGGGTAAACAGAAAACCCTTCCGCCGCCATCACCTTCTGGAGCAGGTCGCGCAGTCGACGGCTTTCGCCTGTTCCACCGTTGTAGCTAGGGTAGGCGCGTTCAGTAAACTCATCGTAGTCGCTTGGCATAGCAACGGCATTGCCCGTTTCGAGATCAATCAAGGTGAGATCAACGGCTGCGCCGCGATTGTGTCTGGAGCCTTCTGTTGGGTTGGCTACAAATTTGTGCTGCTCTTGCGTTGTCATGTCCCAAAATATTTTTGTGACGTACCAAGGACGATACGCATCGTAAACAAGTAGCCCATAGCCTTGTTTTTTTAGCGCATGCTGGACGCGCACAACGGCTTCGGCTACAGGGCGCTGGAGAAAGGCGCGCGCATCACTGTAAACGGCGGCACCCAGAAAGTTGTTCTCGGTTGCGTAGAGCATGTTTAAGGCAATGGTGGGGTCGAGTTTGATTAACTCTACAAAGTCAGGCGGCTGAAAATGCCCTATCTCAATCGGTGGCTTTGCGCGTAATGCGATGCTGCGGATGTCTTTGAGGGATTGCATGATCCTACCATTTGGGGGGGTGTCGGGAGGCGAATGGGCACTGAATGCCATAGCCGACCCAAGCAGGAATAGTATCAAGAGGGAGCGTTGTCTATTCATAGGCAGAATGGCAGAGTTTCCAATAAGCTGCTTAAACATTAAGATGTGCGTTTTTGGCTTAAGTTTCCTTCGCTGTTTGTGCGCCGACTAAAAAAGCAGGTAGGGCAGTATTTTTTAAAATGCAGTTAGCGTTGCTTGACGCGCAATCCCTGCGTGCGCTATAAACGCGCTGTGCATTAAAACAAAGACAAAATCTAATAATTTTAGAAAACAGGAATTTTCATATGAACAGTAATCTATTGAAAAAATCATCGCTTGTGATTGCTATGTCTTCATTTTTTTTGTGCAGCGTGGCTCCTGTCTTGGCGGCATCTGCTCCTACCATTTCTTTAACGCCCGAAGCGCACAATAGAGATTACGTCGATGTCGGTCGGCGTGTAGCGAGCAGTAATAGCGGCAAATTTTTGTCGGTATGGAGCAGCAAAAACGATAAAGACGCTGCAAAAACAGGTATTTATGGCCGCTATAGTGGCGTAGCGAAGGCTTTCCGCATACAGGAAACAGCACCTCCTGAGGCGCTTTCTCTCAGCATGAACGATAAGCAGGCCGTCGTAGCTTGGGTTGCAGATCGCCAAGTGTATGCGCAGCCAATTGCAGCAGGCACCACTGCGAATATAGCGGCTGAGCCTGTATTTGTCGGCTCAAGTGATGCAGACAGCACTGTCAGTGTTGCTACAGCGGCTAGCGGTGATGGTGCTTTTGCTGTGGTGTGGCGTAAAGGCTCTATTGTCTGGCTCCGCCAGTTTGATAAAAGCGGTGTCGCAATCGCTGATGCACAGCAGGTTACAAGTAACTGTCAGACTGAAAAAAGTACGGTGGATCTTGAAGATGTGGCCAACAGCACGTCTCCTCCTAAATCAAAGCCGTCTAGCGAAGCGCTACCTTGTACCCCAGATGTTGCGATGAACTCAGCCGGTGACACAGTTGTTGTCGTATGGGACGAAAATTCCAATATTTACGCACGCAGCTTTAAAAACGGTGATGCACAAAATCGCGTTGATGTTGATGCCACCCCAGCAGATATCATCAGCGGAAAAAAACTGGTTGATTACTCTCCTTTAACGCCGGTTGTGGCGATTAATCAGGCAGGTGATTTTGTTGTTGCTTGGAGCCTAGAGCGCGCCAGCAGCACGGTTAAAGCAGCTAAAGTTTGTTTTGCCAAAAAAGACTGTGTCGTGGAAACCCAATATGTGCCCATGCTCGCAGCTTCTATAGTCGCTCGTGGCGTTAGTAAAACAATGACTCCTGCCGCGCAAAGCTTTGTCGTGGTCAAAGAGTTAGTTAAAATGGATAAAACGCCGCAAATATCCATGGATGCATCGGGCAATTTCGCATTGGTGTGGAGCAATGTCTTTTTGGCGAAGGAAAATGTCGCGGGTCTTGATAATCTGCTAAAGGAGAAAAGTAACGTTGAGGCGCAGAAATTTTCCACAGATGCGCGGGGCAGAATAAAGGGTAGAGCCAAGGTTGCTGTTCAAAAAGCGACACGTATGGTAGGTAGTCCGCTGAATCAGTCTCCTTCCGTCGCGTTAGCGAAGGACGGTAGTTTTCTTGTGGTGTGGGATGCTGGTCGGTTTGCCACGCCACTAAGCTCCAGTACGAATAGTGCTTTTTTTGATGTGAAACAGCGTTTTTATGTGAAATAGGCAGTCTTAGTCATCACGCAAAAAAGCGAAGTTGGGAGTGCTGAATAAGCGTTTACAATGATTGCTTTTTTCGCTGCGAGAGACCTGCTATGTCGCCTCTATCGTTGCCGCATGATAGCCGTGCGGCTGCACAGTACTCTAGTATGAATTCGTCTGTTGCTGCATCAGCGGCACAAACGCTTGCATCCTGCGAGCGCCTTTCCCTAGAAAGTCTAGTTAAGCAATATTTGCCCGCGCGCCAACGTACTGCACACAAAGGCTTATTCGGGCATGTGTTGGTTATCGGCGGCGATTGTGGCATGGGCGGATCCGTTGTGATGGCAGCGGAGGCTGCGGCGCGTGTTGGAGCTGGACTGGTGAGCGTTGCCACTAGGCCGGAGCACGTAGCGCCCGTGTTGGCTCGTAGGCCGGAAGTTATGGTAAGCGGCATAATATCGGTGCAATCGCTTATCCCTCTATTGTGCAAGCCGAATGTGCTGGTGGTTGGGCCAGGTTTAGGCTGTAGCGCATGGTCTGAGCAAATGCTGCAACAGGCAACGCTGTGCGGCAAAGTATTGTTGTTGGATGCGGATGCGCTCAACCTGCTTGCCAAAGGTGTCGTTGTGCGGGAAGCCATGTGCAGTCACTGGGTGCTTACTCCGCATCCTGCAGAAGCGGCTCGGCTCCTCGGCTGCGCAGTTTCTGACGTGCAGGCAGATCGTGTTGTAGCGGTGACGGCCTTGCAGCAACGTTATGGCGGCGTGGCTGTGCTGAAGGGGGCTGGTACTTTGATTGCCGATGGAAACAGCATCAGCCTTTGCGATAGCGGAAACCCCGGGATGGCCAGCGGCGGTATGGGCGATGTGCTGTCTGGCGTTATCGGTGGATTGCTGGCGCAAGGCTTGAGTGTAAGTGCCGCAGCCAAGCTTGGGGTGTGTTTGCATGCACACGCTGGCGACCGTGCAGCCGCATTACACGGCGAGCGCGGTTTGTTAGCGACCGATCTTATTGTGCAATTACAAGGATTAGTCAATGTCCTTTGACGTTTATCTTGCGGATGAAGCGGCAACCTTGCGTGCAGGCGCAGCACTGGCTGGCGTGTTCAGCGCATCGAACACAGCTGGCGCAGTTATTTATTTGCAGGGAACATTGGGGGCAGGAAAAACAACGTTTACGCGTGGATTTTTGCAGGCACTGGGGCATTTGGGTTCGGTAAAAAGTCCTACCTATACATTGGTTGAGCCGTATGATCTAGGTGGGCGTAAAATTTACCATTTTGATCTTTATCGTTTACGCGACGCAGAAGAGCTTGAGCTCATGGGTATACGCGATTATTTTTGCGATGAAAATCTGTGTCTGGTGGAGTGGCCGGAGCGCGGAGAACCGCTGCTGCCAATGCCTGATTTGTCGCTTATGCTTACGCCGAAAAATGCAGGTCGCAGCTTACAAGCCACGCCACATACACCACGAGCTGCTGCTTGGGTCGTGTTTAGTTAATGGGTTTTACGTATTTCAAGAAATTTACTTTGACAGACGGCCTTAATTCAGTAGAATGCGCCCTCGAAAACACGGGTGGTTAGCTCAGCTGGGAGAGCATCGCCCTTACAAGGCGAGGGTCACAGGTTCGATCCCTGTACCACCCACCATCATTTGACGGTTAGTTCGAAATACGGCATAAGTGCTGTATGTGCGTAAAAATGGCCTGGTAGTTCAGTCGGTTAGAATGCCGCCCTGTCACGGCGGAGGTCGAGGGTTCAAGTCCCTTCCAGGTCGCCATTTTTACACTTATAAAAGCAGAACAAAAACTTCAGCGAACATCCGGTTAACCTGTCATCTCTCGGCGCGATTTCTAACGAAAAGCTCACGCCTTACGCTGAGTCTCCCATGCAATACACCATCAAACTGTTTTCTGAAATTACTCTGAAAAGTCGACCTGTGCGCCAACGACTTGTGCGTATGTTGCGGGATAATTTGCGTACGCTACTCAAGCCGTTGGATGACAATATTGTGATCGGGCGTGCATGGGATTATCTCAGTGTCGATAGCCACGCCAATGAAAATACGCAAGCGCAAATTGTCGATGTATTACGGCGAACACCAGGCATTAGCTATTTCCAGCGCGTACACGAATACTCAATGCCCAATGAGGCGCTGGCAGACTATGAGTATTTTTTTGAACTGACGCGTGCTATTTACGAGCCGCTGCTGGAAGGCAAAACATTTGCTTTGCGTTGTCGGCGTGTGGGTGAACACGCGTTTACATCCAATGACGTTGAGCGTTTTGTTGGTGGTTTGTTTTTCCAACGCTGCAATACCGGCGGCGTGAAACTGAAAAACCCTGATATCACTATCAAAGTTGAAATTCGAGATGACAAGTTTTACGTCGTTGAACAGAGTTATTCGGGTTTGGGTGGTTTTCCGATGGCGACGCAAGATGCCGTGTTGTCACTGTTGTCTGGCGGCTTTGATTCAACCGTTTCTAGCTATTTGTGTATTAAGCGTGGCCTGCTAACGCATTATTGTTTTTTTAATCTGGGTGGCGATGCGCATGAAATTGCGGTAAAAGAAATTGCGGTGTATTTGTGGACGCAATACGGGGCTTCGCACCGCGTGAAATTTATCAGCGTGCCATTTTCAGACATCGTGCGTGAGCTGCAAGAAAATGTGCATCACTCACAAATGGGGGTGATTTTAAAGCGCATGATGCTGCGTGCGGCAAGTGAGCTCGCTCGCCGTTTTGAAATTGGCGCACTAGTCACAGGTGAGGCAGTGGCACAGGTGTCTAGCCAAACATTGGTGAATTTGTCAGTGATTGATGAGGCTGTTGATATGCTTGTGTTGCGCCCTTTGGTATTGATGGACAAGCCCGATATCATCGATTGTGCAAGTAAAATTGGCACTGAAGTTTTTGCGAAAAATATTCCTGAATATTGCGGCGTGATTTCACATAAACCCACTACGCGCGCCAAGCCGGAGCGTGTGGCGCGTGAAGAAGAACGCTTTGATTTTGCGGTTTTAAAGCGCGCTATAGAAAATAGTGTCGCGTACAACATTGATGAAATCACACAAATTAGCGGTAAAAGTGCAGACATTCACATGCGGCATGAAGTGCCCGCCGGTGGCGTTGTGCTTGATATTCGCCACCCTGATGAAATAGAAAAGAGGCCGTTGAGCCTGCTTGATTGCCGAGTGCAAACGCTGCCGTTTTACCAGTTACATAAGCGTCACAGCGAGCTGGATAAAAACACGCACTACTGGCTTTACTGCGAGCGTGGCGTGATGAGCGCGCTACAAGCGCAGTTTTTGTGTGGTGTTGGGTTTGTAAAAGTTGGTGTTTACAAGCAGTGAATGGCAGAAAAGTAGAGCCAAACAAAAAATAGTTTACGCCACACCAGAGTCTATTGACGGCATTCGCCTAGGGTTAAATGCCGCCTAGTTTTTCTAGGTGCTTATCAACTCGTTGGCGCATTAGTGGTTCGGGCGGGCGTACATTATCAGTTAAAACTTGTAGCCTATACCGGCCATGTAGACCCACGGGTCAACTCGGACATCTGTTTTTACGGTGCCAGCCGGTGATTTGAAGGTTGCTTTGGTTTCAATGTCGATATACCAAACCGCTGCGTTCAAAAGCCAATTGTCATTCAGTTGTATATCTAGGCCGGCTTGGGCGGCTAAGCCCCATGAGTCACTTAGCTTGAGCGATGTTTTGCCGCCTAGTGTCGACTCTAGGTCGTGGCTGGCATCCTCACTAAAAAAAGTGGTGTAGTTCACACCTGCACCAACGTAAGGTGTCATGCTAGAACTCAACCCGTTAAAATAATATTGCAAGGTTAGAGTAGGCGGCAGATGTTTTGCCTCTCCTAGGTCTTTTATGCCCAGTGCGCCTTGTAGGTTTTTATTGCCGGTAATGTTGTGTTTGAATGGCGTGGCGGCAAGTAGCTCGACACCCAGGTTCTCGGTAAGTAGATACGCAAATGTCACGCCAGCTTGTGTGTCGCTGTCAACTTTTGCTTCGCCTCCACTGACAATATAGCCCCCGTTGAGCCTGACGGTTGATGACTCGTCGTTAGGGGCTACAGTGGCCGCACCAAACCGCATAATCATGTCGCCGGCCTGATAAGCCTGAACATCCACACCTATGCCGAGAGTTAATAAGCTCGCAGCAGCCAGTTTCATTTTGCGCATATTCGTTCCTCTTAATCAGTGATAGTTGCTTGAATAAACCAATATAAAATATGAACAGATGCTGCGGAAAAAGGAGCAGTGGTGTGTGAACCTACTCACACCAAGTTCCGCAGCGCTCAATGTTTATACCTATTTCCACATTTTGGCAATGGTCTTCGTGTTTGCTTGCGTGCCGTGCGGATGTGTTTTTTCATGGCTTCCGGTATTATGCCCGCCCCGTTGTATCCGGTATTGTGCCTTTTATTGGCATTAGACGCTTTCTAAGCTGACACGTTTATGGCTCTTTTTTTCAGCCAGCTTCGTCGTTTTTTGTATAGTGTTTTAAATGAGGTTTGTCATGCAAGTGTCTGTTGAGTCCGTATCCACCTTAGAGCGCCGCATGACGGTGGGCTTGCCCTCTGCACAGATCGAGGTTGAGGTTAACAAGCGTCTTCAGCGTGCTGCCCGCGATGCGCGTATTGACGGTTTCCGTCGCGGTAAAGTGCCGCTCAAATTGGTTCGTGAGCGTTTTGGTGCAGGTGTACGGCAGGAAGTACTGGGCGAGATGATTAATAAAGCTTATTTTGAGGCTCTCAAACAAAAGCAATTGCAGCCAGCGGGCATGCCTTCTATCGACGAAGCTAACGGTGGTGATGATGGCGTTGACTTCGAATTTGTAGCCAATTTTGAAGTTTTTCCAGACGTGGTGTTGGGTGATTTTAGTAAGATTGTGGTGACCCGCTTGCAGGGTGAGGTAACGGAAGCTGACGTTGATCAAATGCTAGAAACTCTGCGCTTACAGCAGGCGCAATTCGAGCCTGTAACGCGCGCAGCACAAAAAAACGATCAGATTATTGTTGATTATGAAGGCTCAAAAGGAGGCGTGCCTTTTGATGGAGGAAAGGGCGAGGGTAGCACTTTGATACTGGGTTCAGGCCAGATGATCCCTGGTTTTGAAGACGGTATTGTTGGCATGCAAGCCGGTGAGACAAAAGTCGTGGAGCTGACCTTTCCTGCTGACTATCACAGTGAAGAACTCAAGGGTCAGCCCGTGGAGTTTAAAATAACGCTGCACTCAGTTTCTGCCAAAATGCCGGTTGATCTCAACGAAGAGTTTTTCAAAAAATACGGTGTAGAAACTGATGATATTGATGTTTTTCGCATGGAAGTCCGGAACAATCTAACGCGTGAAATGCAGAAGTCTGCACAAAATAAATTGAAAACAGATGTGGCGGCTGAATTGCAAAAATTGCATGACATTACGGTGCCTAGTGCGTTACGCGCTGAAGAAATTAAGTCTATGCGCGGCCAAATGATGCAGCAGTTTGGTGAAGTGGCGGGCGCATTTGATGCGGCCTCTATGTTCCCTGACGATATGTTCAGCGAACAAGCCGGTAAACGAGTGGCCACTAGCTTGATTTTTGCTGAAATTATCAAACAGCAGAGCCTTGCTGTGGATGCTGCACGCGTGCGCACTAAAGTCGAAGAAATAGCAGCTGCGTATAACAACCCACAAGAGCTAATAAACCACTACTTTGCGAATAAAGAGCTGTTAGCCGGTTTGGAAAATGTGGTGCTGGAAGAGCAGGTGATTGAATTTGTAGTTAGTGTTGCGCAAGTGAATGACCAAAAAGTTAGTTATCAAGATATTGTGCGTCGTGCCAATGCCGCAACGGATGTCGCTGCGTAAAATGGGTGGCTGCACAGAATATTTGCGCGCTACACTGAGCGTGCAGTAGTTTTGATACGGACATACCGATACACCTCTAGCCAGAAGGACATAATATGATCCTGCAGAACAGTCCAAAAAATCTCGGTCTTGTGCCGATGGTGATTGAGCAGACCGCACGTGGCGAGCGATCTTTTGATATTTATTCGCGCTTGCTCAAGGAGCGAGTGATTTTCATGGTGGGGCAGGTGGAAGACCACATGGCTAACCTGATTGTCGCGCAACTGCTTTTTCTAGAAGCCGATAATCCTGACAAAGACATACATCTGTACATTAACTCGCCAGGCGGCTCAGTCACGGCGGGGATGTCAATTTACGACACCATGCAGTTCATTAAGCCAGATGTTAGCACCATGTGTATTGGTCAAGCGTGCAGCATGGGGGCTTTTTTGTTGAACGGTGGCGCGAAAGGCAAGCGTTTTTGCCTGCCTAATGCACGCACTATGATCCATCAACCCAGCGGCGGTACGCAGGGGCAGGCAACGGATATTCTTATTCAGGCTGAAGAAATTAGTAAAATACGCCAAAGACTGAATCAAATTATGGCGGCTCACACCGGTCAGACACTGGAGACAATTGCTAAAGACACCGAGCGGGACAATTTTATGAGTGCTCAAGAGTCTAAGGAGTATGGCTTGATTGATGCCGTGCTAGAGAGTCGCATCACGCTGCCCGCAGCGGAAAAGTCTAAATCTTAACTTACTCTGAATGATCGCCAAGGTGTTTGTGTTTCTGTGTTGTGCACAGGCAACTTTTGTCGATGTCTTAACCCGCAAATAATTACTGAATAAATGCTGAAACACTTGTCCATGTCGTCTTTTTTTGCAGATTAGTCCTTTGTATAGGGGCTAATCTGTATTCACTATTCGTCCCCTTTAACTGCTTTTTCGACTTCAAGTGCTTTGCCTTCATCGCTTTTCTTTTACTGGGAGGCAGTTTACTTTTTGATTCCAGCGGCGAAAAAATAAAATGAGCCATGATGAGTTTTGATAGGCAGTGCTTGAAGATAGCACTTGAAATAGACAGAAAATGGCGGCATCTTGGGGGAAGGGTGCCCCTAACGAACAATTCATAGAAGGTGATTGGAGATAATTATGGCTAAAAACAGTAGTGATGATGGCAAACTGTTGCACTGCTCATTCTGTGGCAAAAGCCAGCATGAAGTGAAAAAGCTGATCGCGGGTCCGTCTGTGTTTGTGTGCGATGAGTGTGTTGATCTGTGTAACGATATTATTCGTGAAGAGATTCAGGAAAGCGCAGCCGATGCTGGTAGTGCCAAGCTGCCGACACCAAAAGAAATTAAAGAAATCTTAGATCAGTATGTTATTGGCCAAGAAAAGGCCAAAAAAAATCTTTCTGTGGCGGTGTATAACCACTACAAGCGTTTGCGCATCGACGGCGGGAAAAAACAAGAAGGTGATGTCGAGCTAGGTAAAAGCAATATTTTAATGGTAGGGCCGACGGGTAGCGGCAAAACCCTGCTGGCAGAAACTTTGGCGCGTTTACTGGATGTGCCGTTCACCATAGCTGATGCAACTACGCTGACAGAGGCCGGTTATGTGGGCGAAGATGTTGAAAATATCATTCAAAAGCTGTTGCAAAAATGCGATTACGATGTCGACAAAGCTCAAGTCGGTATTGTTTATATTGACGAAATAGACAAAATTTCCCGCAAGTCAGATAACCCCTCTATCACGCGTGATGTGTCGGGTGAGGGTGTGCAGCAGGCATTGCTGAAGTTGATTGAGGGTACGGTTGCTTCTGTGCCGCCGCAGGGTGGGCGTAAACATCCCCAGCAGGAATTTTTACAGGTAGATACGCGCAATATTTTGTTTATATGCGGCGGCGCGTTTGCGGGTCTTGACAAGGTTATACGCGACCGCTCAGAGAAAGGGGGTATTGGTTTTAGCGCGGAAGTTAAGAGCAAAGACAATAGCCGGAATGTTGGTGAGGCATTGAAGTCGTTGGAGCCGGAGGATTTGGTGCGTTATGGTCTCATCCCTGAGTTTGTGGGTCGCCTCCCCATTATCGCCACCTTGGAGGAATTGGATGAGGAGGCTTTGGTGCGGATTTTGACCGAGCCACGCAACGCGCTGACCAAGCAGTATGCCAAGCTGTTTGATATGGAAAATGTAGAAATTGATTTCCGTGAAGATGCTTTGCGTGCTGTGGCTAAAAAAGCCATGGAGCGCAAAACAGGAGCGCGTGGTTTACGTTCTATTTTGGAAAACGTGCTGCTTGAAACGATGTACTTGGTTCCTTCTGAGCCGAATGTGCGCAAAGTAGTTATAGATGAGGCCGTTATTCGCGGTGATTCCGCGCCACTATTGGTCTATCAGGCTGCGCCTGAGCAGGAGATGCAGCCGGTGGCGAAAAAGAAAGCGGCATCGGAATAAAAGTGTAAGAATGATTTTAGCAAGATTAAAAAAGCCCGCAGTGAAGCGGGCTTTTTTGTGGTGACAAGTGGTTAGGCCTCCTCTGTTTCAGGCATCAATGCAGAGACGCGATCGTAGGCATTGGCATATTCATTCAGCAAGCGAAAGATCACGTCGCGGCAAGACTCAATACGGTTGATTTGCCCCACAACTTGCCCAACTGGGTTAAATGCGACTTTTTGACACTCACCTACGCCTGCGTATTTATGCGTGCGACGAATGGCATCCAGCGTGACAATACCTTGCAGCGGCATGCCTAACGGCTGAGGATTGGCTGGATCTGCCCATGCTTCCGTCCAGTCGTTTTTCAACATGCGGCAGGGTTTGCCTGTCCAGCTACGTGAGCGCACGGTGTCTTCCGATGTGGCTTTGAGTAGGGTGTTTTTTTGCGCTGGCTCCGCATCCGCCTCTTCTACCGTGAGCCATAAAGAGCCAGTCCATACACCTTGCGCACCCATGGCCATCGCGGCCAGCATTTGGCGACCGTCACCAACGCCGCCGGCGGCCAGAACAGGCGTGTCGCCCACGGCATCAATAATTTGCGGCCATAAAACAACAGAGCCTACATCGCCTGTGT
Source organism: Cellvibrionales bacterium (assembly GCA_043769275.1). Classification (GTDB taxonomy): domain Bacteria; phylum Pseudomonadota; class Gammaproteobacteria; order Pseudomonadales; family UBA7239; genus JAYVJM01. The sequence continues at coordinate 15,525 of JAYVJM010000096.1, read as the reverse complement.
GACCGCCGCCTTCGCCGCCCTGTGCCACGATGAAGTCAAGCCCTGCTTTTTTGTGCTGTACAGCCTGCTTTACTTTGCCACACAGTGCCCCTATTAGGCGGCCAGAATCTTGAATACGCTTGATGATGTCGGCAGGCGGCGTGCCGAGTGCGTTTGCAATCAAGCGGCATTGTGGGCGAGTGACTGCTACGTCAATGAGTTGTGTGGCAATGGCTTCGCTCCACCCCAGCATGCTCATGCCATCGTTTTGGTCAGGCCATTCAGGTACGCCGTGTTCTCTCATTAGTTTGGCGGCAAATTCATGATGCTCTGGTGGCACTAGGGCGGCCAGCGTGGCTTCGAGCTTGGCTGGATCCATTTCGCCCATGCCTTCGTATTTTTGAGGAATAACAATGTCAACGCCATAAACATGGCTGCCGATGCGTTCATCAATCCAGTCCAGCTCATGTTTTAGCTGCTCTGGCGAAAAGCCCACTGCGCCCAGTACGCCGATGCCGCCCGCTTTGGACACGGCAACCACCACATCGCGGCAATGGGTGAAGGCAAAGATAGGCAGTTCAATGCCTAGTTTTTTTGTTAAGGGAGTTTGCATGAGAATGCTCCTGTTGTTTTATTGTTAAAGGTTAAAGTTTGGGCTGCTATTATGTGTTGAATTGCCGGTTATGGGATATAGGAAAAATGGTGGAGAAGCCGCAGGTATCAAGGCAAGAGCTTGTCGTGGTGAGTTGCGCTGCGTATGGACAAAAGTGCCGGTTCCGTCGCATTAACTGTTAGCACCCAAGCATATTGCCTGTGAGCCTAAAATCAGGCGGACTTATAGCCAGCCAATGCATAAACTGATCGGCAAAAGACACATCTACTGTGCCTTGGAGCATCAGTTGACCTTTACGAATCATGTGCATTAATTCGATTCCAGCCAATACGCTTTTCGCAGAGTAAAATGACTTGAAGCCAAGCATGGGTTTCGTTATTCGTTTTACCGCCCTGTGGTCTTGCTCGACGATATTGTTGAGGTATTTTATCTGACGCACGATCATCGGCTGTTTCATTGAGCTATTCATTTCATCAATGGCTGCTTTGTTTGCCCCGCTTTTGTCCATAGTAACTTTTTCTGGAAAACCATTGGCCAACATTCTATGGCCATAAACCTATCTCGCCGCCATCTTCCGCTTGAAAAGGCCGTTGATGCCCCCATTTTGCAGCTCAGTCAATCCACCCTTGCATTGCCCAATGAGAGCCGCACCATGAGTGAAACCGCAGAAAATACACAATCAAAAACCACCCCGTTGGAAACCCTGTCGTTCCAAACAGAAGCCAAACAGTTGTTGCAGTTGATGATTCACTCGCTGTACAGCAACCGTGAAATTTTCTTGCGCGAGCTGATTTCTAACGCGGCAGATGCCGTTGATAAGCTGCGCTTTGCCGCGCTGGCAGATGGCGGTTTATATGAAGGCGATAGCGAGCTGCACGTTCGTGTCAGTTTTGATAAAGAAGCCAAAACCATCACCCTGTACGACAACGGAATTGGCATGAGCCGAGAGGAAGCCATTGCCAATTTGGGTACCATTGCGCGCTCTGGCACGGCCGAATTTGTTAAACACCTGACCGGCGATCAGAAAAAAGACTCGCACTTGATCGGCAAATTTGGCGTAGGTTTTTATTCCGCGTTTATCGTGGCTGACAAAGTGGAAGTGTTTAGTCGCCGCGCAGGCTTGCCTGTTGATGAAGCCGTGCATTGGGTTTCCAGCGGCGAGGCAGATTTTGCTGTTGGGCGCGTCAAACAAAGCGAGCGCGGCACGCGCATTGTGTTGCATCTAAAAGAAGATGCGTTGGAATTTGCGGATAACTGGCGTTTGAAGAGCATTATTCGCAAATATTCAGACCACATCGCCGTGCCGGTCCAAATGCTCAAGCAGCCGGCGGAGATTGAAAAAGCCGACGGGGAAACGGCTGTACCTGAAGTGCAAGCACCAGAGTGGGAAACTATCAATAGTGCCACTGCTTTGTGGACGTGCTCAAAAAATGAGATCAAAGATGAAGAGTACAAATCTTTTTATCAGCACCTCACACACGATTTTGCCGATCCGCTCACGTGGAGCCACAATCGCGTTGAAGGAAAGTTGGAATACACCAGCTTGTTGTATATCCCTACGCAAGCCCCGTTTGATCTTTATCAGCGCGATGCTTCACGCGGCTTGAAATTGTATGTGCAGCGCACGTTCATCATGGACGATGCCGAGCAGTTTTTGCCACTTTTCTTGCGGTTTGTGAAGGGCGTTGTTGACTCGAATGATCTCTCACTCAATGTCTCGCGTGAGCTTTTGCAGAAAGACAGCGTGGTCGACAGCATGAAAGGCGCGCTCACCAAGCGAGTCTTAGACATGCTAGACAAGTTGGCGGAAACACCCGAGCAATACGCCACGTTTTGGAAAGCCTTTGGCAATGTGCTGAAAGAAGGTTTGGCGGAAGATTTCAGTAACCGTGAGCGCATTGCTAAATTGCTGCGCTTTTCAACCAGCACATCCGGTTCAAGCGAGCAAAACCAATCGCTGGATAATTACATCAGCCGTATGAAAGAAGGGCAAACAGACATTTATTACATTGTTGCCGATCAATACGACACGGCCAAAAATAGTCCGCATCTCGAAGTTTTTCGTGCCAACGATGTTGAAGTGTTGCTGATGTACGACCGTCTGGATGAATGGACGATGAACTATCTGCACGAATATGCAGGTAAATCGTTTGCTGATGTGGCGCGTGGTGATTTAGACATTAGCGCACTGAAAAAAGATAAATCCGATGAGGATAAAAAAGAAACCCCCGAAGTCGAAGGCGACAATGCGTTACTGGAGCGCTTACAAGCGCTACTAAGTGAGCAAGTGGAAAGCGTGCGCTATTCGCACAGATTGGTCGATTCGCCAGCTTGTTTGGTGGTTGGGCAGGCTGACATGGGCTTGCAATTGCGCCGCATGATGGAAGCCGCAGGCCAAGCAATGCCGCCAAGCAAGCCAATTTTCGAGCTTAACGCCAAACATGCGCTCGTCACACGCTTAGGCAGCACGCAAGATGAGGCGGCTTTTGCGGATATCGCTCACGTATTGCTGGATGAGGCGCGTTTGTCTGCGGGTATGGCACTGGATAATCCTGCCGGTTTTGTGGCGCGCGTGAACAGACTGTTGGCATGAATTTGCAAGATTGGCTGATAAAGGCGCAGGAAATACTCGAACAGGCTGATGTGTTTTTAGGTCACGGTACCGATAACTATTGGGACGAGGCGCTGCATCTCACTCTGCCGCTGCTCGGCATTGCTTTTGATGCGTCGCGTGATGTGTTGATGCGTGAACTAACCGCCGATGAAAAGGCGAGCCTGAAGGCTGCGCTTCTGCGTCGAGTCGAACTGCGCGAACCTGTGCCTTACATCACAAGCCAAGCGTGGTTTTGTGGGATGCCTTTTTATGTGGATAAACGTGTGCTGATTCCACGTTCGCCTTTGGGCGAGCTAATCGAGCATCATTTTTCGCCGTGGCTGCGACAAGAACCCAAGCGTATTTTGGATTTGTGTTGTGGTGGTGCCTGCATCGCACTGGCGTGTTCGCACTATTTTCCTGACGCGTTAATTGATGCCAGCGATTTATCGGCAGATGCACTGGCGGTTGCTGCCATGAACGTCAAAGGCTTCAATGCAGAAGCACATGTTCGTCTGGTGCAGTCGAATTTATTTACAGCGTTGTCAGGCGAACGTTATGACCTAATCGTGTGCAACCCGCCTTATGTGGACGCAGAAGATATGGCCGTGCTACCGCCGGAATACCGCCATGAGCCAATTATGGCGTTGGAATCGGGCAATGACGGGCTGGATTTCACGCGACGTTTATTGCTTGAGGCAGCCGATTATCTTAATGACGATGGCCTGCTGATTGTGGAGGTAGGTAATAGCGCGGCGGCGTTAGAGGCCGCTTTCCCGTCCTTGCCGTTTGTGTGGCTGGAGTTTGCGCGTGGTGGCGATGGGGTTTTTTTGCTGTCGAAAGCGGATTTTTCCTAAAAACCTTAATTCTGCCAACAATAACTTTCTAATTTACGGTTCGTCATGAGCCGGTCGAAGGGTGTGTTCTGTCGAATGATGCTCCAAGGCACAGTAGAGGTGTCTTTTGCCGATCAGTTTATGCATTGGCTAACTATACGTCCGCCTGATTTTAGGCTCACAGGCAATATACTCGGGCGCTAACAGTTAATGTGACAGAACCGGCGCAGACACGGTATTGAGCAGGCTGGTTTTTTCGGGTAGTGTCGACACATATCAATAAAAGTCATTCTAATTACAAAAAATACAAAGGATTGCTCTATGCCTATGTTCGCGCCCCGCCGCTTTTTGCCCTACCTACTATTTTGTTTGATCAGTCCCGCGCGCGCCGCGCCGGTGGTGTTCGACAGCGCCTTCGGTGCCGCCGGCATTGTCACCACGCCCATTACAACGCTGCCTACAGCCTACGACGGGCTGCCAGCCAAAACGCTAGTGCAAACAGATGGCAAGCTGGTGGTGTCGCATTACGCCTGCCGCTCAAACTGCACAACATTGGACAAGGCCTATATGGATTTTGCCCTAATGCGCTACAACCTAGACGGCACGTTGGATGCCAGTTTTGATGGTGACGGTAAAGTTATCACCACGCTGGACGGCAAAAAATCTGCGATGTTAAACGCCATTGCGCTGCAACCAGACGGGAAAATACTCGCTGCTGGCTCATTGGGTTATCAAGCGCAATCGGGCATGAGTTATAACGTTGATTGGGCTTTTGCTTTGGTGCGCTATAACAGCAACGGCAGCCTAGACACCAGTTTTAACGGTAGCGGAAAAGCGACGCTCACCATTGAAGGCAACGTGAATATGGCGAGCGCGATAGCCTTGCAACCCGACGGGAAAATTCTACTGGCCGGTTTTTCTTGCAATGTGAGCATCGGCATGAGCTCGTCTGTTTGCCTAACGCCAAAATTCACCATCGTGCGTTACAGCAGCAATGGCGCACTGGATACCGGCTTTGGCAGCGGAGGCAAAGTCACCACAACAGTGAATTCTTTACCCAGTTTCGCCACTGCAATCACGGTTCAAACAGACGGCAAAATTGTAGTGGCAGGCACTGTCTGTATGTCTTACGGCAACAACACCCCCCTCAACTGCACAGACTCGGATTTTGCCCTTGCCCGTTACAGCACCAGCGGCGTTTTGGATAGCGCATTCGACGGCGACGGCGTGCTATCCACGCCAAGCGGTACAGATGATGTGGTGAGTTCTGCTGCGCTACAGCCAGACGGGAAAATTGTACTGGCAGGCTACAGCAACACCGCCGGCAGACAATTTGCCTTACAACGTTACAACGCAAATGGTGCCGTGGATGCAAGTTTTGGCAGTGCCGGCAAGGTCACTACGCCGGTATTGGGCAGCGATAGCGCGAACAGTATGGCGTTGCAGCGTGACGGCAGCATTCTTGTCGCCGGTTACGCGACCAGCGGCGCGAATGCCGATTTCGCACTGCTGCGCTATAAAAGCAATGGCGTATTGGATGCCGGTTTTGACGGCGATGGCAAAATCACCAACACCGTCGCTGCGAATACGATGGATGCAATTTCCGGCATTGCTTTGCAGGCAGACGGGAAAATCGTGGCATCGGGCTACAGTTGCGTGAACGGCTGTAGTCTTGCGCTGGTACGCTATATTGCCAATGAAGATGGCGATACGAAGCTAGACCCTGTAGACAACTGTCCATCGGTCGCCAATAGCGATCAAAGAGACGTAGACGGCGACAAGATAGGCGATGCCTGCGACCCAGATGCTGATAACGACAGCAAACTGAATGCCGTTGACAATTGCCAACTGAAAGTCAATGCCGATCAAAAAGACGACGACCAAGATGGCCTAGGCAACGCTTGCGACAACACCCCCCGTGGTCAGGATGACGATGACGATGGTTTTGGTGCAATGGACGACAACTGTCCCGCTACGCTTAACCCCGACCAACTAAACAGCGACAACGATCCGCAAGGTGATGCCTGCGACGACGACGATAACGACGGCTTTAGTGATGTGGCAGAAATAGCGGCTGGCAGTAACCCACTTGATGCAAACTCCGTTCCGCCGCCTATCGACACCGACGCAGACGGCAAGCCAGATCGTGTCGACAACTGCCCGACAGTCTCAAACCCCAATCAAGAGGATGATGACGGCGACCACATCGGCAATGTCTGTGACGACGATATTGACGGCGACGGCAAACTGAATGCGGCCGACACATGCCCGAATACGGCAAAGGGCATAGCCGTAGATGCCAACGGCTGCTCGATTTCACAGCGCGACAGCGACGGCGATACCGTGCACGATGATAAAGACCAATGCCCAAACACCACAACGGGCGCAGTAGTCGACAGCAAGGGCTGCTCCAGCATCCAGCTCGACACCGGCCTTGATGCCAATTTTGGCACGAATGGAAAAGTCATCACTCCCGCAAAAACCGGCGCATACAGCTATGCCAATGCCGTTGTGCAATTGGCAGACGGCAAAGTAATCGCTGCTGGCATAAGCAATTTTGGCGATGCAGTTAACGTCAATGAAGCCCTAATGCTGGTGAAATACAACGTAGATGGCTCGGTTGATACGACGTTCGGCGATAACGGAAAGGTGCTAACAGACGTGAGTGCCGGCTACGACACCGTGCGTGCCATTACCGTACAAAGCGACGGAAAACTGGTTGTGGTGGGTTTTTCCAACGGCGCATTCGCCACGCAAGGCGGCTCGCAATCCCTTATTGCGCGCTTCAATAATAATGGCACGCCAGACAGTAGTTTCGGCACCGCAGGCATTCTCACCTTAGATACAGGCACCACTGCGTATGAAAAGCTGCAAAACGTGGTGCAGCAGGCAGACGGCAAGCTCGTCGCAGCGGGTTTTAGCTGCACGACGGAAACGTGCGCACAAAGCGCGGCTGTATTGGTACGCGTGAATGCGAATGGCAGTCTTGATAATAGCTTTGGCGTAGGTGGGATGGTTAGCACAACGCTCAACGGCTTTAGTGCCAATAATCTGGGTTTGGCATTGCAGAAAGATGGAAAACTGGTGACATCCGGCGCGGTGTGCGCTGACAAAAACTGCACACGAGCCGATGCCTTTGTTGCGCGTTTTAGCAACGCGGGCGCTTTAGACAACAGCTTTTCAACCAGCGGTTTTACCGTGTTCTCATTGGGTTTAGGCTCGCAATTAAACGCAGTAAAAGTACGGCCTAATGGGAAAATTGTGGCGACAGGCTCATCCATCATCGCCACAGCAACCGCCAAAAATGGCAGCGACATTATTTTGGCTGGCTTGAACAGCGATGGCGGTTTTGACAATAGCTTTGGCACTGCTGGTCTCGTACATAGCGACTTGAATGTGAGCACGGGCACTCTGGATGACGCAGATGCCGGCATGGCCGTAAGTCTGCAAGCCGACGGTCAAGTGCTCATTGGCGGAACGAAAGGTGCGCAGGGATCTGAGGACATGTTTATATCACGCTATCGCGTCAACGGCGTGCTGGACAAAACGGTCACCATAGACTTTGCCGCACAGAGTGATGGCGGCTATGCCATAAGCGAGGTGCTCAACGACAAAGTTGTTCTAGCAGGCAGCATGCAAGCGGCAATAACAGGCCTAGACGGTGTCGCTGCCGTGCGTTTTGCTACGCCCTCTGTCTACGGCAATGAAGATGCCGATGTTGACGGAGCACCCAACAGCTCGGACAACTGCCCGTCGGTGGCGAACTCAGATCAGCGCGATACAGATAGCGACGGCCTAGGCGATGCCTGTGACGACGACATTGACGGCGACTTGGTACCCAATGGTTCGGACAATTGTCCGTCGGTAGTGAACTCAGATCAGCGTGATACCGACGGCGACGGCCTAGGCAATGTTTGCGATACCACGCCCAATGGTTCAAGCCCGCCTTGCACAGGCGCTACCTGCCCACTTCCACCGGCATGCACAGACCCCGCCTGCCCGCCATCACATGTTATCTTGCCGTTTAATGGCCTGTATCGCGGCAGCGCAATCCATGAGCACATGGGGGTAATGTAAGAAAAGGCAAATCAATCCCCCGTGGGCTTTATGCAAAAAACGCCACGGGGGACGCTCTCAGCACCCATTTTTCTACGTGCGCGGTAACGATGACTTTAGAAATTACAGTGCCGCTAACCCACGCTGCAAATCAGCCTGAATGTCTTTTACATCTTCCAAGCCAATAGACAAACGAATTAAGTTGTCGGTAATGCCTGCCCGCGCACGATCTCCTGGCGTTAATCGCCCATGAGTAGTAGTGGCTGGATGCACAATTGTGGTCTTAGCATCACCTAAATTGGCCGTCAACGACAGCATGGTAGTAGCGTTAATAAATCGCCAAGCCGCTGCGCGATCACCTTGCACAGCAAAAGACAAAACGCCGCCAAAACCAGACTGCTGTTTTTTCGCCAAGTGGTGTTGTGGGTGATTAGGCAGCCCGCAATAAAAAACCCCTTCAACACTGGACTGTTGTAATAACCATGTAGCAATGGTTAAAGCACTAGCGGAATGCGCCTGCATACGCAGCGTTAATGTTTCCAAACCCTTCAACAATACCCACGCATTGAATGCACTGAGTGTGGGGCCTGCCGTGCGCAAAAAAGCAAGAACCTCATTCATTTCTGTTTGCCTGCCGGCAACCACACCGCCCAAGCATCGCCCTTGGCCGTCGATATATTTTGTGGCGGAATGCACCACAATATCCGCACCCAGCACCAAGGGCTTTTGCAAGGCAGGCGTGCAAAAACAATTGTCGACAACCAGTAACGCACCGCCCTTGTGAGCGATAGCCGCTACAGCGGCGATATCCACTATTTCATTCAGTGGATTAGAAGGCGTTTCCAGAAACAGTAGGCGCGTATTGTTTTGCAGCGCACTTTCCCACGCACTGACATCCGTTAAATCAACAAATGTAACGTCGACGGAAAATTTTTGCAGATACCGCGAGAACAACATTGTGGTGGTGCCGAACACGCTACGCGAACAAATAACGTGATCGCCCGCTTTAAGCAGCGCCATACATACCGACAAAATAGCCGCCATACCAGAAGCCGTAGCTACCGCCATTTCCGCGCCTTCCATTGCCGCGATGCGTTGTTCAAACACCGCCACAGTAGGGTTTGTGTAGCGTGAATAGACATTGCCATTTTCCGTTCCAGCAAAACGCGCCGCTGCTTGCTCGGCAGAATCAAACACGTAGCTGGACGTTAAATAAATGGGCTCGCTATGCTCACCAAAAGCCGAGCGCTCAAAACCCGTGCGAATGGCTTGCGTGGCAGTACCCCAATGAGCATCGCGCATGACTTATGTCCTATCGTGAAAACAGGTTATTGCCCGGCGGCAGGATAATATTGGAAAGCTGCCAACTGAAACCTGTGCTGCGCGTTAAGACAAAACGCACATCATCACCCTTGCCCGTGAGAAGCCATACAGAAAACTGGTTTTGGCTGTCGAAAGCCCAGCGCACAGTTTTGAGCGTTTCATGTTGATCGTGATCGCTATTACTTCCAGCAGCTTTGGGCATAGAAGCGGTTTGTGTAGCGGTTTGCGTGCTAGAGTTTGATGCCGAAGAAATATTTTCCGGCATTTTTTTATCGGCGAGCGCTTTTGTTTCCATCAGTTGCTGAAGTCCATCGGGTGTCACCGTAAATTCCACCAAGGTATCGACAAGGCCATCGCCTATTTGCGCGGCAAGGCCAGAGGCAAGCGCAGCAAAAGGATTGTCCCGCATTTCTTTGGCTAATTTTTCGCTCATTGCCGTTTTTAACTGCGCTTTGAGATTGCTGCGCAACACGGGGTAGTCAAAATAAGTAGAAAATTCCGCCGCGTTACCTTGCTCAATGCCTTTTTTGATGTGATGCAGCACCCAAAAAGGCCCCGCAGCAATTGCGCATGCCAAAATAAAACAGACAGCAACAATAAACGCGATCATTTTTTTCATAAATCTTCTCTATTGTGCTATGCGTGAATAAGGCCGCGACCAATCAGGCGTGAATCGAGTGCGCAAGTAGACACGCGCTTATTTCGGCACCTGTTTTGATGATTAGTTCCCACAGCGAGCTAATTTTTAAAACCCTTCAAGCGCCGCATAACGGCTGTAATGAAAGCGTGCGCTGCCTAACAGTTCGGCGCTAACGCGAGCACGCTTTAGGAAAAGGCCAATATCCAACTCGTCGGTAACACCAATGCCACCGTGCATTTGTGTAGCTTCATTGCTGACAAGCTCATAAGTGTCGGCTATTTTAGCTTTGGCCGCACTAATAAGCTGCGGTGCGTTGTCGGCTTCTTTTTCGAGCGCATCCAACGCCAACATAAAAATAGATTTGCAAATTTGAATTTCGGTGTACATGTGCGCAGCACGGTGTTGTAGTGACTGAAAGGTGCCGATCAGTGTGCCGAACTGCTTGCGCTCCTTCAAATATTGTACTGTGCGCTCAAATATTTCCTGCATACCGCCAAACATTTCTGCTGCAAGGCAGATACGTGCACGATCAAGTGCCTTATCCAGCGCGGCAAAACTTTGATGCAGCTCGCCTAGCAATTGGCCGGATGGCACGCAAACTTTGTCAAATCTAATTTTGGCGTAGGCGCGAGAGTCAATCGTTGAGATTTTTTCGATGTGAATGCCCGCTGTTTTGCTGTCCACGATAAACAAACTAATGCCTGTTTTATCTTCTACTGCACCCGCTGTACGGGCGGCAACAATGAGCGTGTCTGCTACGGTACCGTCAATAACGCGAGTTTTTGTACCTTCAATAACAAAGGAATCACCTTGTTTTTTTGCCGTAGTGGCAACTACGTTTGGCTGATGAAAAAAACTCTCATCTAGCGCTAGAGAAAATAACTTTTCGCCATTGATAATGGTGGGCAGTAGGGTTTGCTTCTGCTGTTCTGACCCAACATAGAAAACACACGAGCCGGCCAGCACTACAGACGAAAGCAACGGGGAACACACAAGTGCCCGACCAAGTTCTTCCATGCAGCCAGCCAAGCCTTTACAGCCAAAATCAAAACCGCCATACACCTCCGGAAAAATAGTGCCGCTCCAGCCAAGCTCGACCATGCTTTCCCATATGTTTTGTGAAAACCCCAGTGGATTTCCGCTGTCTCGCAATGTACGAAAGGCAGTTATCGGCGTGCGATCTTGAATAAATTCGCGCGCAGTTATTTTGAGCGCACGTTGCTCTTCATTGAATGCCAGTGACATACATAGTTCTCCTGCGCTCAACTCAATACGCCAGGCAAGCCCAGCGCATGTTTAGCAATAATATTCATCTGAATTTCTGATGTTCCGCCCGCAATGGTGTGTGTTTTAGCACCCATCCATTCAAGGGTTGTGCTTAGTTCTTGTTCTGTAAAGTGTGTGTGATCGTGCCAGCCCAATGCTTGACCACCCATGATTTTCAGCAGCAATTCAAATTTGCGATTTTCTTCTTCGGTACCGCAATACTTAAAAATCATGGCCGTATTCATGTCGCCAGCACCGTGAGTAAATTCGTCAATCATGCGCTGCTGCGTGGCATCAAAAGCACGCTTGTACACTTCATGACGCGCGATAGCATCGCGCAGTACGGCATCATCTACTTGTTTGGCTGCGTTGATACCTATGTAATGCAGCGCTGCCGCACGCGGCTCTAGGCCACCGGCTGATGTTTCGCCACCAAGATCAGACATCATGTTGCGCTCGAATTCGAGTACGCGTTTAGCTACTGTCCAGCCTTGATCTATTTTCCCCAGTACGTTTCTCCGCGGCACACGCACGTTGTCAAAAAAAGTTTGACAGAAATGCTTTTCACCGGTGATCAGCTCAATGGGTTTAGCTTCAACACCTTTGGATGCCATATCAAAAAGTAAAAAAGTGATGCCTTCACGCTTAGATGCCTCAGGATTTGTACGCACAAGGCAATAAATCCAGTCGGATTCATCTGCGTATGATGTCCAAATTTTGGATCCGTTGATAATAAAGTCGTCACCATCAACCACCGCGCGCGTTTGCAAGCCCGCAAGATCAGATCCGGCTCCAGGCTCAGAATAGCCTTGGCACCAACGTATTTCCCCGCGTGCAATTTTGGGCAAGTGCTCACGCTTTTGCTCTTCTGTACCAAATTGAAGAATAGCGGGTCCCGCCATCCAGATACCAAGATTCACTTGGGGTGGACGACAGCCAAGCTTGCGCATTTCAGATTTAAAAATTCGTGTCTGTTCCGCATCAAAACCCGCGCCACCGTATTCAACAGGCCAGTCTGGCACGCAGTAGCCTTTTTCTACGCAGCGATCAAACCAAAGCTTTGCATCATTGCTGTGAAATTTAATGCGGCGGCCGCCCCATATTTGCTGCTCCTGCTTAACGGGTGTGCGCAGCGAATCGGGGCAGTTTTCGGAAAGCCAGGTGCGTATGGCTTGGCGAAAGGCTTGATAGTCCACGAATGGGTATCCTCTTTTTAGTAGATAGCCGAATATGATTTTTATATGACGGGGGACATATATGCAGCAAAAAGTTAGAAAACCCCACCTATTAGGTATACATTTTTGTGTTGCTTATTGTAAGGCTGCACCTTCTACTGGCGCGAACGGAGTTATGTGTAGTGATATTTATGCAATATGTGAACTTCTGTCACTTGACAAATTTAGCGCTTGTTATAATTGCGCGAGGGAAATAGGTTATGGAAATACATTCTGGCAATAAGCTGGTGGTGGCGATTTCATCACGAGCATTGTTTAATCTTGATGCAAGCCACACTATTTATGAGCGTGACGGTTTGGGTGCCTATACAGATTATCAGGTGTCTCACGAACGCGAGCCCTTAGATAAGGGCGATGTTTTTCCATTGATAGAAAAACTATTGCGCATCAATCAGGGATTACAGGGTGAGCCGCGTGTGGAGGTAATTTTACTGTCGCGTAACAGCGCGGATACTGGCCTGCGTGTGTTTAATTCCATCCAGCACTATGAGTTGCCTATCCGTCGTGCTGCTTTTTGTAGCGGTCGTATGCCTTATCGTTATGCGCCTGCCTTTGGTTGCCACCTTTTTTTGTCCACGCATACTGATGATGTGCGTCACGCGCTTGAAAATGGTTTGGCTGCAGCAACATTGCTGCCATCTGGCCGTCAAGAAAATGACAGCGATGAAGTGCGCTTTGCTTTTGATGGCGATGCCGTGCTGTTTTCCGATGAAGCGGAGCGCGTTTACAAGCGGGAGGGACTGGCCGCCTTCGCCACCAGCGAGCAAGCTGCGGCGAAAACACCGCTATTGGGCGGGCCTTTTAAGCCGTTTTTGCAAGCACTTCATGGCTTGCAGACTGAACTGGGTGCAGATTGCCCTATCCGTACCGCACTGGTAACAGCGCGATCGGCTCCTTCGCATGAGCGTGTAATCCTGACGCTGCGCGAATGGAAAATTCGTATTGATGAATCACTTTTTTTGGGCGGCTTGGATAAGGGCGAATTTTTAAAGGCTTATGCCGCCGACGTGTTTTTCGACGATCAACAAGTGCATTGCCAATCTGCCGCTCGCCATGTCCCGACAGGACATGTGCCGCACGGGATAGCCAATGAGCACTAAAATGCCATTTTGGAAAAATGTATGCTGCGTATAACTGAAATCAGGCTGCCGCTTGATCACACACCAGAAGCTGCGATTATCACACGATTGGGCATTGAAAACAAGGAGCTGCGCCGTTTTACGGTTTTCAAACGCAGCTACGACGCACGCAAAAAAACAAAATACTTCTGATTTATATCGTCGATGCTGAAACTCGCGGCGAACAGGTGATTATACAGTGCTTTCATGATGACCCATACATCAAACCTGCGCCAGATATGCGTTACCAACTTGTCGCGCATGTTGAGAATCCGATACCTGAACGCCCCATCGTCATTGGCATGGGGCCTTGCGGTTTATTTGCTGGTCTTATTTTGGCGCAAATGGGTTTGCGCCCCATTATTTGGGAGCGAGGAAAAACTGTGCGCGAACGTACGCAAGACACATGGGGCTTGTGGCGTAACAGCGTGCTTAACCCAGAATCTAACGTGCAATTTGGCGAAGGCGGCGCAGGCACTTTTCCCGATGGAAAACTCTACAGCCAGATCAAAGACCCCAAACATTACGGCAGAAAAGTGCTAACTGAATTTGTAAAAGCCGGTGCGCCAGAGGAGATTTTATTCATCAACAAGCCGCATATAGGCACATTCAAATTGGTTTCCATGCTGGAAAATATGCGCGCCAGCATCGAAACATTAGGAGGCGAAATCCGCTTTAATCAGCGCATGGTGGATGTCGATATAAAAGACCATCAAATACGTGGCTTGACTTTGGCCAGCGGCGAACAACTGCGCAGTAATCACATCGTGCTAGCCATCGGCCACAGTGCGCGCGACACGTTCGAAATGCTGCACAAGCGCGGTGTATACATGGAGGCAAAGTCATTTTCGATAGGCTTTCGCATTGAGCATCCACAGACGCTGATCGACCAAGCCCGCTTTGGCAGCAATGCCGGCCATCCTTTGCTGGGAGCCGCTGATTACAAACTAGTGCATCACGCCAACAATGGCCGTGCAGTGTACAGCTTCTGTATGTGCCCGGGTGGCACGGTGGTGGCCGCCACGTCTGAATTGGGTTGCGTGGCGACTAACGGCATGAGCCAATATTCACGCAATGAACACAATGAACGCAATGTCAATGCGGGCATTGTGGTGGAGATCACGCCAGATGATTTTCCGGGCGATGCGCTGGCTGGCATCGCACTGCAACGGCACTGGGAATCTCGTGCATTTGAATTTGGCGGCAACAATTATTCGGCGCCAGCGCAAACCGTTGGTGATTTCCTCGCGCTGCGCGCTTCCACACAAGGCGGCACAGTAACGCCCTCCTATAAACCCAATGTAAATTTGTGCGACCTGAGCCTTGCCCTGCCCACTTATGCTATTGATGCCATCCGCGAAGCACTACCTACATTTGATAAAAACATCAGTGGATTTGCGATGCCTGATGCTGTGCTTACCGGCGTGGAAACCCGTACATCCTCGCCCGTGCGCATCAAGCGCGACGAAACGCTGCAAAGCCTGAATGTGAAAGGCTTATTTCCCGCAGGCGAAGGTGCGGGTTACGTGGGCGGCATCTTGTCTGCGGAGGTGGACGGCATTCGCGTAGCGGAGGCCGTGGGGTTGAGTTTAGTGAAACGTTCCTCACATCTCGCTTGGCACACCACCACAAACGGCGCAGGCAACGGCTGACAATTACCGCCGCGCTGGTTTTGGCCAGAATTGACGCTGAGTTTGTCGGCAATGTTGGCGTGGGCAGAGGCGTAGAAAACCACTTCATCGCCATATAGTTAATCACACAAATAAGTAGACGAAACAATCATTTCATCCAAGGTCATATTTGCGTGGTTTCTCCAAAAACGCTTGAGATTAGCCCAGAGTTTTTCAATAGGATTAAGAGGCGGAG
>JAYVJM010000095.1:0-6083 GCA_043769275.1 Cellvibrionales bacterium | reverse complement strand
AGCACCAAAAGTGCTCAACAAATAGTCGGTGTATAAATCAAGGTCGGCTTTTTTCATTCGGCAAGCTTATCAGGGGGAGGGTTGCGTAACATCAGTTATATTGAACCATATTGGTCGATCATCTTTGGCCATAAAGTGTTGAATGCAAAAACAGCGCATGGAATACATTTTTTGCCTAGCAAGAGCTCTCCAACCATCCAACCAGTTATTCAACTTCAATAGAGTCGGGAAAACACAGATGCCGCTATTCCATAAAGAGACAGCAAGAAGCCTTGCGCCCTATTTTTGTATCAGCGCCGCTCTACTTATCGTGTTTGTGATGCTGGGTTACTTGCAACCCCAACAAGTCGGTGATGGCTCGGAATATTACGGTCTTTTTTGCGCCTGGGATGCGGCACATAGGCCATGGATGACGTCAATGGCTTACGATGTCTATGAGCGGCTGTACTCTTCGGGGTCAATCACTGGCATGGTGCCAAGAGAGTCACTTGAAAATAGATTCCCTACTTTAAAAATTGGTAGCACCGCTGATTTCAACCATTTTTGGCTTTATAGTTTTCTTGCTTTTATTTGCAGTAAAGCGGCTTCATTGATAGGGATTAAGTTACAGGTTCATGAAAGTTTTTTGATGCTGCATTATTTGCTGCTATTGGGTACATCAGCAATTTCATTTCTGCTTTTTAAATGGCGTGGCTTAAGTGTCGTCTTGCTAATGACTTTTGTTTCGCCGATGCTTTGGTTTCTCGATAAAGTACATACCGAGCTGTTCACGTACTGTCTTGTTCTTTCATCTGTCATATGTATTTATGCAAAAAAATACCTTCCTGCCACATTGCTTCTGGCTTTGGCTTCAGCGCAAAACCCAAGTTTTGCGTTAGTTGCGTTTATCCCGCTATTTTTTCGTGTTGTGCTTCAACGGAAAAAACCCTACAGCTTTATCGAAGTCATTGTTTTTGTAGCTACCGTTTTGACGGTTTTAGCGCACCCCGTTTATTATTTTCTGCGTTTGGGCGTGCTGACACCGCAGTTGCTTGCTGGGGGAGCCTCGCTTGGACAAAATCTATCATCCTTTTATATTTGGATTATTGATCCCGACTTAGGTTTGCTCCCAAACTGGCCGCTCGGAATGTGCGCGCTGCTATTAGCTCTAGGCATCTGGGGGTTTCGAAAAAATCGTGTGGTTGAAAATGTCGATTTCGCGTATGGTACTTTTCTTTTGCTCTATCTCTGTATAAACTTGTATGCGCACTCATCAACCCAAAACATTAATTCTGGCGCTACACCTGGTTTGGCGAGATATGCCACGTGGTATCTGCCTTTGGCCTTTCCTGTTTTATATAAACTTTCTGCTTTTTTTTCTTGGCAACACAAAGGCTTGTATCTGTTATTACCCGCTGTTGCCGCGCTTACACTATTTTCAGTTAACACGAATTATCCGTCACGACCAGAGGCGTATACCACGCCGTCTCGAGCATCATTACTTATTCAGACTCAATTGCCTTGGCTTTATAATCCGCCCGAGGAAGTCTTTATCGAACGGTATTCTGGGTTAGGTGAAAGTGTTGCTGCAGCAAGTCTGGTGGGCGTATTGGGCCCTGATTGTCGGAAGTTACTTCTGATGCCAGGGGACGGTCAAAAAGGGGTATCGTCCATCGGACAGTGTTTTTTTGAAGCGAAAAAGCTGAATGCATACGCGAAATCTTTAGCTGCAAATATTGATAGCCCTACATACGTAAGCCTAAATGATGCTGACGCATCTAATCTCGCTGTTGAGTTGTCTTCCGATATTTATAAGGTCGGTGCGGGGGCAAATGGGAATTTTATTCTTGGCAGCGGCTGGAGTAACCCAGAAGATTGGGGGGTTTGGTCGCAAGGCTCCGTCGCCACTTTCGTAATTCCCTGCGGCACGAAACAACGCGCTATATTTGACGATGGATTTTCACTGTCACTAAAGGTCCGGCCTTTCGGGAAGCAATATTTAAAAATTTCAGGGTCTGGTGATATTTTATGGCAAGGCGATGTAGACGGCTCAAACGTTAACTTCGATGTTCCAGCTAAGAATTGTGCAAATGGTTTATCTGAGCTTACTGTCAATATTTCTAATCCCACTTCGCCGTTTGAGTTAGGCGTATCCAGCGACGGCAGAAAACTAGGGGTCGGTATTATTGAATTTCAGATAAAAGGACGATGATGGCAATATATCTGCGTCGAAATAACCAGGAAATTTGATCGTGAAATTATTGCTTACAGGCGCAACAGGCTTTACCGGCCAGCATTTTATTGCGGCGGCGCGTGAGCTTGGGCACGAGGTTTTTGTATTGCGCGCCAAACTTGAAGATGCCGAAGCCTTAAGGTACGAAGTGGCGCAACGTCAACCAGAGGCCGTGTTGCACTTGGCAGGCATTAGTTTTGTCGCGCATCAAGATGTCAGCGCGTTTTATCACGTGCATGTGGTCGGCTCCCTCAATTTATTGGCCGCGTTGGCGACACTGGTGAAGCCGCCGCGCAGCGTTTTGCTCGCCAGCAGTTCCAATGTGTACGGCAATTGCGAACAATCGCCTATTACAGAACAACAACCGCCCGCGCCCATCAGCCATTACGCCACCAGCAAATTGGCGATGGAGTATATGGCAAGAACGTATCTGGACAGGCTGCCGCTCTTTTTTGTGCGTCCCTTTAACTACACCGGCGTAGGACAGTCTGATGTGTTTGTAATTCCGAAGTTGGTGGCGCATTTTGCGCGACGTGCCGCCTGCGTGGAGCTGGGTAATTTAGCAGTAGAGCGCGAATTTAATGACGTGCGTTTTGTCTGCGATGTGTATTTGTCTTTGTTGGAAAAGGCGGTGCCGGGTGAAATTTACAACGTGTGCTCTAACCACCCAGTGACACTTAAAGCTGTCATTGCACAACTTGCTGCTATCACCGGTCATCACTTGGATGTGCGCGTCAATCCTGCCTTTGTGCGCGCCAATGAAATCCAGCGTCTGTGCGGCAGCACAGACAAACTGGTTGCGACCATCGGCTCAGTGGCCATGCCAACACTCTCTGAGACGCTGGGCTGGATGCTGGAGTCTGCCGGTGCCTAAGGCGCTTCGTACTATCGCGGTAGATTTAACGCCCGTGTTGCCCGGCGGCGAGAACGGCGGCGCTAAAGTTTTTGCGCTGGAATTACTGCGCGGGCTGGCGATGCTACGCCCGCAAACACAGTTTCTGCTTGTCACGCAAAAAAGCACGCACGAAGAGTTGGCGGTTTTGGATGCGCCAAACGTGCATCGTGTGCTGTGGGCAGATGTAGAAATGGCCGATATGCTGAACGAACGCCGCTTTTTGGCACGCGTGCTGAGGCGGCTGTTTAGGCTTTCTTGGCGCATGCGCGGAGCATCTCCCGAGCTTATCGCGGACAAATTGCTTGAGCGCCACTTTGTTCGCGGTCTATCGGCTTTAGATGTTGATCTTCTGTTTTGCCCGTTCACCCGATCTATCGGTTTCACGGCCAAAATTCCAGCGGTTTGTACGATTCACGACTTGCAATACAAAAGTTACCCAGCTTTTTTTGATCCGGAAGACCGCTTGCAGCGCGAGAAAGATTTTCTAGCCGCCTGCAACAACGCCAACAAACTGGTGGCGGATTCGGACTACACCCGCGGCAGCGTCATAAAACACGGCCAAGTTGATGTCGCCCACGTATCCACAGTTTATTTACGTCTCGCAAAGCGATTACAGCAGATAGACCCCACTGCCGATACCTTGTCGCAGTGGGCTCTCACGCCGCAAAACTACTTGCTGTATCCCGCCAATTTCTGGCTGCATAAAAACCATGAAATGCTGCTCATGGCTTTTGCTATCGCGTGCAAAAGGGGGTTAGCTGCTGGCATTCCGTTGGTGTGTACTGGCACAGGCGCACGGCAACAAGAGATAGTGAGCGCGGCCAACAGCATGGGTTTAGCTGACCGCATACGCTTTCTCGGCCACGTGCCACTTCCGCAACTGGCAACACTGATGGCGCAATGTCGCGGCGTAATATTCCCCTCGCTATATGAAGGTTTTGGCTTGCCAATATTGGAGGCAATGACGCTGGGTGTTCCGGTGGCGTGCAGCGATGTCACCGCTTTACCGGAGGTGGCGGGTGCAGCAGCATTGCTGTTTGACCCGCGAGAGCCAACACAAATAGCGCAGGCGATGCTGTCTTTAGTGACCGATGGGCCACTGCGTGCGCAATTGATACAAAAAGGCCAAGAGCGTGCGCGGGAATTTAGCAATACCCAGCGTATGGCTGAGGAATATTGGGCTGTTTTTCAGGCAGCATGGCGTGAACACAAGCGGAGTCGTCAGCGTCGACCCTGCACTATTTCGGTAAATCTAGCCGCCCAAAAATAGGGAATGACGCGCAGCGCGAGCCAGCGTTTACGCGGCACAAAACCCAGTTCACGCAAGCGTATTTTTTTTATTTCGGCGCAGCCCACGGAAGACATTTGAAACTGGGTTTTTTGTTGCGGGTGTACCCTGAAAAGACCCAAACACAGCGGCAAATGAACCATCTTTTGTTTTTTTGCGAGAAAGCGCGTTAATAAATCCCAATCCATTGCAAAGCTAAAGTTTTCATCCAACTGCGCGCCCACCGCTTCCCACGCGCTGCGCCGCCAATACAAGGTTTCCTGTGGCACAAAATCAAACCACTTCAAAATGTTTGATGAGTGGCGCGGCAAAATCCAACGCCCTATTTCACCGCCTTCTGCATCAATCAATATACGGTTGCCATACAGCACATCAATCTCAGGCTGGCTCGTAAAATAATGCGCAATTTTGTGCAAGCTACCGGGCACAATTCTGTCGTCGGCATTGAGCCACGCCATAATTTGCCCCGTCGAGCGCGCAAAGCCTTTGTTAATAGCCTGCGTTTGGCCGCCGTCTGGCTCGCTGATCCAATAAGACAATTGCGATTCAAAACTGCGAATAACGTCAACGCTGGCATCGTTTGAGCCGCCATCTATCACAATCATTTCAAGATTCGGATACGCCTCTTCCAGCAGCGACTTTAGCGTTTCACCGATAAACTCGCCTTGATTAAAAGAAGGAATTACCACGGAAATTTTTGGCCATACCTGCACACCAACGTATTTTTCGTCATAGGCAGGCAAGCGAATCGCCCTAGGCGGGTGTATATGTAGCCGCCCTATGCTCGGTAAAACAGCCTGTTTAATGCGTTGTTTTAATTCGGTGTTTAAAGAAAAAGACGGCATGGGTGTCCATTAAAAAGAGGCATTATGGCTGCGAAGCGGGCTATTATCCCGATCATCAACTCACCTGCAACTAAACCGCTCTAACTCACGCTGAGTATTGTATGCCTACGCTTTCCATCATCACTATTCACCGCAATGATTTTCTAGCACTGCAGCACACGCAAGCCAGCATTCAGGGCTGTTTAAAAGCGGGCGACGTTGAATGGATTGTGGTGGACGGCGCCAGCGACTGGTCGGCACAGCAACCGCAGCTAAAAGACGTGCAGGCACAAGCAACTATTTTCATTAGCGAGCCGGACGGCGGCATTTTTGACGCGATGAACAAAGGGTTGGCGCAAGCCTCTGGCCGCTTTTGTTTTTTTCTGAATGCGGGCGATTTATTGTTGCTAGACGATGTAACTGCGCTGCTGCATCAACCCGCCTGTGCGCAGGCCGACGTGCTGCTGTTTGCCGCGCAAGAAGGGCTGCGGCCAGCGTGTGCGCGCGTGAAAAAAACGCGGTCGTTATCGGCACTGTGGTACGGCATGCCCACGCACCATCAGGCGGTATTATTCTCTACCGACGCGTGCAGGCGAGCAGGTGGCTATGACACGCGCTACCAGTTGGCCGCCGATTACGCCCTGCTATGCCGCTTATGGCGCGATGGCGCACGCGGCCTTTGCTTGGAGAGCACCTTATGTCACTTCGATCTACATGGCGTGTCTAGCCGCAATCACCGGCTGGGTTTAGATGAGGAGCACGCAGTGCGCGCCAATATTTTGAAAATTAACCCCGTATTTAACCGTCTTATTTACGCCACCAAATGCAGCATTCGAATCATCAGAAAAAGCCTGCCTCGCTTGT
>JAYVJM010000094.1:0-19380 GCA_043769275.1 Cellvibrionales bacterium | reverse complement strand
TAAATCAGCAAGCCCCAAACCACAATAACTTGTATGAGCGCAATAAATACGGCGGCTGATCCCATGTCTTTGGCGCGTCCTGCCAATACATGCCGCTCTGGGCTGGCGAGATCAACTACCGCTTCAATGGCAGAGTTAAGCAACTCGACAACCAGCACAGCGAGGCAGCTTACAAGCAACAATGCGCGCTCTGTTGCAGTTTGTCCTAGCCAAAATGCCGCTGGAAGCAGTGGCGCTAATAGCAGGACTTCTTCGCGGAATGCGGCTTCGCCTTGCCATGCGTGCTTGAGGCCGGCTTTGGAGTAGCCGGCTGCTGCGCATATTCGTGCCATACCGTGCAGGCCGTTTTTGTTGGGCAATGCAGTTTTGTGTGCTGAATCCATAATCGTTTGTTCTCTATGTCGCCTTAATGGAAACATCAGGGCGAACGGCAGGCTTCTGCTCAAACTGAAGCCGTTGACTAATTGTCAGAACTGTTTTTTGCCGGTGTCAAGCGTGCGGGCACGCCGGCTGCGGTATTGTTTGCGGGTACATCAATGAGCACCACGCTGCCGGCACCGATTTTCGCACTTTTACCGATATCAATAGACCCCAGCACTTTTGCGCCTGCAGCCAACATCGCGCCGTGCCGGACTTTTGGATGTCGATCCGCTGTGTGCAGCCCACTGCCGCCTAGTGTGACACCGTGTAGCAGGGAGACATCGTCCTCGATGATCGCGGTAGCGCCGATCACAATACCTGTGGCGTGGTCGAGCATAATCCCCGAGCCGATGGTTGCTGCGGGATGTATATCAACAGCAAAGACCTCACTGGCGCGATTTTGTAAGTGCATTGCTAATGTTTGCCTGCCATGCAGCCATAGCCAGTGGGATACCCGCCACGTTTGCAATGCGTGAAAACCTTTGAAATAGAGAGCTGGCATTAGGTGGTGATCGCAGGCAGGATCCCGCTCGTACCAAGCAGCAATGTCGCGGCATATTTGGTCGACGATTTGTGGCTCGCAGTTCATTACATCAAGAAAAATTTCGCGTAGTAACAAAGCTGGTGTGGCTTGGCTATCTAAAAAATTGGCAAGTATAAAACTGACCATTTGTTCTAGCGTGGTGTGATACAAAACGGTGCTGTGGATATAGCTGGTGAGCACGGGTTCCGCAGCGGCAATCGTCTCGGCCTCTTTACGCAAAATTTGCCAAAGTGCAGCGGGCGTGGCTAGCGTTTTGCTTTTTGTAGATGTCAACATTGGTCGCTTCTGTCATGGGTGAGCGCATGAGTTTGTCGCGCCCAGCATTGCGCGAGAATAGCGGGCAATTTCGACATGTGGGTAAAAGCCGTTGCACGGTCTGTTGTTATGTGTTGTTTTCCGTAGGCGCACACGCGCATTTTAGCCGCTAAGGCGGCCTGCACGCCGTGTACGGAATCTTCAATGACAATGCATTGCTCGGGCAAATAATTTTCTTGCCTTGCGGCATATAAAAATAAGTCAGGGGCTGGTTTGCCGTATGCCACTTCGTTGGCACTATAAATATGCTGATTAAAGCTCACTAGCAGGCCGGTATGCCCTAGTGTGCAGTGCATTTTTTCGTGGTCGCCGCTGGATGCAACGCAATAATCAATCTCTGCTGCATCTAAAAAATTCAGCACATCTTCTATGCCTGCAACGGGGAGTAATTCTTTTGTAAATTGCGCAAAGGTGGCAGCTTGCAGGGTGTGAAAAAAATCTGATGGGAGTTTTTTTTCAGTGCTTTTTTCGATCAAAGATTGGCAGCTAGAAAGAGACAGCCCGCTAAATTCACGACGGCAGCGCTCAAGAGGGTAAGCCAGCCCTAATTGCTGTAAATGCTCAGAAAACACACGGCATTCGATAGCTTCGCTGTCGACCAGTACGCCGTCGCAATCAAAAATAATCAGAGGCTTTTTTTTCATGCTGGCTGCAACAGAAGATAGCGGCGAAATATCAGCGGCCAGTGTGCGCATATGCTGTCGATCAATGCGATGTTTTGCCCGCAGAGCCAATCAAGTAAGCGATTTTCATCGAGTAAAGCAGAAAATTTCCCTGCTGTGGGTGCGTGAGATATATGCCAGCGTTCGGGCGCAATGCCGCCGATATCTTGTGCGTAGGGGCGAAAAAATCCTGTTTCGTTTGAGGCGAAAAATGCATCTAGCCAGTTGTGAAATTTGGCGAAAACACCGGTTTCCGCACATTCTTTGGCCGTCAGCTGTACGGTGTAATTTGGCGCAACAGCGGCGGCATCGTAAATGTCGAGGTCTGTGCCCCAGTGATGCCGTGAACAGCCAGGGATGGCGGACCAGCGCAACAGGGCGAATAGCAACTCGTCTTGTGTCAGCTTCGTGATGTCGAGCGCCTTTCCGTTGGTATCTAATACAGGGCGTTGGCCATTCGCTTTGCTATTCCAGATGAGGCTTTGGCGCTCAAGGCTGCGAAAGGCACTGGCGATGGCCAGTTGAAAGCCTTGCTCGCTGGCTGCCTTTTGAATTTGTTGTAACGGCTGAAGAATATCGTGGTGTACAAGGCATTGCGTATGGGGGACTGCGATGAGCCAGCTTTGCGCGTTTTGCCCCGTCACTACTTTCCAATCAATTGTCACGCTCAAGCCCCCTTTACTTTGCTAATACGGTATAGGGGATGGGCAATACATGCACCTTTGTGCCGTCTTCCATGTGCAGCGGCTGTTCGATCGCATCGTGTGACACAACTGCTAACGCCTCCCATTTTGCGTCGGATATCGCTTCGGCTATTACGATATTCCCAATGGCTTGATTTTGCTCGACTAAATAGATGGGGGTGTTGGATACGGGCGCAGCGCCGGCGCCAGCAAAGCGGTACATGGCTTTTTTTAAGGTGCCCCTGTATTGCATGCGCGCAACAATTTCTTGCCCTGTGTAACAGCCTTTTGTGAAACTGATGCCGTCTAGCAGTTGCAGATTCAGCATTTGCGGAATGAACTCCTCTATCGTTTCTGCGCGGACACAGCCCAATCCGTCACGTATATTTAGCCACTGCCAATAGTGGGCGCACGTTGGGCTGGCTTGACCAGATAGTTGTTGCCACACACGTTGCGCGCAAGCGGCATGTATCCAGCACTCAAAACGCGGCGCATCGGTTACGCGCCATACAAACCCATCGGCGCACTTGCTGATGGTATTGTGCAACAAAGGTGCTTCGCCAAATACGCGTTCGACAATCGCTTGTGCGTCTTGGCCGCTGATGCCGAGTTGTAAAAAGTCGTCGCTCGCATGGCGTAGTGTAGCGTTGGAAAACACCATGTACTTGGCTAGTGCTTTTTTTAATGGCTCGACTGTGTCGCGGTGTGTGCGCAATACATAATCGTTTGTGTCGGTTTGCGCCAACTGAAAGGTGGCTGCCATGCGGCCTTTGGGGGTGCAGTGTGCGCCAAGTCGCGTTTGTGACGGTGTAATATCTTGTAGATTGCAGGTGAGTTGACCCTGTAGGAATTTTGCGCTGTCTATGCCGCTGCACATCAGCAGCGCGCAATCGTCCAGCACGCTTACGGTGTTTTTTGTGGCGAGCGTTGGATAGTCAAGAGTGGGTGGGGTGAGAGTGAGCCAATCTGTGCGCATGATTGTTGCCAAAATGGGATGTTTGGCGATTATATTTTGCTTCTGCAAGGATTATCGGATTTTCTAAAAGCGATTTTTTTAAAGGTATCAGTAAATGCAGGAAAAACACTTGTTTCAGCGTGTGCGCTGGCGCAGTCGGCGTGGTTTGCTCGAACTAGATTTGATACTGGGGCCGTTTACTGAGAGCCATTTTTCTCGCTTGTCTGAGGGTGATCAGGATGACTATGTGGCGCTGCTGGATTGTGAAGATCAAGATGTGCTCGCATGGGTTTTGGGTCATGCCAAACCGCAAGCTGCGAATATCGCCCACATCGTCGAGTTGATTAAGGAGCGGCATGGATCAATATCTGCGAGTGGAAATTAAGCCGTCTGTTTTTCTGCAATATTACTTACTGGGTTTAACGGGTTTAACTTTATTGGCCGTTTGGCTGGCCGCACTGCCGCTATTTGTGCAGCTTTTGCTGTCTGTTTTTTGCCTGTGGATGGCGCGGAAAAGCCGTTGTGCTGCGCGTACGGTTGGCGTGAGCGCGGTTGTATTTCGAGAGGGATGCTGGTTTTTAGAAAAGCACGGCGAGCGAGCAGATCAATCTGAAGCAAAGCCTGTAACTTTTTGTGCAGACAGCATTGCGACCAGCGCATTGATTTCTCTGCACACGAAAGCGGTGGGCAATCAATGCGAAAGAGTACTGCTGTTGCCAGATAGCAGCGACAAACATAGCTTGCGTCGTTTACGTGTGTTGTTGCTGAATAAATCAGCGCATACATCCCCTAGGTAACCTGTGCACGGCGCGCCTTAGCACAAGCACTCTGCTCGGTTATAATTGCGAACCTCGCGTTACTGTCTTTTTTTAACTCATTGTTTCGCATCACGTTTTTTTGGAGACTCCCCTCATGCGCAGCCATTATTGCGGCGATATTAGCGCCAGTCACATCACTCAAGATGTTGTTTTGTGTGGCTGGGTCGATAGACGACGCGATCACGGTGGCGTAATTTTTGTCGATCTGCGTGACCGCGCAGGCATTGTGCAGGTTGTGTTTGACCCTGATGCAAAAGCGGCCTTTGCAACTGCAGATCGTGTGCGTGGTGAGTATGTCTTGAAAGTCACGGGCAGGGTGCGCGAGCGTTCAGCCAATACCGTCAACCCCAATATGGCAACAGGAGCCGTGGAGGTTTACGCCAGCACCATTGAAATTTTAAATGTGGCAGAAACGCCACCGTTCCAGCTCGATGCGCATACGCAAGTTGGTGAAGATGTGCGTTTACGTTACCGCTATATTGATCTTCGCCGTCCAGAAATGGCGCGCAACCTGCAATTTCGCGCCAAAGTTAGTTCATGTGTGCGTCAAAGTCTGGAGGCGCAAGGGTTTCTTGACATTGAAACACCGATTTTGACCCGAGCAACCCCTGAGGGCGCGCGCGACTATCTGGTGCCAAGCCGCACGCATGAAGGTAAATTTTTTGCGCTGCCGCAATCTCCGCAGCTCTTTAAGCAATTGCTGATGGTGGCGGGCATGGATCGCTACTATCAAATAGCCAAATGTTTTCGTGATGAAGACTTACGCGCCGATCGTCAGCCAGAATTTACGCAAATTGATATTGAAGCGTCTTTCATTGATGAAAAAGACATCATGGGCGTGGCCGAAAAAACCATCCGCGATTTGTTTTTGCAGCTTATGGATGTTGATTTGGGTGCTTTTCCTGTTATGCCTTACAGCGAAGCCATACACCGTTA
The DNA here is from genome assembly GCA_043769275.1 of Cellvibrionales bacterium. Lineage (GTDB taxonomy): Bacteria > Pseudomonadota > Gammaproteobacteria > Pseudomonadales > UBA7239 > JAYVJM01. The sequence goes on along the minus strand of JAYVJM010000094.1, from coordinate 14,047 downwards.
TGGCAGCGACAAACCTGATTTACGCATCCCGCTGGAATTGGTGGATGTAGCCGACTTGATGACCGAAGTCGACTTCAAGGTTTTTTCTGGCCCCGCGACTGACCCAGACAGCCGTGTTGTGGCACTAAAAGTCCCTGGCGCGAACGACAAATTAACGCGCAAGCAAATCGACGAATACACCCATTTCGTGTCCATTTATGGCGCAAAGGGCTTGGCTTATATCAAGGTGAACGATAAGAGCGATCTTGAAAACGGTTTGCAATCACCCATCGTTAAGTTTTTGCCAGTCGCGGTGCGCCAACAAATACTGACGCGTTTGAATGCTGAAAATGGCGATTTGATTTTCTTCGGTGCGGATACAGCCAAAATAGTTTGTGATGCGTTAGGTGCGTTGCGCTGTAAGCTGGGTGCCGATCTCAATCTCTACACCTGCGCGTGGGCACCGCTGTGGGTGATCGACTTTCCCATGTTTGAAAAGGACGGCAATCGCTGGGCGGCTTTGCATCACCCATTTACGCAAGCCTCTTGTAGCACAGAGACGTTGCTGGCCGATCCAGGCACGGTACTTTCGCGTGCTTATGACATGGTGTTAAACGGCACCGAATTGGGTGGTGGCTCTATTCGTATTCACGATCAAAACATGCAACAAGCGGTGTTTCGCATACTCGGTATTGGCGTGGAAGAGGCAAACGAAAAATTTGGCTTCTTGCTGGATGCGCTCAAATACGGCTGCCCGCCACACGGCGGCCTAGCGTTTGGCCTAGATCGTTTAATTATGCTGATGGTGGGCGCGCAATCTATCCGAGAAGTGATCGCCTTTCCAAAAACGCAAAGTGCTGCGTGTGTGATGACCGATGCGCCAGGGGCTGTCGATAAGCAACAGTTGCGCGATTTACATATACGATTGAGTGGCGAAAAAACGACTTTAATGGATGCGAAAAGTAGAGGGATAAGTGTTAATTAACCCTGTGAGGTCAGCATGAGCAAAAAGCGTGAAATTGGAACAACTTTTGTAGGCATTTGTTTGTTTTTGGGTCTTTTTTCGCTGGGGTACTTTATCCAAAAAAGCGCGGTCACGCTCAAGGAATATGATCGCGTTGTCACCGTAAAAGGGCTGGCCGAAAAGGAATATCCCGCTGATAGGGTTTTGTGGCCAATTCAATTTACGGCAGCGAATAGTGACCTTGCAGAGCTTTATGCCGTGGTGGAAAACAACACCGCGAAAATTCAAAGTTATTTATTGGCACGCGGCATTGAAGCATCTGAAATTGCAATTTCACCGCCGGCGGTTACAGATAAGCTGGTGCAAGACTATAACTCGCCAGGAAAAGATCAATTACGCTATTCGTCTACCCAAACAATTACCGTGTACTCGAATAAAGTTGAAAAAGTGCGCCTTGCTATTGATGGCATAGTAGAGCTGGGTAAGCAGGGCATTGCCTTTAAAGGCGCTAATGACTACGAAAACAAAACGGAATACAGCTTCACCAAGCTAAATGAAATTAAACCGGCGATGGTTGAGGAGGCAACCAGAAACGCAAGGGAGGTTGCTCAAAAATTTGCTAAAGATTCCAGCAGCACACTAGGGCGGATTAAAACCGCCAATCAAGGCCAGTTTTCTATTGAGTCTCGGGATAAAAACAATCCGAATATTAAAAAAGTTCGCGTGGTTTCAACAATTGAATATTATTTGTCAGATTGATAAAAGTTTTTGCTTTTAGTTAGAAATACAAAAAAATTGCTTCAGCCCAACAGATTGAGGAGTTTATGGCAGGTCACAGCAAATGGGCGAATACCAAACATCGCAAAGCGGCACAGGATTCTAAGCGCGGCAAAGTTTTTACAAAAATCATCCGTGAATTGAGCGTTGCGGCACGCCAAGGGGGGGGCAATCCTGCGGATAACCCGCGTTTGCGCGGCGTGATCGACAAGGCACTGACCGCCAATATGAAGCGTGATGTTATTAACAACGCTATCGCACGCGGCGTGGGTTCGGACGACCACGCCAATATGGAAGAGTTAACCTATGAAGGTTATGGTGTTGGCGGTGTCGCTTTTTTGGTGGAAACAATGACCGATAACCGTAATCGCACGGCATCTGAAGTGCGTCATGCCTTTAGCAAGCGCGGCGGCAATTTAGGCACAGATGGTTCGGTGGCGTTTATGTTCAAGCGTATAGGCCAAATCAGCTACGCGCCGGGCGCGGCTGAAGATGCCATCATGATGCTGGCATTAGAGGCCGGTGCTGATGATGTGGTTTGTCATGATGACGGCTCTATTGATGTTATTACCCAGTGGGAAGATTTTTCTGCCATTAAGCAGGCGTTGATTGATGCGAATCTTGCACCAATAGGCGGTGAAATCACCATGCAAACAACCCTGCAAGTCTCTTTAGATAAAGAGGCGGCTGAGAAAATTCTGGCGCTGATCGATCACTTGGAAGATTTAGATGACGTGCAAAACGTCTATACAAACGCAGACATTCCAGATGATGTTATGGAGCAGCTAGGGTAAGCCGATGAGCCTTATTCTCGGCATAGACCCGGGTTCTCGCCGCACGGGCTTTGGCGTAATCCATCATATTGGCTCGACCGTTGAGTACATTAGTAGCGGCGTGATTCGTATTCCTAATGTGGCGTTGCCGGAACGACTCAACATTATTTTTGATTCCTTGGGTGAAATCATTCATAAACACAGCCCGCAAGAAATGGCTATCGAAAACGTATTCATGGCCAAAAGTGCAGGCTCTGCTTTGAAGTTAGGGCAGGCGCGTGGTGCGGCAATTGTTACGGCCACACATGCAAATGTGCCAGTGTTTGAATACGAAGCGCGCAAAATTAAGCAGTCTGTTGTGGGCACGGGCGCGGCGACGAAAACGCAGGTGTTGCACATGGTAAAGGCATTGCTACATCTGACGGGTGACCCTGCTGAAGATGCCGCCGATGCCTTGGCTGTGGCACTTTGTCATGCACACACACAAAAAACATTGTTAAATTTGCTCGGTGCCAGCGCTGGAAAGTTTCGGCGTGGGCGTTTGCGTTAGACGAGGCACGTTCTGTGATAGGTTTTTTGCGCGGGAAGTTACTGGAAAAACAGCCGCCTTGGCTTTTGGTTGAGGTGCGAGGTGTTGGCTATGAAGTGCAAGCACCGATGACCACTTTTTACTTGTTACCCAGTATTGATAGCGAGGTGATGCTGCATACACATTTAGTGGTGCGTGAAGATGCGCATCTTCTGTATGGTTTTGCCGATTTACGTGCGCGAGAAGTCTTTCGGGAGCTGATTAAAGTTAATGGCCTTGGCCCAAAAATGGCGCTGGCGATTTTGTCGGCGCTTGATGTGGGCGAGTTGATAAACTGTATACAGCGAGATCAAATCAATACCTTGATACGCGTGCCAGGCATCGGCCGGAAAACGGCGGAAAGGCTGCTGGTGGAGTTGCGTGATCGCGTGAACCATTGGACGAAAACACTGCCCTTAAGCGAGATGCAGCAAGGGAAAATAGAAAATACGCAGGCGGCGAGCAACGCCATGCAGGATGATGCGGTCAGTGCCTTGCAGGCCTTAGGTTATAAGGCGCAAGAGGCGGAAAAAATAGTGGCAACTGTGATGAAAAATCATAGCGTAAGCCACAGTGAAGAGCTTATTCGCCTCGCCTTGCGCAGTACGGTGATGAAGTAAAACGATACCGTTACCCTCTTATACGGCTTCTTGCGCCACAATTTTGTGTGTCGGCTACACTTTTTTGTGTTTGCGCACGGGGTTTTTCTGTGGGTGTTTTTACGGATCAGAAGGCATGTGGCGTAATCCCCATTGATAGAAAACGTGGGTGCCTATTTTTTATGCTGGTGTTTTTACCGCTTTGGGCGGTCGCGGAGACGCTTGATGTGCGCACGCTGCCCCCCACTGTGTTGCAAACGCTGCGTACAGCGAGTGCTGTTCCGCCTGAGGCTCGCTTGCGCGACGCTCTGAAGCTGGGTAAATACAGCAGCCTGCGTCTGAGGCGGACAGAAAAAGATTCGACAGGTCACACGCACCGTATATACGATGAATATTACAGCGGTGTACGGGTAGAAGGCGGTGAAATACATACACACACCGACACGCACGATAAACCGCACTCCATGAATGGCGATGTTGTGTTGGCGTTAGAGCAGTCTATCAGCCCACAGGATGCTCAGTTACAACGCTTGTCACCAGCTATCGCCATGCAAAAAGCCAAAGCGTGGGCGGATGTGTATCTGCTGAAGCGTGCCGCTGTGTCGACTGCCAAGCCTCCATTTTTTGATAAAAAATTTAGCAATGAAAAAATCGATGTGGTGATTTATCAGGGAGTTGCCGGTTCGCGCGATGCCTATGCCATCAGTTACGTCGTGGATTCTGTACAGGCGAATGCGTCTGCGCGCCCGTTTTTGTTTATTGATGCAGATAGCGGCGCAGTATTGAAACAGTGGGACGGTATGGCCTATGCGCTTATTGGCACAGGCCCGGGCGGCAACCAGAAAACAGGGGCTTATGAGTATGGCACAACGCGCCCGTATCTGGACGTGATCCCCCTCTATCCTCGCGCCTGGTGAGTGTGGGATGTATAACAATGCTGTGACGACTTCAGATATGGGGAGTTTGCTCACACCCAGTGGGGTGGTATTTGTTTTTCCTTGTTTTCGCAATACACGCAAGCCTATCAACGGTGCTTATTCGCCGCTCAACGATGCGCATTATTTCGGCACGCAAACCCACTTGATGCACCAAAATTGGTTTGGTGCGCCCCCGCTCGAAAAGCCTGTTTCTGTGTATGTGCATTATGGTGTGGGTATAAGCAATGCCTCTTGGAATGGTTCATTTGTTAGGTTTGGTGACGGCGATGCTACAACATACCCTCTCGCCACTGCCCTAGATATTGTTGCACACGAAGTTTCGCACGGGGTTACCGAGCGTTATTCCTCTCTTGTTTATTTTGGTCAGTCGGGCGGCATCAATGAGGCTTTTTCTGATATAGCAGGCGAGGCTGCGGAGTTTTTTGATCGCGGCCACGTGGACTGGTTGGTTGGCGCAGAAGTGCTGAAGAGCACCGGAGCTTTACGCTATTTCATTGATCCAACCCTAGATGGCAAATCTATAGGCAATGCCGCCGATTATTACGCTGGTATTGATGTGCATCATTCCAGCGGCGTGTTTAACCGCGCTTTTTACTTGTTAGCCACGAGTACGGGTTGGGATATACGTAGAGCATTTGAGGTATTTTTTGATGCCAATAAAACGTATTGGTCATCGCAGTCTGATTTTATCGATGCCGCTTATGGTGTGATCGCAGCAGCAAGCGATCGCGGTTACAGCCAAGAGGCGGTGAGAGCGGCGTTTGGCGCGGTCGGTGTGGTATGCCCGCCGCCGGATGCCGACGGCGACGGCATGGACGATGTATTCGAAATGGACAATAACCTGAACCCTATGGGGCTTGATACGGGTTTGTATCCGGACAGCGACGGTGACCAAATAGCGGATAGCGTCGATCAGTTTCCAAGCGATGCCAACTGGCTTCAGGAAATTCGCTTTACCGGCACAGATATGGCGGGCGCAAGAGCTGGCTCTGCGCTTGCGGCTGGGAATGTAGACGGCAAGCCTGGCGATGAAATCATTATTGGTATGCCGTATTTTTCTCCACGACGGGACGGGAAAATCCAGCGTGACGCTGGAAAAGTGGTCGTGTTAAATGGCAAAACGGGCGCGTTGTTGTGGCAAAAAATAGGCACGGCCGCAGGTGAACGTTTTGGCTACGCACTGGCTTATATAAAAGATGACGGTGGTGGCGCAGGTTTTGCTGTTGGCTCCCCAGGCTGGCGCAATAGCTCTGATTCTCACGCACGCGGCAGGGTGCAGACTTTTTCTTTGCGTCACGTAGATGCCTACGGCCAGCCCGCTGCGTTGAGTGAGGTAGAGGGGCCAAAAATGGGTGAGCAGTTTGGTGCTGCGGTCGTTTATTTGGGCGATGGGATTGTGGCAGTAGGCGCACCCAATGCGGATACTGGGGTATTAAGGGAAGCAGGGGCTGTGTATGTTTTTCAGGATGGCAGTAGTGGGGCGGTCGCTACGTTACGCAGTTATAACAGGGGCGATCATTTTGGCACAGTAATAGCTGCTGTCGGTGGCATTGTGGGCAATGCAGGCCAGCATCTTTTGTTGGTCAGTTCGCCAGATGCAACGGGAGATAAAGGCATGAGGGCGGGTACTGTTTCCTCGTTTCTTGTACGCAACATCGGTGCTGGAGATGATCCGCTTACACGCATATTAACTCTCCCAGAATTAAGCGGTTTCAAAAAAAATGATCGTTTTGGTGTAAGTATTGCCGGCCGTAACCCTGTGCTGAGAGACAAAAATGAGGTTGAGTATCTCGTTGGTGCGCCTGGTGCTCCTCCGTATTCATCTGTGGTAGGGCAGGGTTCGGTGTACCTCTGTTTTATTAGTAAAAGTTATACACCTCTTTGCTCCCGAGTTAATGCAGTAAAAAACTTTGGCGGAGTCTACGCAGTTTCGGCTTTGGCCTTCTATCAAACATTTGCTCTGGTTGCGGGCTTTTCCAGCTATCCAGTTATAGATAGTGCTGGCGGCGGCACGTTGCTTGATGCTGGGCGGGTACAGGCAGTGTCCAGCGGCATGTTTGTTGATGGAGAATATTGGCATGCGGACGGTACAGCGCAGGGTGCTAAATTTGGCTGGGCTATTGTGGCGGCCGATGTGAACAATGACGGCGTGCTTGACATCATCAGCAGCGCCCCTGGCTTGGATGCTTCTTTTGTTGGAATGGGCGGGAAAAAATATACGGCGAAGGCGGCCGGTGGTGTATCGGTGATTTCCGGAAAGGCTAGACCCAATTCCTCTGGTCTTCTGGTGAGGCCAGCAGCTAGGTCAGAGCCTACGCCTCCTGCCAAACAATCGCCGCGAAAGGGTGGGGCTAAGAAGGTGCCTCCACCGATTATTGCGACAACACCTGTATTGCCCCACCTTTTTTATAAGGGAGAGGCGGGTGGTGTTCGTGCAGCTTTGCCAGATATCGCGGCTGAGGCGGCCGAGTTCAATAGCGTCGGCAAGGCAAATTGGGTGGTATTTGGGCTCAAAGAACAGGGCGGAGGCGGGCTGCGTTACTTCGGCAATCCGGCCAGAGATCGCAAGTCGATAGGGCATTCGGCAGGGTATTACACAAAAATGGATGCATACCACGCCAGCGGCGTAGTCAGGCGTGCTTTTTATTTGCTGGCTACCAGCCGTGGCTGGAATGCACGCAAAGCATCTGAGGTTTTTAATGATGCCGACACACACTATTTGTTGCAGGAATCAAACTTTGCCGCGGCTGCCTGTGGCGTAATAAACGCGGCGGCTGATCGGGCATATAACACGGATGCTGTTGTGCTTGCCTTTAGAAAAGTGGGCGTGAGTTGCGTGATGCAAAAACCGCCCGTTGATAAAGACCGTGACCATATGGATGACCATTGGGAGGTTGCGCATGGCCTGATTGTCGGCATAAATGACGCGGGTTTTGACCCTGATAATGACACGTTGAACAATATTGAAGAATACAGAAAACACACGGATCCACAACAAGCCGATACCGACGCTGATTTCATTACAGATGCTCATGATCCTTTTCCAAATGATGGCAGTTGGCTAGGTTTTATCCGTCACGCCAGCATTGACAGGCCGCGAGATTTACTCACTGCTGCGGTTCGCAATGTTGAGTCGGTAGGTTCCGTTTTGAGTTCAGCCGATATAGATGGCGGTGGGTTCTCCGACACCATTATTGGCCTGCCGCGCTATGTGAAAAGAGGCGGTGCCAGAACGGGTTCAGTGCTGATTTTTTCGGGAAAAACAGGCGAGCTACTCTGGCAACTTTTCGGCGCAGGTAATGGTGCGTTATTTGGTTTTGATGTGGCGGGAACAAAAGACATCAACGGTGATGGTAGAGATGACCTTCTGGTCGGTAGCCCTAGTGCATCCGGCGCAGTGTTTGCTTATTCTTTCCCAGAGCAAAAGCGCGTGGATGGCGTGCCCACGAACTACACGCTTATCAATGCATTTTATGGCAAAGCGAGGGGGGATCGCTTCGGTACATCGGTTGCGAGTGTTACGCCGGTTATCGGCGCAGGAAGTTATGTTAGTGCTGATATTGTGGTGGGCGCACCAGGGGCTACTGCCCGCGTGAACGGTAAGCCTGTGCGCAATGCGGGTGCTGCCTACGTCTACAATGCGGCAAGTGGTGCATTGGTGGCTGCAGTTCCCAACCCTGCACCGGCTACAGGCGATGCTTTCGGGACGAAAGTGCTGGGTATTGGTGATATCACCGGTAATGGGCAAGGCAGCATTTTGGTGAGCGCGCCGTTGGCGGATAGCAATGGTAAAGATTCCGGCAGTGTTTTCCCTGTATCAGTCTATGGTGGAGTTTCTTATCTGCCAGCGATTATTGGCAGCGGTTTAGGCCATCAATTTGGCAGCAGTCTTGCTGCGTTGGGCGTGGTTGACGATCGTGGCATCCCCGCTTTTGCTATAGGTGCCCCCAAGGCCAGTAGAGGCCGCGCTCGCCACTTGGGTGAGGTGCGCGTCTGTTTGGGTCAAGGTAATAACAGTTCTGCTACTCCCTGTACAAGCTGGTATGGCGCGGCACCACACGATTATTTTGGTGAATCGCTGGCCGGCTTAGGCGCCATAAACGGCCAAAGTTACGTGCTTGTTGGTTCTGGTGGGCACGATGCCATCGGTGGCGGAAGGCGGCGCGCGTTTGCTGGACGGGTACAGGCGTTGTCGTGCACAGACGGTAGCCTATTGTGGCAGGCAGTTGGCGCAGCAGCGGGGGATTATTTCGGTCGATCTATTGCTGTAGGCGATGTGAATGATGATAAAACCCCAGAGGCACTCATTGGAGCTAGTGGCGCAAAAAGCCCCATTATAATTAGCGGCCAAGCACCGAAAAGCTGGAGAAAAACGGGTGCGGTTTGGGTTGTTAATGGCGCGGCGAGCAGTCCTTCAGCGCCTTTCACTCTGCCGTGATAGAAAAATGGCTGCCCTCGTTCATGCTTCGATACGTGCAAAAAACTGCGCTACTCAGCACGAACCGGAAATCACCAGTTGGGTGAAAGCCCGTTCGCTCTGACTAGCCCGCACAGCCGGCGTATCGAGGTGTTTCTTCACGCAATGGCTGTTTTGAGAGCGGCAAACGCATCAAATCCACCATCGAGACTGTAAACCTCCTTAAACCCTTCTCCTGCAAAAAAAACAGCGACACCTTGGCTGCTGTTGCCGTGGTAGCAATACACCAACAACGGCAGAGAAAAGTCGGCTTCTTGTACAAATGACGCGATATTGCCGTTATTGACTAGCCGCGCATGCTCAATATGTGCCGTGGCATAGGCCTCTGGGTCGCGTATATCCACTACGGTAACTTCGCGCTCGCTTATCATTTGCTTGGCTTTGGCGGCTGAAATATGGGTGAAGCTCATCATTTTCTCCTTCTAAAAATGGGGTGCTGTTTTGTGGCGACTGGCATTAAATCTGCCGTTGTTTTGAATGCAAGCGTTTTCGATCTGCAGGCCGCTTTGTTTTTGATAGACATTAAAGTTTCAACTAAACTTAATCCTAAAGGATTGGAATGCGTGTTATGGATGGTTTGGTTTTGCGGCGGGTATTTTATACGGCCTTAGTGGGTAGTATTGGTTTGTGCGCAGGAAACGCAGCGCATGCCGCAGCCCCTGGCGGCGTTACTACTAACCTTGAGGTATGGCTTAAGCCCGATACACTCATCGCCAATAGCCCCGTTATGGATGGTGCCGGCTGGACGGACTCGTCGCCCAATGCCAACAACTTCGCCAAAGTGGTTGGTATGCCGCTGGTTACTTCAGGCTCTGCCAGCACGGGCTTGAACTACAACCCCTATGTGCTGTTCGATGGCGCATCTTATTTGTCCAATATCGGCGCAGCCTTTGTTACCGACAACACAGCCACCACAATTTTTTCTGTGGCGGTAACCACACAATCACCCACCGATTACAACTACCACCCCTATGACTTCGGCAGCGGTTCACGCGGCTCTCACTATGTGTGGAGCGATTATAATTATTACAACGGTGTCGGCACCAACGACCGCTTAGGTTTCAGGCCAGATACCGGCGCTATTATCGATGTGAAAGCCGGCGTGGCCAGCATCACCCAAACAGGGATTAATACGTACAAATACCATATTTTGTACACCCGTTCAGCGACTAACGACTGGGCCACTGGTTTTGATGGGTTAACGGCGGCCAGCACCACCACGAATACAACCTCCTTTGCTTTAAATGCAGGTGGAACCGAATATATCGGTGCGAGTGCCACCAATGCCCTCTTCAAAGGTAATGTGGCCGAGACAATAGAATATAATCGCGTACTGACCGCTACCGAGCGCCAGAAAGTGGATAGCTACTTGGCCGTTAAATACGGCTTAACGCTTGGCACTACAGCCAGCGTGGTTAATTACCTGAACAGTGCGGGTATCACTATCTGGACAGGCAGTGCTACTTACCAAAATCGCGTATTGGGTATTGCCCGTGACGATGCTTCGGCCTTGAGCCAGAAACAAACCGGTAACGAATCCATTATTCAGATGGGGCTTGGCTCTATCGCCGCTAGCAATGCTGATAATAAGGCGGTGTTTGGCGCAGATTTAAGTGCTTTGATGTTCGGTGACGATAATGGCGCGCAGCTTTACAGTGCCTATACCGGCACAGCCACCGCTTACAAAATGGCGCGCGTGTGGAAAGTGCAAAAAACCGGCACCGTGGGTGCTGTGGTATTGACAACCAGTAACACCCAAGCAACCCATGTGTTGGTGCCTAACAACGCCACGTTTGCCAGTGGTGTAACGGAGGTGCCCTTTGTGAACGGGCAAGCCACGGTTACGTTTACCACCGGCCAGTTTTTTACGCTGGCCAGTACGCAAGCGCCCTCTACTGCTGCACCAGGCGGCGTTACTGGTAATCTTGAGCTGTGGCTAAAACCCGATGCGCTCGCGGCCAATAGCACCTTAATGAATGGCACCGGCTGGCAAGACTCCTCCCCCAAGGTTAACAACTTAAGCGGTGTAACGGGCAGCCCGCAGGTTACTTCGCACGGCCACCGGTGGGCTTAACTTCAACGCCGTCGTGTCACTGAATGGCAGCAGTTATTTAGCCAATACCGGCGCAGCTTTTGTTACCGACAACACAGCGCAAACGTTATTTAGTGTGACACAAAACACCCGCCCAGCCGGCAGCGCAAGCGGCGGCCCTTATGCGCTTGGCGGCGCGGCTCACGACCATTGGGTGTGGAGCAATGGCAATATGTACGCCAGTCACGGTAGCAGTGACCGTTTGGGTTTTAATGTAACCACAGGTGTAATTGACGACGGCATAACCGGCGTAACCACCATTGCGCAAATTCCTATTGATTCGCAGGCTTATCATATTATTTACGGGCACGCAGCCGCCAATGATTGGAAGCTAGGCTTTGATGGCGGCACAGCCGCGAGCACCACCACCAACACCATTAATTTTTCATTAATTAGCACGGAACTTATTGGTGCTACAAAAGATAGTGTTTATAAATACCAAGGCAACATTGCGGAAACCATTGAATATGACCGCGTACTCACCGCCACTGAGCGGCAGAAAGTGGACAGTTACTTGGCCATTAAATACGGTTTAACGCTCGGTACCACAGCCAGCACCATTAATTACCTCAATAGTGCGGGGACTACCATTTGGAGCGGCAACGCCACTTATCAAAATCGCGTGTTTGGAGTTGCGCGTGATGATGCCTCTGGCCTGCACCAGAAACAGGCGAAAGCGACTGGCAAAGATTCGATTGTCACGCTAGGTGTAGGCGCCATTGCAGTCAGCAACGCCGCCAATGCAGGTGGTTTTGGTGTGGATTTGAGCGCGTTATTGGTGGGTGATAACAACGGCTCAATGCTTTACAGCACTTATACGGGCACCAACACGAACTACAAAATGGCGCGGGTATGGAAGGTGCATAAAACCGGCACCGTGGCGGCTGTGCTCTTGCAAACCAGTAGCGATGTTGCGACCCATGTATTGGTTTCCACCGATGCGACGTTTGCCACCGCCACCACGGAAGTGCCGATTGTCGACGGTCTGGCCACGCTTACCTTAAGCAGCGGGCAGTTTTTCACACTGGCCAGTTCAAAAAGGGTGGCGGCGGCTACACCGGGTGGCGTTACCGGCAATCTTCAGTTCTGGTTGAAGGCCGATGCGGGGGTAAGCGGTACAACAGCGGTTTCTGCTTGGGCGAACCAGTACATCACGGCCAATGATGTGACGAACGCCACAGCCGCCAGCCAGCCCACACTGGTGGCTGGCGATGCAAACTTTAACCCGTCTATCACTTTCACCAGTGATTTCTTAAAAACCACTGGCACCGTATTAACCGCGAATTCGCCCTACACAAAAATAGCAGTGCTTAAAACGAGCACAGCAACCCCCGCCAACATCTTTGGATCAGTAGCCAATTACAATAATTTTTACTCGGCAACATCCGGCACTGATCTAGGCATTTACCATACCAGTGGCGCGCTGCTGACGGCAACGGGTGCTATTTCTACTGCCAAGTATTATTTGGGTGCTGCGGTATATTCCAATACGACAACGGCCAACTCCAACGCCATTCGTGTGGATGGCGCGGTTAAGGCCAGCAACGGGACGACATCGGCGTACCCAGATGACGGCGGCTTGATGATAGGTGCCGCAGGCGCAACCCCCGCCTCATTTTTTGATGGCAACATTGCGGAAGCGCTGGTGTTTAACGCCACGTTGAGTGCCGCTAATCTGAACAAAATAGAAACGTATCTAGCCATTAAGTACGGTATTTCCTTAGGCACTACCACTACGCCGGTTGATTACATCAGCAGCAATGGCACCACGTTTTGGACGGGCAATAGCACTTATCAAAATCGCGTATTTGGTATAGGCCGCGACGATGCCTCTGCCTTGAACCAGAAGCAGGCACAAGCGGCGGGTGATGATTCTGTGATTCAGATTGGCCTAGGTGCTATTGCCGCGACAAATGCTGCCAATGCCGCGACGTTTGACGCGGATATGATGGCTTTAATGGTGGGTGATAACAACGGCCTGTTGGAATACAAAGCCTATAGCGGCACCGCCACCACCTACAAAATGGCGCGCACGTGGAAGGTACAAAAAACCAACACTGTCGGCAGCGTTGTGCTGCACACCAGCAATAGAAAAGCGACGCATTTGTTGGTGAGCACAAGCCCAACGTTTGCCTCTGGCGTAACGGAATATCCGCTGGTGAATGGCGACGTGTCTGTGTCACTTAGCTCTGGCCAATACTTTACGTTAGGAACGAATGTCGCCAGCAAGTCGCCCGGTGGTGTAACCGGCAATCTTTTGCTTTGGCCGAAAGCGGATGCAGGCGTCACCGGCACCGGCACAACGGCCGTTTCTACTTGGGCTAATCAATACAATGACGTGAATAATGTGACCAACCCCACCGCCGCCAGCCAGCCAGTATTGGTCGCTAGCGATGCGAACTTCAATCCGTCCATCGCCTTCACCAGCGATTTCCTAAAAACCACCGGCACGGTATTAACCGCGAATTCGCCCTACACAAAAATAGCAGTGCTTAAAACGAGTACAACAACAACCCCCGCCAACATCTTTGGATCAGTAGCCAATTACAATAATTTTTACACTGGAACCACGGGTGTTGACTTAAGCATTTACCACACCAGTGGCGCGCTGTTGACGGCAACCGGTGCTATTTCTACCACACGGTATTATTTGACGGATGCTGTGTATTCGAATACCACCGCCGTTAACTCCAACGCCATTCGTGTGGATGGTGCGGTTAAGGCCAGCAATGCGACGACATCAGTATACCCCAATGATGGAGGCTTATTGTTAGGGGCGGAAGGCGCAACAGTTCGCAGTAACAGCAACAAAGCTAGCGGGTTCAAGTCCCGCCCAAGGAATTGTCCATACACCTTGGTAGTACGTAGGAGCGGCGCTTG
>JAYVJM010000093.1:0-7788 GCA_043769275.1 Cellvibrionales bacterium | reverse complement strand
CAGCACCAAAAGTGCTCAACAAATAGTCGGTGTATAAATCAAGGTCGGCTTTTTTCATTCGGCAAGCTTATCAGGGGAGGGTTGCGTAACATCAGTTCTTAATGAAAAACAGGTAATCACAGAGCGGTGTTTGCCCTTATACCAATCGCCAAAAGGCGGCATATAAATTGAAGCCGTTCGCCCTGAGCTTGTCGAAGGGCATGGTCTATGCCTGCGGTGATTTGACAGGCGCACCACGAACGGTTGAATTGTTATCTTATATTTTGGCAATTGGTATTAGATGCTATTTGCGTGATATTTTGCGGTCTACGTCCACCACTTTCCCGCTTGCAATCGTAATCGTGGTAATGGTTTGGCTGTCGCCCTCTGTCGGCATGTATGTCCATTGCTTTTGGCTTGAGTGATTGCCTGCGCCGCGTTTTTTCCCGCTATAACGGCTGCCTGTGCTTTTGTGGTCGGGTTTGCCTATTTTCATTATCACCTCCCCTTCCGTCATTCCTTTGTCGATAAATCGACGCTCGGAAGGGGTATTCGCAAATGCAGAAATTGAAGCGATAAAAAATGTGCTTACGGCTAGCAATTTTTTCATAAAACGTCCTTGTGGTTGATTGCGAATGTTGGTTTTTTTAGCACAGAACTTACGTCTATAGTTGGAATGATACGGCGGCACTTTGAATATGCAAGCTGTCAAAATAATAGCCTCGCACGCTTTAGGTTTATTGAGCCGAGTTTCCGCAGTCCGCAGTCTGCATTCATGGCAGTGAGTCGTTTATTGTTTTCTTCGCCTTATCTGCGTTTTTGCAGCTTTTCCCATGCCAGCCAGAACTCATGCTCATCGACACTGCTTCTAATTAGCAGGGTAGTTACCATCAGGACAGAAAAGCACCATAGCCCAGAGCCTGGCAGTAGAGAGACCATATCACGGAGCTTCACCATGGCGACTAGTGCGCTGAACAGAAACACTTCCAGCATCGCCCATTCGCGTACGTGGTGATTCACGCGTAACAAAACGGGTAGCCAAGCCGAGCGATGCCCAAGGTGGAGCGTCAGGCTTGCCGCAAATAATAACCACAAACTCACGAAGGGTGCGAGCAGGGTAAGCACCGTTACCAAGCCTGCCACATAGGGAAAGCCGGAATTAGCCAGGTGCAAAATACCCTGCACAACAGATAGCTCGGTATGGATGCCCGCCATCGACAATACCATTAGGGGCAAGCCTGTGGCGGGGCCGAGCAGGCAAAGCCCGATGCTGGATAACAGGAGCGCCCTCAGTACGCTGCTAGGTTTTCCCTCATGCAGAACGTAGCCGCAACGTGGGCACAGCAACTTACAGGCCACCTGCGCTGACTGGTCTTCTAGCAGTAAATCGCACTGAGCACAGGCCGTTAAATGTTGGGTTGGCATTACTGACCCCTCTGCGTTAGAAAGTCGCCATGGTACGTCTATCCATTGTCTTCTTGGTGCTCTTCTCTGCCACCCAAACAGCAGTTAGATCGTCGAAGCATAAGCATTACTTACCATAATAGAAAAGTGTAGTGGAGATGGCTGCGTGTACTTGCTGCACGTCACATATAGCGGTGGTTCCTTTCCGTGTGCGCTTGCATGCACGGCTTTCTGAACTAGAGTTAATCCAGTTGCCTGCACAGGAGATGTGCCGGTAGCGCAGGGCTATTGAGCCATAAGGAGATGTGAGGGTGTTGAGCAAATATAGGTTGATATGGGCGCCTGCCATTTCAGGTGCACGTCAAAAATTGTTCACTATCCCCGTAGCCCTGCGCACGTTTTTACTCATTATTGGCGTTGCTTTATTGTATTTTCTTATCGCCAACTTCAGCCTGCTTCTCGCCATTAAAAACACGACATCCACGCCGATATGGCCTGCCTCTGGTTTTGCGTTGGCTGTGCTGTTGTTGTTTGGACGGCAAGTATGGCTGGGCATTGCGCTGGGGACATTTGCTACGTTTTTTCTGGATTTGCTTGTCGAAAACGCAACAAAGACGACGGAGCCACCAAAAGCCTTTGTTATCGCGCTAGCTCTCTGTTTAGCCAGTACATTGCCCTCATTGCTCAGCTTGCAATTATTGAAGTTGGCGAGAGTCGATACACGCTTTGCAAATGTCCGTGATGTCATTTTATTTTGGGTCGTGAGCGCGCTGACGAGTCTGGGCGGCTCTACGATAGGAACGGTGACTCTACTGGCTAGCGACATTACGCCTCCTGATATGTATCCATTGGCTTGGTTGACTTGGGGGATTAGTAATTTTGTAGGCGTTGTAACCGTTACGCCACTCCTGTTACTTTGGTATCGAGAACACCCTACGCGCTGGGATGCCAAGCTGTTTTTGCGTGATTTATCCCTGCTCTGCACCACGATTGTATTGAGTTACTTGGTTTTTAGCGGCAAGTTTGGGCTCCCAATTTTTTTAATGCCCCTTATTTTGTATGCCGTCTTTTTTTGCTCTCAGCGTACGGCCTTTAGTGCCCTTTCACTGATTTCCATTATCGCCATCATCATTACCATAGGCGGGAAAGGCGCATTCTCGCGCCCATCCGTCAATGAAACGTTATTAGCGGTGCAGGCTTTTATTGCTGTTATCACGTTAACCATGATGGTGTTTTCTGCGATTGTGCGAGAGCGCAATGACGCAGATATGCGTCTCAAAGATATCAATGCGCATTTGGAAGAAACTGTGTTTCAGCGCACGCAGGCGCTAACAGAAAGCCATCAGCGACTTGATGTGCTTAACGGCGAGCTGGCGAAAAGCAATAATGAGTTGGAATTATTTGCCTATACCGCATCGCACGACCTCAAGGCACCACTGCGCGGCATAGACCAGCTTGCGTCATGGATTAGTGACGACCTTGCCAGCAGCCTAGACCCCAACACACAAAAGCACCTTTCCTTGATGCGTGTACGCATCAACCGCATGGAAAAGCTGCTAGATGATCTGCTGAGTTATGCGCAGGTTGGCCATGTAAGCAAAGAGTTGGTTGATGTTGATAGCGGTCATTTGGTGCGTAATATCTTCGAGCTGCTTGCCCCTAAAATTCCAATGACGTTGTCTGTTTCTGCGGATATGCCCGTATTCAAGACGCTGATTATTCCGTTGGAGCTGGTATTTCGTAATTTGCTCTCTAATGCCATCAAACATCACGATAAAGCGCAGGGACATATTAGCGTCAGTGCTGCTCGCCTAGAAGGCTGCTATCAATTCGACGTGCGCGACGACGGGCCCGGTATTGCGCCGCAACACCAGTCGCGTGTTTTTGAGCTATTTAAAACCTTGCGCCCCCGAGATGACGTGGAGGGCAGCGGCATGGGTTTGGCCATGGTTAAAAAAACCGTTGAGATATTTACCGGCTCCATTTCTGTAGTTTCAGATGGACACTCTGGCAGTTGTTTTCAGTTTACATGGCCCGATGAAGAACGCATGAGGAAATACCTAGATGAGCATACCTCCTCAAGTTTATGAAAAAGCGCACATTCTTTTGGTCGATGACGACGATGTTGATGCGGCAGGCATACAGCGCGCACTCAATACGCACGGCATTGTTAACCCTGTAATCCGTGCCCACGACGGGTTGGATGCGTTAGCTATTTTGCGCGACGGAAGCTTGCAGCAGCCGTACCTGATTTTGCTGGATATTAATATGCCTCGCATGAATGGCATCGAGTTTTTGCAGGAACTGCGGTCGGATGCGCAGCTTAATGGCTCAGTTGTATTCATTCTAAGCACATCGGCGCGAGCGAGTGATAAGCACGCCGCGTATCAACAGCAAGCCGCAGGCTATATTGTCAAACAGCGAGCAGGAGAGGGCTTCCATCTGCTGGCGCGTTTCCTTGAGCATTATTGGCGTGTAGTCGAATTGCCCAATCAACAGCACTGCATCTCCTAAAGAGATTGCCGATGAGCAAGATTTTACAATTGCTGCTGATTGATGACGACGAGCTTGACCGCATCAGCATTGCGCGCGCTTTGAGTAAAAGCCCTTTGCGGGTTGAAATTACAGAGGCTAGTACGGCGGCCGATGGATTGCGGAAGGCTTGTTCCCAGACTTTTGATGCAATTTTGCTTGATTACAATCTTCCCGATCAAAGTGGCTTAGATGTATTGACCTTGCTGCGTGCAGACACCGGCAGGCATTCGGCCATTATCATGATAAGTCGGCTAGAAGATGAAGCCTTAGCAGAGCAGTGTATTGAAGCTGGCGCGCAAGACTTTCTGCTGAAAGATGAAGTCAATGGCAGGCGATTGTCTCGGGCTATTCGTCAAGCCAAGCAGCGCCATAGCATGGAAGAAGCGCTCTATGACAACTATGAGCATTTGCGCCGTATGGTGGAGCGCGATCGCCTAACGGGGCTGGCGAGCCGCTACAGTTTTGAACTAAGTCTGCAGCAAGCCATTGCAAGAGCGCAGCGCAACCAAACTCCACTAGCGCTGTTACTGTTAGATTTGGATCACTTTAAGCGAATCAATGACTCAATGGGGTATGCCGCAGGCGATGAAGTGCTGAAGCACCTCGCGCAACGCTTGGCATTGACCACGCGCAAGAGCGATACGTTGGCTAGGTTAGGTGATGATAAATTTGTGATATTAGCGCAGAGCTTAGGGCACACAGCGCAGGCTAATTTGCTGGTCGCACGCGCTCTGGCTGCGTTACAGACACCTATTATCATCAACTCCGTTGAGCTAGTAGTGACTGCCAGCATGGGCGTTGTAGCGTTTTTAGGCGATGCGCAAAGTGCAGAAGATTTAATACGGTGCGCTGAAATTGCCGTGCAAACGGCCAAAAAAGATGGCTCTAATCGAGCAAGCTTTTATTCAGAGGCGCAGCAAAAAGCTATAGAGCAGCATGCCAACAGCGTGCCAGAATTGAAAACCGCACTAGCGCAGCAACAGCTTGTGCTTTACTACCAAGCGCAAGTGTCGGCAGAAAACGAAGAAATTGTTGGCATGGAAGCGCTTTTGCGTTGGAAGCATCCTCAACGGGGCTTGTTGACGCCAGATAAGTTTATGGTGGTTGCCGAAGATACGGGTTTGATCATCCCTATAGGCGAATGGGTTTTACGTACAGCCTGCCTGCAACTAAAAGCTTGGAAACAGCGCTTTGTTTCGCCAGAGTTGCGCTTAACTGTTGCGGTTAATCTTTCCGCTATCCAGATACTTAATGAAAATTTACTGAGCACTGTTTCACAAATCCTCTCAGAAAGTCAGCTGGAGCCAGATTGCCTTGAGCTTGAAATCACCGAAAGTGCGTTGATCGCTGATCCAGAGTACGTTGTTTTTATTCTTGAGCAGCTCGTGGCGCTGGGTGTCACACTGTCGCTGGATGATTTTGGTACAGGCTATTCATCTCTACAGCATCTCAAGTTATTTCCTGTGCGTGTTTTGAAGGTTGATAAGGGATTTGTATCAACCATAGGCCAAAGCAAGCATAGCGAGCGATTATTGGC
Organism: Cellvibrionales bacterium; assembly: GCA_043769275.1. Taxonomy (GTDB): domain Bacteria; phylum Pseudomonadota; class Gammaproteobacteria; order Pseudomonadales; family UBA7239; genus JAYVJM01. Next base: position 2,333 of record JAYVJM010000093.1, on the reverse strand, counting down.
TGCCATTATTCACTTTGCGCGGGCGCTAGACCTGACTGTTGTGGCAGAAGGAGTAGAAACGCGAGAGCATGCAAACTTCTGTCGCGATAAAGGCTGCAATATTTTGCAAGGTTATTATTTCGCAAGACCAATGCCTGCAGAAGATTTTGCTGCGAAGTTTCTGAATTTGCTGCCTGACTCACCACTTGATGATGGAGCAGCAAGCCTTGTGCCGCCAAAGCCAGATACAAAACAACCAAAATAAGAGCGTGCCCATTCCTTTTTTTGTACAGGCACTAACAAAAAATGAGCGACGCATACCGAAAGCAAAAAAATGCTATTTGGATAGGTTGGCGGCTACTATGGCCATCGCGCTCGCAGTTATACGTTTTTCTTGTAGGCTTTTACCAAACAAACCGGTGTGCTTTATCCCATGAATGATGTATTGATCGACTTACCGCAGACACTGATACCGGCCGTTGGCGAAAGACTTAAAGACATCGCCATTGATGCTCAAACTGATACTGAAGCCGTTCAGACGTGGCTGCGTGCTAAAGGCAATCGCTCTGCCAATACCTTTGATTCATACCGCCGTGAATCGGTGCGTTTGTTGCTGTGGCTCGGTGAACAACAGATCAACTTAAAGGAAATGAAGGTGGAGGATGTCCACTTGTTCTACAAACACCTTGCGCATCCGCCAAAGCACTGGATAAGGCCGATAAAACCGCGCCAAGATGAAGTCTTGCTGCCAACACAGGTATTGGCAGGCTCGCTGTCGAACAAATCTATCGCCTACGCTAGAACCGTGCTCGCGCAAATGTGTACTTACCTGCAAGATGCGGAATATATACAGCGCAATGTGTTTCGCCTCTCTGTTCAACCGCCTGTAACGGTGCAAACCACACAGACAAAACTACTTGACATAGATAGTTGGCACTGGCTCTGGAGTTGGTTACAAACGCTGCCACAAGGCAATCCGCTTGAAAAAGCACATGCAGCACGTGTGCGCTGGATATTTGCTTTGCTATATCACACCGGCATTCGTCGGGAAGAGGCGGCGCATGGGCGCATGGCTGATTTCCTTTATAAAGACAGGGCTTGGCTGTTGCAGGTGATAGGCAAGGGGAACAAGGAGCGATTCGTTACAGTTAATTCCATGCTGCTTCAGGAATTGGCGCATTACCGGCAGTCGCTTAACTTGGAAAAATACCCTGTGCCAACAGAGGATTGTCCACTGGTCGCATCAGTCAATAAGGCACGCCGCAACAAACCGCTCACGCCGCGTGCCATCGGTTTAATTATTCATACTATTGGAAAGCGGGCAGCTAACGCTTGTGAAGACGAGCACATGCGGATGCTCATTACACGAATGACCACGCACTGGATGCGACACACCAACGCAACGCACCGGCTAATGGCTGGCGCATCTTTGGAAACTACGCAGGATGAACTTGGCCATGCCGACCCCAAGACAACGCGGATTTATGCAAAATCCAGCGGTGTGCGTCGACGGGAAGATGCCGAAAAGCTAGCCAGGTTGGCGGCGGATTATTGATTATTTAGGCTTTGCGCCTGAAGTGTCTGCCTAAGCAGCAAGCAGACGGAAATAAAAAATGGCGCGCCCGGAGAGATTCGAACTCCCGACCACCTGGTTCGTAGCCAGGTACTCTATCCAGCTGAGCTACGGGCGCATTCAGAGGCCGCGTACTATAAGGGGCTGTGTGTAAGTGCGTCAACAAAAATACGCACGCTACCAGTCAGCCAGCAAGTGTACGCTCTTGCCCCTTTTTTATTACGGGGTATAAGCGAGAGGGAAGCTTTAAGAACTTATAATACAGACGGCATTTAATACAAAAAGCACCGCTTAAAAAACGCTCAAAACCGTTCGCGCTTGCTCGCCGATCAGCCCTAACCAATCAGCCACTGAGCACAACACTAAACCCCAAAAGAAAAAGCCTTACATGCCATTAGAGTTTCTAGTTTTTTTATCACTTGCAATGTTTTGTGTAGTATTTCTCTATTCATCCGTTGGGCACGCTGGCGCTTCTGGCTATATCGCGGTAATGACACTATTTAGTCTCGCTCCAGCAGAAATCAAACCAACCGCTCTTGCGTTAAATATTTTGGTTGCGAGTATCGGCGCTTGGCAGTTTTGGCGTGCAGGGCATTTTTCATGGAAACTGTTTTGGCCGTTTGCCATTTTGTCCTTCCCATTGGCTTATGTTGGCGGTTATTTAAATTTGCCCACCCAAATATTTAACTGATGTTACGCAACCCTCCCCTGATAAGCTTGCCGAATGAAAAAAGCCGACCTTGATTTATACACCGACTATTTGTTGAGCACTTTTGGTGCT
>JAYVJM010000092.1:0-3090 GCA_043769275.1 Cellvibrionales bacterium | reverse complement strand
GCAGCACCAAAAGTGCTCAACAAATAGTCGGTGTATAAATCAAGGTCGGCTTTTTTCATTCGGCAAGCTTATCAGGGGAGGGTTGCGTAACATCAGTTGCTTATTATTCGTGGGAGTTTAGGCTTGTTTTTTTTTAGCATGACATTATGATGGCCGCCTCTTCAGAGGGTCGTTAGCTCAGTTGGTAGAGCAGTTGGCTTTTAACCAATTGGTCGATGGTTCGAATCCATCACGACCCACCATCTTGCAGGGCATTACAGGTTGGAAAATGCCATCAACCGCACAGAAAAATGCCATTTTCCTAAAAGCGTAGTGATTGCATTGAGATTATTAGCAATTTACTGGGTTTTTTCTTGCCGCCAGCTTCAGCATCCGCTTAATAAGCCGTATTTGCGTGGAGCATAGGCGCTCAATGGCGTTTTTTGTATGCAAAAGCGGATATCTCTACTAGACTTGGTGAGCGTGTTGCGCTGTACGGTCGCTTATTTTTAATTTATTTGATCGTCTGTTTATGGAGAGTTCGACTTATGGAGAGTTCGAGGATGTCAAAACCCAATAATTTATCAGGTCTTGCTTTAGCCGCTGCCGCCTTATTTTCATCAGCATCTATTTTGCCCGCACATGCACAAGATGTTGAAGTGGATACAACTTCTACCCCTGTGCATTGTCAAGGCATAAACTCTTGCAAAGCCATGTCGGCGTGCAAAACGGCCCAAAACGCATGCAAAGGAAAAAATGCGTGTATGGGCAAGGGGTTTTTAGTTGTGCCTACTCAAGCGGAGTGTGATGAAATCAAGGCTGAAAAGGCAAAAAAATAAGGGTATGGCGGTAATGAGTATCCAAACGCAGGGTATGGTTTTGTGCCCTGTTTTTCTTGTTTCATGGATTGATTATCTGTGTTTGCTCATAGCTCATTGACTTATCCCCACCTTGGTTTTGGGCTTGGTCTTCGTGCCGAGCATTACGAAGCGATACTCGCTGAACAACCCGCAGTGGATTGGTTTGAAGTTATCAGCGAAAATTACTTGGTTCCTGGCGGAAAACCGTTGTATTACCTACACCAGATACGAGAGCGTTACCCATTGGTGATGCACGGCGTGTCGTTGTCCATCGGCAGTAGTAGCCCCTTAGATTTTGACTATCTGCGACAGTTAAAAAAGTTAACTGAGGCCGTTCAGCCAGCTTGGATTTCTGATCACCTATGTTGGACGGGATTAAACCCTACCAATCTGCACGATTTACTGCCTCTGCCCTACACAGAGGAGGCGCTGTCTCATGTCGTCGCACGTGTGCGACAAGTGCAAGATTTTCTCGGGCGGCGGATTCTATTGGAAAATTTGTCCAGCTACGTGAGTTACCGGCAATCATATATGACTGAGTGGGGTTTTTTAAGTGCTGTGGTTGATGAGTCCGATTGCTTGATACTCCTTGATGTCAATAATGTGTATGTCAACAGTGTGAATAATGCATTTGATGCCAAGGATTATTTGGCCGGTATTTCACCGCAGCGCGTTCAGCAGATTCATTTGGCCGGACACCAAAACTGTGGCGACTATTTGATCGACACGCACGATGAGCCGGTGCAAGACCCTGTCTGGGAGCTGTATCGGCATGCAATTACTCGCTTTGGTGCGGTTTCTACCATGATTGAGCGAGATGACAATATTCCGCTATTGCCTGAGCTATTGGCTGAGCTGGCGACAGCGCGATCTGTTGCCTCTCATGCGTCAATGGAGACCGCATGAGTTCGCTACAAGAGACGCAAGCGGCCTTTCAGGATCATGTGTTATGCCACGATAAGCGCATTGTGGCGCAATTGCTAAATGGTGAGAAAGCCTCTACGGCTACATTGCTGGCTATTTACAGCGACGGTTATCGTCTGCGCCTGATTGAAGCTCTGGCGGTTCATTACCCCGCGTTGCAGGTGATCTTGGGCGACAAAGTCTTTCATGAGTTGGGTTTAGCTTATGTTGAGGCGAATCCCTCGCAGCACTTTTCTATTCGTTATTATGGCCATCGTCTTAGTGCGTTTTTGGCCGAAGAGCTGCCTTATAGTGAGCTTCCCTTGTTGAGCGAGCTGGCCAAATGGGAGTGGGCGTTAAGTGGGGTGTTTGACGCTGCTGATGCGGGTTTGATGACGCTAGAGGGCATGGCGTTGATTCAGCCAGAGCGCTGGCCTGGTTTATGTTTTGCGTTGCATCCGTCTGTTTTTCGCGTGGAAATTGCTTGGAATACTGTGGCGATATGGAAGGCTTTTGATAAAAAAGAGGATGTGCCTACACCACAGTTGTTGCCTGTATCGGTTAGCTGGTTGCTTTGGCGGCACGGTTTAGTTACGCATTTTCGTCCGCTGGTGGCGGATGAGGCTTGGGCACTGGGTGCGCTGGCTTGTGGGCGCACCTTTGATCATCTCTGTGAGGGAATGTGCAAATGGGTCAGCAAGGAAGGTGTGCCTGTCTATGTGGTTGCGCTGCTCAAACGTTGGCTGGTAGAGGGGCTGATTACCGCCGTGGTGTGAGTGCGGCGGGTATGAGCCAGTCGACAATTACGTTGCAGATACAAATAACGCCACGATACAGGCAGCGGAAGCCATCCATACCAAGCTGCGTAGCGTGGCAAGATTGGCAATATAAGCGGCTCCATAAGCAAAACGCAGCAGTACAAAGCCAATGGCAATCATATCGATATGACTTTTATTGGCGGTGGCGCGTTCGGCCAGCAGCACGCCGACGGCAAACAGCGGTAGCGTTTCATAAAGATTAAGTACAGACCAATAAGCGCGTTTGCGTGCGCCCGTAATGCCTTCCATATATTCGCGTGATTTGCTGTTGTCGAAATCTTTGCTGATTTTGGAGTACACGGTAAAAACGGTTGTGACCACCAACCCTACAATCAAAATGCACCAGTCGGCGATAGTGAGGGGTATTCCAGCTGTAATGGGCATTGGTTTTTATCCTTAGAATGAAAAAGAACCCCATGTTATTGGTGTTATGTAACTGATGTTACGCAACCCTCCCCTGATAAGCTTGCCGAATGAAAAAAGCCGACCTTGATTTATACACCGACTATTTGTTGAGCACTTTTGGTGCT
>JAYVJM010000091.1:0-58557 GCA_043769275.1 Cellvibrionales bacterium | reverse complement strand
AGCACCAAAAGTGCTCAACAAATAGTCGGTGTATAAATCAAGGTCGGCTTTTTTCATTCGGCAAGCTTATCAGGGGGAGGGTTGCGTAACATCAGTTATTAAAAACGACCGCGCTTACGGTGTCTCTGGATTTTTTTGCTTAAACACGTTTAGACCGCCGCCGCCCCGCTGACGATTTCAGACAGCTCTTGCGTGATCGCCCCTTGGCGCGCTTTGTTGTATAGCAACTGCAAATCGTTGATTAAATCACCGGCGTTTTCAGTGGCGTTTTTCATTGCAACCATACGTGCGGCCATTTCACAGGCTTTGTTTTCTACTACAGCCTGATGCACTTGCGATTCGATGTAGCGCGTCAACAAACCATCTAAAAGACTTTGTGCATCGGGTTCGTAAATATAATCCCAGCCATGTGCACGCTTTTCATGAGCTTCCGGCACCAGAGGCAACAACTGCGCCAGAGTGGGCAATTGGGTCATCGTGTTCACAAATTCATTTGACAAGACGAACAGGCGATCAATGCTGCCGTTATCGTAAGCATCCAGCATCACTTTTACGCTGCCAATAAGCTCGCTGGTGGATACGGTATCGCTCATATCTCGCATTGCAGCCAATACGTTACCGCCATAACTTTTGAAAAATGACTGTGCTTTCGTGCCGATGGCGCAGATATCAATTTGTACGCCCTGCTCGCTCCACGCTTTCATGGACTTCACTGCCAGCTTGAACTCATTGATATTCAAACCGCCGCACAAACCACGATCAGACGACACCACGATATAGCCCACACGTTTGACCGGTCTATCAATCATGTAGCGATGCTTATATTCCGGCGTAGCGTTGGCAATGTGCGCAATCACTGCGCGCATGCGCGTCGCATAGGGCTTACCGTTCGCCATACGCTCTTGCGCTTTACGCATCTTGCTGAACGCCACCTTTTCCATCGCCTTAGTGATTTTCTGCGTGCTTTTCACACTGGCGATTTTGGTGCGTACCTCTTTGGCGCCTGCCATAAGCTACCGCCTTACCACGTCTGAGTGGCTTTGAATGTATCGAGCGCAGCACGAATACCCGCCTCAATATCTGCGTTGTAATCGCCACTTTCATTGATTTTCGCAAGCAATGCCGCATGTTCTGCGTGCAAATAAGACAACAGAGACGCTTCAAAACCGCCTATTTTATTCACGTCAATATCATTGAGGTATTTGTTATCGGCGGCGTACAACAAAATACCCATTTCAGCCACCGACATCGGCGCATACTGCTTCTGCTTCATCAATTCCGTCACACGCTGACCGTGTTGTAATTGCGAGCGTGTCGCCTCGTCAAGATCAGAAGCGAACTGTGCAAACGCCTGAAGCTCACGGTACTGCGCCAGAGCCAAACGCACACCACCACCCAATTTTTTGATGATCTTAGTCTGCGCTGCGCCACCTACACGCGACACCGAAATACCGGCATTCATAGCAGGGCGAACACCGGCATTAAACAAGCTGGTTTCTAAAAATATTTGGCCATCCGTAATGGAAATCACGTTAGTCGGCACGAATGCAGATACGTCGCCGGCTTGTGTTTCGATAATTGGCAATGCAGTCAAAGAGCCAGTTTTGCCTTTTACTGCGCCTTTGGTGCACTGCTCCACATACTCAGCATTCACACGCGCTGCACGCTCCAATAGACGAGAGTGAAGATAAAAAACATCACCAGGGTAGGCTTCCCGACCGGGTGGGCGGCGCAGCAACAGAGAGATTTGACGATACGCCCATGCCTGCTTGGTCAAATCATCATAAATGATAAGCGCATCTTGACCGCGATCGCGGTAATACTCACCCATGGTGCAACCAGCAAACGGTGCCAGAAACTGCATAGAAGCTGGATCAGCTGCCGCAGCCACCACCACGGTAGTGTGCGCCATCGCACCATGCTCTTCTAGTTTGCGCACCACGTTGGCGACGGTCGACTGTTTCTGACCGATAGCCACATAAATACATTTAATGCCGGTGCCTTTTTGGTTGATGATCGTATCAACTGCAAGCGCCGTTTTGCCGACTTGGCGGTCACCGATAATCAACTCGCGCTGACCGCGACCTACCGGCACCATAGAGTCAACAGACTTATAACCCGTTTGTAATGGCTGATCGACTGATTTCCGAGCAATAACACCAGGAGCCACTTTTTCCAAAGGCTCAGACAACTTGGCATTGAGCGCGCCTTTACCGTCAATTGGATTGCCGAGCGCATCAAGCACGCGACCTTCCAGTTCAGGGCCGACCGGCACCTCAAGAATACGACCCGTGCAACGACAGGTTTGCCCTTCAGCTAAGCTCTGGTATTCGCCCAAAATAACCGCGCCAACAGAATCGCGCTCAAGGTTGAGTGCCATACCGTAAATGCCGCCGTTAAACTCAATCATTTCACCGTACATCACATCAGCAAGGCCGTGTATACGCACAATGCCGTCCGACACCGACACAATCGTGCCTTGATTTTTAGCTTGTGTCGCAACATCAAGTTTCTCAATGCGGCTTTTGATGATTTCGCTGATTTCAGAGGGATTTAGTTGCTGCATGTCCGGCTATCCTCATGTAGAAGCTGCGGTGTTTGGCCAGCTTCTCTGTCAATAATTAACGATAAATAATGTTGTCAATTTGTTATTTGCGAGTTAGACGTTCAGCGCATCGGCCAATTTATGCAGTCGTCCACGCACGGAGGCATCAATCACAGTATCGCCCGCCTTAATCACCAATCCGCCCAACAAGCTGGCATCAACTTCGGTGGAAAGCTCAACCTGACACCGCCACCGCCGACCCAAAACCTGTGCCAAAGATGCCGCTTGAGTCGCATCTAGCGCAAACGCTGAACGCACATCGACCGCTACCGTTTTTTCCTGATGCGCTTTAAGTTCTGCAAACTGCAAGGCAATTTCCGGCAGCAAGGACATACGTTTGTTGCCTGCCAATACGCGCACAAAATTTTGCGCCTTGCTATCCAACGCATCACCACAAACAGACAATAACAACTGCGCCTGCTGCTCGCAGGTTAACTCAGGCCGATCAAGTGCCGCTTGCATTTTGGGTTGCCCAACGACCGCAGCTAATGTGTTGAGCATGTCCTGCCAATGGGTTAATCCCTTGGTATACGCCGTTGCATCTAAAGCCACCGCAAATGCCGCTTTGGCATAGGGTCTGGCCAGCGTCACTAATTCAGCCATGCTTTATAGCTCCGCTGCCAACTTTCCGAGCATCTCACTGTGCTGCTTTACGTCTATCGACGACTGCAGAACACGCTCAACACCCACGACAACCAAAGCCGCCAACTGCTTACGCAATTCTTCACGCGCACGCCCCTTCTCTTTATCTATTTCGGCATGTGCAGAGATTTTTAAGCGATCCCCTTCCGCGCTCGCCTGCTCCTTGGCCTCTTCTACTATTTGGCTCGCACGTTTGTTCGCTTGTTCGATGATGGCCGCAGCCTGCTCTTTAGCGACACGTAATTTGTGCCTAGCTTCTTCTTTCGCCAACTCAAGGTCTCGACCTGCCTGCTCGGCACTATCTAAGCCATCCGCAATACGTTTTTCACGCGCAGCCATCACGCCAATAATGGCCGGCCACACAAATTTGGCGCAGAAAGCGACAAAGAGCAAAAAGGACAACATTTGTCCGATAATGGTAGCGTTGATATTCACGCCAACACCTCTTGTTAGGGTTAACTTGCGGGCACCTGAATTAGGCCGTCATTGTTGGGATCAATACAAACAAAATGTACATACCGATACCCACGCCAATCATCGGAACAGCGTCAAGCAAGCCGGCGATCAAAAACATTTTACCTTGCAGCATTGGCGTAATTTCCGGTTGGCGCGCAGCACTTTCCAAAAATTTTCCGCCCAGCAATGCAAAGCCGACTGCCGTGCCCAAAGCGCCAAGTCCGATTAAAAGTGCAACTGAAATAAGAGCCAAGCCCATAATGTATCTCCTCGATGACGGTGTAATGTTGCGTAAAAAATGATTAACAAAAACTTTAGCGTTGCTTAAAACCATCCTTGCCCATCACGGATGCTGCTCGCTCGGAACTTCATGCGCCATCGCCATATAGACGACGGTCAACACCATGAATACGAATGCCTGCAAGGTGATGATAAGAATATGGAATACCGCCCAAGCCCACTGCAAAACACCGGCAAACAGGCCAAAGAAAACACCAGCACCGTACATGGTTGCGATAAGAATAAAGATCATTTCACCCGCGTAAAGGTTGCCAAATAACCGCAACCCCAAAGATATGGGCTTTGAAATCAATGCTATAGTCTCCAGCACGAAGTTTATCGCGATAAGAAAGGGGGCAAACAACACGCCAATACCGCGAGATGCTGGGTGAAAGGGATGTAGCGTCAATTCCTTGACAAACCCCAACAAGCCCTTCTCGCGCACACCGTAAAACAACATCAAGAAAAATACGGCAAAGCTCATGCCCAGCGTAATGTTTGGGTCAGTTGTCGGCACAACTTTAAAATACAAGTGGGGATTCCCTGTTGCTGCAGCAGCCAATTGCGGGAGGCCGTCAATTGGCAATAAATCCATAAGATTCATCATAAAAATCCACACAAAAATGGTCAAAGCCATCGGCGCGATAGTGGGATTGTGAAAATGAAAAGCAGACTTCACGTTGGTGTCGATAAAATCAATCACTATTTCCACAAAGCTTTGCAATCCATGCGGCACGCCAGCCTGCATATTTCTAGCAACCCGAGAAAACAAAAACGAGAACAGCAAACCTAGGCCAATTGCCCAGCCGGTAGAATCTACGTTTAACGCCCAGAAACCCATGTCTTTAGCTTCTTGAGCCGTGTGTGCCAAAGTCCACGTTGCGTGATCTAGCGTATGCGAGCCTCCGGCATCATGACGCACATAGCCGGCCGGCAACTGCCCAAACGTCAAGTTCTGTAAATGATGCTGAATGTAGCTGGTCGTTGTCAGACCTTCGCCTTGCTCTGTCGCCATGAAAGGTGCACCCGTTTCAATACATTTTTATCTAATTGCCGCCCTAAAACACATCAAACGGAAACATCAAAATCGATACGTACTTATCAATTTCGCGCTTAAGGCAGAGCCCAAAATCCATGCCAGCACGTAGCCCGAAAAAATCAGCAGCGGAGATGCCCACCTGCAGTAAGCAAACACCAGCCCAAACAACACGACAACCAATACAAACTTACCCACAGCACCCTGCCGAAAAGCACGTGCCACCTGTTGCATTTGCCGCGCGCCAATATAACGAAAAGCATAAAACCCGAAATACAACCTAGCCGCCATCTCAATCGACGCGCCCATCGCTAAGGCTTTGGCACCTAATGGCTGCAGCCAGAAAACCACAAAGAGAACTGGCGCAAGCACGGCCAACTGAGCCGCGCTGACAAGATAAAGCGGGGGCGGGCGAATTGTCGCGTGGCAGTGCTGCATGCTTATCCCCACCTTAACTCGCCACAAGCCCGTCAAACAGGTAGAACTTTAAAGCCGACAAAGCGGCGCGTAGTATAAGTGCATAACCGACCACGAACAACCGTAAAATGCAGCCTTTCTCTCTACTGTTCCGCCACCAATGAAGATGAAATTTAATTTTTACACTAGCGGCTTTTAAATACGCGGGGCAGTAATAACAGGCGGGATAGGCGCTTCAATGGTATCTGCTATCGCGCGTAACAACTCGATGGATTCCTCGCCATAACAATTATTATTTTCGATCACTGCGCAGCAGGCCTTTAATAAACGCGGCTTCATTAGTGGCTGTATTTTTTTCAGCGCCTGTACGGCTTGATCGAGCTTTGCCATGTTGTCGAGCGCAGTGAGCTCAATCTCCGCAGCAGACAAAGTCAGCATTTTCCAGCCTTGCGCAAACTGCTTTCTGGCGTGTTCTGGATCGTTGTTTGTTGCCAGAGCCAGCGCAGACAACACCGTGCAGCACGCTGAACCAAGCGCAGACAGCGGCACCTTACCCACGCCGTGTTGGCGGCGGCCTACAAGATGCTGACACAGCAAACGATACAGCGCCCACTCAAACAGCGAAATATGTGTGTCGGCCTTGATTTGCGACATCACCACACGCATAAATTGCTGAAGCTGCGCTGCATCAAGCGTTTTAAGTGTGGGTAAACACATATCCAACAATGGTAAACGCAAGTTAACGGGCAGATGCGCAATACCCGCGCTAACCTTTTCACATATTGAATAAATACCTTGGTCAATTAGACCCTTCAGCAAAACCATTTGCTGTTGATGTTTTTCAGGGTTTTTGTCCAATAACAAGCAGTGTATAAGCGCAGCGGCTCCTTGTGTTTTATAGCTCAACTGCCTGATATCGTCTGGCAAACTGGTGAGCACCATACGCGCCTGCAACAAATGCTCCGCCGATGGTGCGCCAATGCCATTGATAGCTTGCGTTAAAGCCGCTCCGGTAATGACTGCTGCAACCTGATGCGGCGTGTATGGAATATCAGCCTTGGGCAGCACATCTTCCGATGCGGAAATTTCTTTATCAACGGCTAATGCATCGACATGGGGATAGTCGCCCTTCCAGTGCGGATCGATAGCCTTTATGCGTCGCGCCAGCGAAGGATGTGTTGAAAACATCCACGATGAAGCACCGATTCCATCGCTAAAAAACAAATGACTTATTTGCTGCGCATTAGGATGCAGCAAGCGCGAGCCGCGAGGAAAACCACCAATTTTCTTGAGTGCGCCCCCAATACCAATGGGGTTGCGCGTATATTGCACAGCAGAGGCATCAGCCAAAAACTCGCGCTGTCGACTAATGGCGGCCTTAATCAAATTTCCAAAAAAAACACCGCTATAGCCAATAATCGTTAAGCCGACACCCAAAAAAAACAAGACGATAACAGTGCGCATGTCGTCACGACCGCCAGCACGGCGACTGCCTCCACCTTCCAGCAGCATGCGCCCCAGCAAGCCGATAAATAAAATGCCGTGCAAAATGCCGATCAATTTTAAATTTAGACGCATATCACCGTTGAAAATGTGACTAAATTCGTGGGCAATGACCCCCTGCAACTCGTCGCGATTGAGGCGCTCAATACAGCCACGCGTAACGCCTATAACAACGTCTTTGCTGTCGTGTCCCGCCGCAAAAGCATTGATGGCAGGCTCTTCTATGATGTATACGGCCGGCACAGGCATGCCGGAGGCGATAGCCATTTCTTCCACAATATTCAGAATTTTTTGTTCGGATAAATTGCCAGCTCCGCGACCAAGCGTATGCCCGTCTAGGAGTTCGGCAATAGCGGAACCGCCAGCACGTAGCTGAACAATTTTATAAACCGAGGCGAGGCTAACGACGGAAATAATGCCTGCCGCAATACACGCCAACATAAGCCATGAAAAACCAGACCACAGGCTGCCTTGTGCCAATTGTGAAGTCGGTGCTGAACCGTAGTGTAAAACCGCCATCACCAGCAACTGCGTTAAACCAATCAAGCATAGAACGGCCAAGACAAGCAGCACTATCAGCAGGGCTGTTTTATGGCGGGCGGCATCCTGTGCCTGAAAAAAGTTCATGCAAATGGCTGGTCTGTAATTAAAAACTCACTTTAGGGGCGGCCTGAATTTCTTTGTGATCTTCAAATTCGAGAAGTGCGGCATCTTGTGTATGGCCAAAGATACCCGCGAGAACATTAACGGGGAAAATTTGCCGCGTCGTGTTGTAATCAGCTACCGCATCATTGAATGCTTGGCGCGCAAAAGCGACTTTATTCTCCGTGCTAGTTAGCTCCTCTGACAATTGCGCCATGTTTTGGCTGGCTTTCAAGTCTGGGTAGGCTTCCATTGTGACTTTTAATTGCCCTAATGCTCCACCCAGTTGCTGCTCTGCCTGCGACAGACCTCGCATAGATTGACCGTCACCAGGATTGGCCGCAGCCTGCACGAGCTGTGTTTGTGCTTGATTGCGCGCTTGTATGACCGCCTCTAGCGTTTTGCTTTCATGTGACACATAGGCTTTTGCTGTTTCAACAAGATTAGGAATCAGGTCGTAACGGCGCTTCAATTGCACATCAATTTGCGCGAACCCATTTTTGTAGCGATTCTGTAAGGCCACCAGCCTGTTGAATAAGCTAATGATGTAGACAGCTAACGCTATCAATACAATGAACAAAATAAGACTGTGACTCATGGAATATCTCCTGCAGCAATACCGGCCAACTGTTATAGTTTGTTTCAGGCTTTGTGTAAGTGGCCGCTAACGAGTAGCCAAAGCGATCAAAGAATAGACCCTTTTCACAAAAAGCGGTTGCTCAAATTGGCTTTAATCCATCACGCACTTACACGACAAAAAAAATACACTTTTTTTAAATCAGGCAAAACACTATGGCGATGAAGGCCACTATTTACAAAGCCTCTCTCCAAATTGCCGATATGGACAGGCACTATTACGCTCAACACAACCTGACTTTAGCTTGCCATCCATCAGAAACCGAAGAGCGATTAATGCTCAGGCTATTGGCGTTTGCTTTACACGCCAGCGACTCACTCCAGTTCACGCGTGGACTTTCCAGTGAAAATGAACCTGACTTATGGGACAAAGACTCGACGGGTACCATCACGCACTGGATAGAAATAGGCATGCCTGATGAAAGCCGCATTCGCAAAGCCTGTGGCCGCGCGCGTCGCGTCTCCATTTACTGCTACGGCGCACGCACAGCGCAGCCTTGGTGGGAAAAAAACCGGCAGAAATTGGCGCGCTTTGAAAATTTATCCGTATTTTTTCTATCCAAAGAAGTCACTGACGCGATGGCTTTATTGGCAACGCGCAATATGGATTTACACCTGTTTATGCAAGACGGCCAAGCAACCGTCAGCAACAATACAAGCAGCATCACCGTGCTGCCGGAAACATGGCAGTCGCCTTCATAAATTAGGAAGCGATAAGACAAGACTCTCGTGGTTATACTAAATCCCTGTTTCCACTTTTCAGTGCCGCCATGACCCACCCCATAGCCATTCTTGATTTTCTCCAGCAATCGCCTACGCCATTTCACGCCGTATCCCAGATGCGCAAGCAACTCCTAGCGGCAGGTTTTGAAGCGCTTAACGAAGGAGAAAGATGGCAAATACAACCCCAAAAAAAGTACCTAGTGACGCGCAACGACTCATCACTCATTGCATGGACTAGCGGCAAAAACACACCACAAGAGCACGGAGTGCGGCTGGTTGGCGCGCACACTGACAGCCCTTGCCTAAAAATCAAACCACAGCCAGACATGCTGCGTTTTGGCTATCTGCAACTGGGTGTCGAGGTCTACGGCGGCGCGCTGCTGCACCCGTGGTTTGATCGTGATTTGTCCATTGCCGGACGGGTACATTACCGTCAAAAAAATGGCGTATTAGCGACCGCACTGGTTGATTTCCGCCACGCCGTGGCGACCATTCCCAGCCTCGCCATTCACCTAGACAGAGATGTCAACAATGGTCGCGCCATCAACGCCCAAAAAGAATTGCCCCCGCTCTTATTGCAAGTCGACGACGCTGTAGCCGCAACAGATTTTCACAATGTTCTGCTCGCACAACTGCGCCTGGAACAGCCAAATTGTGATGCGGAATGCGTGCTGGATTACGAGCTTTCCCTGTACGACACACAGGCACCGGCACTCATTGGCCTGCGCCAACAATTTATTGCAAGTGCGCGACTGGACAATCTTTTGAGCTGTTTTTGTGGTCTACAAGCACTGCTGCAAGCAAATGCGGATCAAGCCTGCGTGCTCGCATGCACCGACCATGAAGAAGTGGGCAGCGTATCCGCGTGCGGCGCACAAGGCGCATTTTTGCGTGCAGTGCTGGAACGCTGGCTGGGTGCTGGCGAGAGTTTGCTGATGGAAGGCTCTCCTGTTGAAAACTACGAACGCACGATTGCCCGCTCGCTGCTGATTTCCGCCGACAACGCCCACGGACTTCATCCGAATTACAGCGAAAAACACGACGAAAATCATCGCCCATTACTGAATGGCGGCCCTGCGCTAAAAATTAACGCCAATCAGCGTTATGCCAGCAATAGCAAAACCCAAGCACTGCTGCGCGATTTATGCCTTCGCCACAATATTCCGCTGCAAAACTTCGTGGCACGTAGCGACATGGGCTGCGGCAGCACGATAGGCCCCCTCACCGCCGCCGCCGTGGGTGTGGACACCGTGGATATCGGCGTACCAACCTTTGCTATGCATTCGATACGCGAACTGGCCGGCGTTTTGGATGTGGCGTATCTGCAAAAAACGCTAAGCGCATTTTTCAATCGCTCAACTGGAGACACGCCATGAGCAATACCAACAGTCCCATTGACATGATGAAAGACCACATCCGCCGCTATCTGGCCAGCAACGGCGAAGACGGCCACATCATGTACGGCAGCCCCTGCCTGATACTCAGCACCACCGGCAAAAAATCAGGCGAAATTCGACAGGTGGCACTCATTTACGGCAAGCACGGCAATAACTACGTGGTAATGGGATCAAAAGGCGGCAGCGACATTCCACCCGCGTGGTATCAAAACCTGTGCGCGAACCCACTTGCACATATTCAAGTTAAAGCCGAGAAAATGGCTGTAAAAATGCGCGTAGCAGAGGGCAAAGAGCGCCAAACGCTATGGGGCATCATGACCGCCATTTTTCCCGATTACATTGAATATCAAAAGAAAACCACACGAGAACTGCCTGTGGTGGTATTGGAGCCTGCGTGAGATTGCTTAGCCGGTTTTTTTAAGGAATTGGTGACAAGTATCTTCCCAAATTGACAAGTTATCCGTTCGCCCTGAGTTTGTCGAAGGACTGCCTACTACAGAAGATAAGGCTTCGACAGGCTCAGCCCGAATGGATATTGCTACGTTGCGCAACATCAGTCATCAGGATATATACGCCAATTTGGCCCGTACTGGCTCACCAAACACCACCACGCGCGGCACGGGCAGTGAGTTAAACGTGGTGGCCGTAGCCGCCGTATAAGCGCCCATCATGCACCCTACTACCAAATCACCCACCTCCAGCTCAGGCAATTGAATATCCTCCTCAATCACGTCGATACTGTCGCACGTTGGCCCCGCCAAAACAGAAGACACGGCGACACCCGTGCGAAAAACGTGCAGCGGGTAGCGCGCATGGTCGAACAAACGACCACTGAACATGCCGTACACGCCATCATCCAGATAGTACCACGGCTGATCGCCACGCAAGGCTTTGCCCACTACAGAGACAATCGTCGCGCAGGCGGGAGCTATCAAAAAGCGACCAGGCTCAGCGATAACGTCAACATTTTTTGGCAATTGCGCCAATGCCGCGCGAATCGGGGCGCAAAATGCGGCAATATCCATATCATTTGCCTGATCATAATCCACCGGAAAGCCGCCGCCGATATCGAGTATGCGCAGCGGCAACGACGCGTTTTCAATGAGTTCGCGGCAGGCATGAATAGCAGCAACATGCGCATTGGGGCTAGTAGACTGTGAGCCGACATGGAAAGACAAGCCCTTAACATGCAAGCCAAGCGCACTTGCTTGCGCCAATAAAACCTGCACTTCTTCTGGCTGACAACCAAACTTTTTCGACAAATCAACAGCGCAATCTGGGCTGCGAAACGACACGCGCAACAGCAAGCCAACACGGCTGCCATATTTGCGGAACTTCTTCAGCTCTGCATAATTATCGACAACAAAGGTGCTGCAACCAAAACGTAAAGCGTCGCGTATGTCGCGGTCTTTTTTAATGGGATGCGTATGAATGGTGCGACGCGGATTGATATGCTCGCTGCGCAGCAAGCTGATCTCACCCGTAGTGGCAATATCAAAACCAGCACCCAGTTGATTGAGCGTGTTCACAATAGCTTCATGCGGAAAGGCTTTTACCGCATAAAACAAGCCCACATTCGGCAGCGCGGCCGACAATTGCCGGTACTGATCGGCGAGCTTTTCGCAATCCAGCAGCATGCAGGGTGAGCCGTACTGGCTCACCAGAGCTTGTGTTTTAGCTTCAGAAAAAAGAACTTCCGAGAACAGGTTTGCCATGATAAAGGCCCCATTTCAGAGTAAAAAGAAGAAAGCGCGGTGTATGGCTGCCCCCCCCATTTTTTAGATAAGCGTAAATCAGCGGTTGTCGGCTTTGCCTATCGCTTCCAATACATATTGCGGCAAACAAAAAGAAGCCGCGTGAATGTCTGGATTGTAATAGCGTGTTTTAATGCCTGCCGCTTTGAAGCGCTCACGCAATGTTTTGGCATCCACATGACGTAGCGTTTTATCATCACTTGACCAAGCAAAAGTCATAATGCCACCAACGTAGGTAGGCACGGCTGCGCTATAAAAATGCACATCGCCAAAGGTCAATGCCATGCGTTGAGCCGTGGTTTTCACCTCATCCAATTGCATGAACACCACGCCATTTTGCGTGACCATAATGCCGCCATCATTCAAGCAGCGCTTACAATCGCTGTAAAACTGGCTGGTAAACAACACTTCGCCTGGACCGATGGGGTCTGTTGAATCAGAAATAATAATGTCGAATTTTTCCTGACACTGCGCAACAAAACGGCAGCCGTCATCAATAACGACATTGGCGCGCGGATCGTCATAAGCACCGGCTGAATGGCTTGGCAGGTACTCGATCGCCATATCAATCACGGCTTTGTCTATTTCAACCTGCGTAACATGCTCGACCGTCTTGTGACGACACACTTCGCGCAAAATGCCGCCGTCACCACCGCCAATAATTAGCACGCGCTTGACTTTACCATGTGCCAGAATCGGCACATGGGTCATCATTTCATGGTAGATAAACTCGTCTTTTTCGGTGGTTTGCACCACACCATCAAGTGTCATCACGCGCCCGAACAGCGCGTTATGGAAGATCATCAATTGCTGATGGCCGGTATCAAACTCAAAATAGACCTTATCAATGTCGTGACGTTGACCCCACGCATCGTACAGCGTTTCATTCCACGTCTTAGTCATCGCTTTGCGTCACTCCACGTAGATGCTCAGTGATGTTCATACGCTTAGGTGTAAATGCTTTTTTTAACACCGCAATTGCCTTTTCTGGCTCTGCATCACCGCACATAAACACGTCAAATGCCGCAAATCCACGCTCAGGCCACGTATGGACGCTGATATGTGATTCCGCCAATACCGCCACGCCAGAAATGCCACCATTGGGTGTAAAGTGGTGCAGATGGATGTGCAACAGCGTTGCGCCGGCAGCCACTACGCTGTCGCGCATGGCCTGCTCCATCAATTTGAGATCATCGAGCTTGTGTGCGCCCCAAAAATCAAAAATCAAATGCGTACCGGCGAATTCAACGCCGTTACGATGAATGAAATGATCCTGAGTATCAGCACTTGGCTGGAGATTGTGGTGTGCTGGCCATATTTTTTGTTGGCTAGAAGCTGACGTTTCGCTGACAAGAGCGAGCGCGGAGTTTGTTCCCATCAAGGCAACCCTCATTCGTTTCGACGTTTATGTAAATGCGCCGACCGAAAAGGACGACGCTGACTAGGTATTCATCAAGCCCCACATGGGTTATTGCTCAGGTGTGTATTATCGGCATGTGTTTCAATTTTGCAAGCGCAAAACGGCAATAAAGGCATCACCAAAAGCCATCGCCAGAGCGATAAAGTAAACTGCGCGTCATGCCATTGAGCTTTCGGGTTGTTATCGTGAATAAAGCAGACCAGTCGACCACAGAAAACAGCCGCACCGACCACACGCCCATGATGCAGCAATATCTGGCACTCAAAGCCCAGCATCCGCATGAGCTGCTTTTTTACCGCATGGGCGATTTTTACGAGTTGTTTTTTGACGATGCCAAAAAAGCGGCGCAGCTTCTGGATATCACCCTTACCGCGCGTGGTAAATCTGGCGGCGAGCCCATTGCAATGGCGGGCGTTCCCTATCATGCGGCAGAAAATTATCTGGCTCGTTTGGTGCGTTTGGGTGAATCGGTGGCGATTTGCGAACAGATTGGCGACCCCGCTACCAGCAAAGGCCCTGTTGAGCGGAAGGTGGTGCGCGTTGTTACCCCAGGCACCGTCAGTGACGAGGCGCTTTTAGATGCTGGCCGCGACAACCTGCTGGTGGCCGTCTTTGCACAACAAGCGCGTTTCGGTATTGCTTCGCTCGATATCAGCGCAGGACGTTTTTGTGTGCAGGAAGTCGACACCCTCGACGCGCTACTGGGCGAAATGCAGCGACTGAATCCCGCTGAACTGTTGTTGCCTGACGATTGGAGCCTGCCCGAACCCCTTGTGCGCCGTGCGGGTTTGCGCAAACAAGCACCGTGGGAATTTGATCTTGATGCAGCTTTGCGTTTACTAACGCAGCAATTCGCCACACACGACTTGGCCGGTTTTGGCTGTGACGATTTACCGCTGGCTTTGCGTGCAGCGGGCGCGCTGATGAGTTACGTGCGCTTAACCCAGCGCAGCGCCTTGCCACATATTCGCGCACTTACCACCGAACGCCGTGGCGACGCGGTGGAAATGGATGCCGCCACGCGCCGCAACTTGGAAATTGACAGCAACCTCGCTGGCTCGCAGGAAAACACGCTGTTTTCCGTGGTGAACAGCACGGTGACGGCCATGGGTGCACGTGCGCTGCGTCGCTGGCTGCACCGTCCATTGGCGCGTCTTGATGCGCTGCAACAACGCCAGCAAACCGTAGCCGACTTGCTGGCCGACTATCGCTTCGAGCCACTGCGTGAAACGCTGCGCGCGGTGGGTGATATGGAGCGTATTTTGTCGCGCATCGCCCTGCGCTCGGCACGCCCGCGTGACCTCACCCGTTTGCAGCAATCGTTGCATTGTTTGCCGCAATTGCTTGCTCAATTACAGCAGGCCGATACAAAAACATTGCACAGACTGGCGATGCAAATTCAGCCATTTCCTGAACTTAACGACTTGCTTGTGCGTGCACTGATGGAAAACCCGCCGATGGTGATCCGCGAGGGTGGCGTGATGGCCGACGGCTACGACGCGGAACTGGACGAGCTACGCAGCCTGCAACAAAACGCGGGCGATTTTTTGCAGCGGCTAGAACAGCAAGAACGCGAGCGCACCGGTTTATCCACGCTGAAAGTGGGTTACAACCGCGTGCATGGCTACTTTATAGAGCTTTCCGCCGCACAATCACACACGGTTCCTGCCGACTATATTCGGCGGCAGACGCTAAAAAATGCCGAGCGGTTTATTACGCCAGATTTGAAAGTCTTTGAAGACAAAGCACTTTCCGCCAAAAGCCGCGCTCTCACACGCGAAAAACAATTGTACGAGGAATTGCTGGATACGCTCAACGAACAGCTTTTGCCGCTGCAAGAAACCAGCACTGCGCTGGCAGAGCTAGACGTGCAAAGCAGCTTTGCCGAGCGTGCCGAGACACTGAGCTGGAGCCGCCCGACCCTCACCGCCGAGCCTGGTGTACGCATTCATAAAGGCCGTCACCCCGTGGTTGAGCAAGTGGTCAACCGCGTGCATGGGGAAGCGTTTGTGGCGAATGATCTGCATCTGCATAGCAATTTACGCATGTTGATCATCACCGGCCCCAACATGGGCGGTAAATCTACCTACATGCGTCAAGCGGCACTGATTGCGCTACTCGCCCACACCGGCAGTTTTGTACCTGCCGAGAGCGCAGAAATTGGCATTATTGACCGCATTTTTACGCGCATAGGTTCGTCGGATGATCTCGCCTCTGGCCGCTCCACCTTTATGGTGGAAATGACAGAAACCGCCAACATTCTGCACAACGCCACACCCAGAAGTTTGGTGCTGATGGATGAAATTGGGCGCGGCACCAGCACGTTTGACGGCCTTTCGCTTGCCTGGGCCTGCGCGCACTATTTAGCCGAGCGCGTGCACGCATTTACGCTGTTCGCCACACATTATTTTGAATTAACGGCTTTACCTGATGAATGCGCGAGCGTCGCTAATGCGCATTTGGATGCCAGCGAACACCACGACGGCATTGTGTTTCTGCACAAAGTACAAATGGGCGCGGCCAATAAATCGTATGGCTTGCAGGTGGCAAAACTGGCGGGCATTCCCTTGCCTGTGCTCACACAAGCGCGCGAGAAACTGGCCGAGCTGGAAAATAGCGCAACGCACCACACCGCAAAAAAACCGGCTGCACGCATGCCAACAGTGCCCGCTCAAGCCGATTTATTTGCCACGGCGATGCCGCCTTGTGTGGACAGCCTGCGCGCCATCAACCCCGACGAGCTAACACCCAAAGCCGCGCTGGAGTTTTTGTATCGTTTGAAAAATGAGCTGTGAACGCAAAGGGACGTTTTGGTCTTGTTAGAAAAAACAATGGGGCATTGCGCCCCATTGTTTTACACAAATAGCAATTAACGGATTACGAGAGGAAGGTTAACTCTTAAAGCAGCCAGATTAACCACAGTGAGGCCTGCTCTTGCCGCTGGCACGGCTGCTGAGACAAATACTCGGGTATACCGAGTTAAAACACCAAGACCCGGGTATTCATAACAGGTGTTAGCGCCGTCAACAACATACAACTGACCTTCTACAATGTTGTTTGGGGTAATTAGCATAGGAGCACGTGCAGTGGTGTCCCACATAATTTTCTGAACAAAGCCATCCGTTGCATCCAGGGGGAACGCATCTGTGTTGCAAGCATTATCACTGAAGTAACCAACGGGGGCGTTAACGTTAATGCTTTTGAGACGCCCTCGGGCCAAGTCACTAATCACAAGAACCGTGCCATTGGCAGGATCATACAAGCCCAAGCCGGGAAGGTAGACACCCAGATCATTATTGGCGTTGTCGTACACATGCAACTGGGGAGCGATAGCTGCGGTAATGGCAGGGTCACCAGCAAGAGCAGTGCCGAGCCGTTGAACCTCAGCAGCATCACCCGCTATCGCAGTACCAAAAGCAGTGACGGCACCAGCATTACCAGCAAGAGCATTACCTAAGTTAGTGACGGCACCAGCATTACCAGCAAGAGCAGTACCAAAGTTAGTGACGGCACCAGCATTACCAGCAAGAGCAGTACCCAAAGCAGGCAAAGCAGTAGCGTCAGCACCGATGGCGGTGCCGAGACGTTGAACCTCAGCAGCATCACCCGCTATCGCAGTACCAAAAGCAGTGACGGTGGCAGCATTGGCGGCAAGATGATTACCCAAAGCAGGCAAAGCGGTAGCGTCAGCACCGATGGCGGCGCCGAGACGTTGAACCTCAGCAGCATCATTCGCTATCGCATTACCAAAGGCCGTGACGGTACCAGGATTACCAGCAAGATCATTACCCAAAGCAGGCAAAGCGGTAACGTCAGCACCGATGGCGGCGCCGAGAGCCTGAACAGAAGCAGCATTAGCCACGATAGCAGCAGTGACGGCAGCAGGGGCAACAGTAGCGGCAACAGTAGCGGCAGCAGCATTAGTAGCCGCAACATCTGCATTAGTTAAACCAACATCTGTATGAGTAGCCACAACATCTGCATTAGTTAAACCAACATCTGCATGAGTAGCCACAACATCTGCATGAGTTAAACCAACATCTGCATTAGTAGTCACAACATCTGCATGAGCAGCAGTGGCTGAAGTAGCGGCATTACCAGCTTCAGTATGAGCAGCAGTGGCTGAACCAGCAGCAGCAGTGGCTGAACCAGCAGCATTAGCGGCTGAAGTAGCGGCATTATCAGCTTCAGTATGAGCAGCAGTGGCCGAACCAGCAGCATTAGCGGCTGAAGTAGCGGCATTACCAGCTTCAGTATGAGCAGCAGTGGCTGAACCAGCAGCAGCAGCAATGCTAGCGGGGAGACCCGCAGCAGCAACAGATGCCTCAGTAATGCCGGCAGCAGCAATGGCGGCGGGTAACGCGGCAGGCAACTGAGCCGTTAGAGACGCGTCGATAAGTGGCGACAATCTAGCAGGGTCAAAACTTGCACCTTTGTTTTGCTCAGCAAAAGAACCAGCGCCATGTAATTGAATGGTGTCTTCCGTTTTTGCCTTACACGCAGCATTCCCGTTAGAAACTTTTATCGCGCCGCCTTTTTTGCTCACGCAGGCAGTGATATCCTTGCTTCCTGAGTCTTGTAGCACCTGCGCCAGTTCGCCTGCTTTACACGCACTCACATCACCTAAACGATCTTTTCTTAATTGCAAGCGCATGGCGCCGGAGCCCTGATTAACGCACACGTTAACCGGTTCCGCCCCGCTCAAACTGCCAATACGCTCATGTTTTGCACAGTTGCCGCTGCGCGGCATGGCACGGATTGCACCCGCCCTTTCCCCGCTTTTAACAACACAAACTTGTGCGGCTGCAGCCGCTGCATAGCCAGGCAAAACACCCGCCAGCAGGATGCCGACGAAGGTTGCCGCATGTACTTTTCGAACTTTCTTCATTTCAAATTCCTCTCAATTATTTAAAGTGGCTCGCTTTTTATCGAACCTGGATAAGCCGCGCTGAAAAACAGTTTTTTGCGTTACCCATCTCGCATCAAAACCAAGGGATGCTTAATTTATCCACACAAACAAAAAAACACGCCAAAAAAACAACAACATGTGTACAATCTGAACAAAAAATTGCGGCGATGATTAAACAAATAAAAACAGTCTTTATCCAATACCGTTACGTGCTAGCAAACTTTGCGCTAAGAACGAAACCTCAAGCCTTTGAAAGGAGATTCTTAAAAAAGTTCCATACCCAGCAAGACCAGCTACACGATGCTGCCGGAGAAAGTGGCGAGGATTTCAAGGAGGCCGAGAGGCATTGCACACACGAGATGCAGTTCGACGCACTGACCACTCACAGTCGACGAGCTCAAGGTGAGCACGGGCAGCAAAAAAGCCGTTGATTCACACCGCTACAGGCGCAGAAATATTTGGCAACGCTTCGTAATCACGCAACTCAAAATCTTCAAGCCGAAAAGCAAAAACATCCTTGATTGCTGGGTTGATATGCATTTTGGGCAGTGCGCGAGGGCTGCGTGATAGTTGCTCTTCTGCTTGCACAAGATGATTGCTGTACAGATGAACATCACCAAAGGTGTGCACAAAATCGCCAGGCAACAGGTCGCAGACCTGCGCCACCATCAAGGTCAGCAATGCGTAGGAGGCTATGTTGAACGGCACGCCCAGGAAGATATCGGCACTGCGCTGGTAGAGCTGGCAAGACAATTTGCCATCAGCCACATAAAACTGAAACAAAGTATGGCAAGGCGGTATCGCCATTTGGTTCACTTCGGCCACATTCCACGCACTCACCAATAAGCGGCGTGAGTCGGGGCTTTTTTTAATCATCGCGATAACTTGGCTGATCTGGTCGATAGTGCCGCCACACCCGTCTGGCCATGAGCGCCATTGATGGCCGTACACGGGGCCGAGATCGCCGTTTACATCGGCCCATTCATCCCATATTTTTACGCCATTATCGTTAAGGTATTTGATGTTAGTCTCGCCGCGCAAAAACCACAAAAGCTCGACAATGATCGAACGCAAGTGCAGCTTTTTAGTGGTGAGCAACGGAAAACCATCGGCAAGATTGAAGCGCATTTGATGCCCAAATACGCTGCGCGTGCCAGTGCCGGTGCGGTCGGTCTTGACGGTTCCGTTGTCGCGTAGATCACGCAGCAAGTCTAAATAGAGTTGCATCGGCTTATCCTCTGCTGTGCGGTTTTTTACTCCGATGGCACGCCCAAATACAAATGGCGATGCCGGCGATAAGCATGGGAACGCACAGCTCTTGCCCACGTGTCATCCAGCCTAGCCAATCAAAACCAATTTGCGCATCCGGCTCACGAAAAAACTCTACCGCAAAACGGAACAATGCATACAAAATCAAAAACCAGCCCGACACCATGCCCAGCGCACGCGGCTTCGACGCGTAAATGTGCAGAACAATAAACAGCAACACGCCTTCCAAGGCAAACTGGTATAACTGCGACGGGTGACGCACCAAATGTAGCGGGTCTGACGGAAAAACCATTGCCCATTGCGCATCGGTGGCTCGCCCCCAAAGCTCCTGATTGATAAAATTGCCCAGCCGCCCCAAACCTAAGCCAATTGGCACCATCGGCGCGATAAAATCAGTGATCGCAAAAAAAGGCTGGTGGATTTTGCGGCCATACAACCACATAGCCAGCAGTACGCCCAACAGGCCGCCGTGAAACGACATGCCGCCCTGCGTTATCTTGAATAGGAACAGCGGGTCGTGCAAAAGTTCATTAAACTGATAGAACAGCGCGTAACCGATACGCCCGCCCACAATCACACCCATCGCCGCATAGAAAATTAGATCATCCACTTCCTCGCGGGTGCGGGTGGGTGCGCGCCCCGCACGCGTAAGGCGCAGCGCCAGCCACCATGCGCACGCCAAACCCAGAAGGTACATCACGCCGTACCAACGTATAGCGACCAGCCCCATCACAGGCAAGGTGAAACTCACAATGATGGGATCAATAACAGGGTAAATGAGCATGGTTTTTTGTCACTCAATCAAAAGCATGACGCAACACAATGGTTTCCACGCGATCAGGGCCTGTAGAAACAATATCAATCGGCGCGCCGGTCACTTCTTCTAGGCGTTTGATGTAATTGCGGGCGTTTTGCGGAAGATCGGCCAGTTTTTGTACACCAAACGTCGACTCGCTCCAGCCAGGCATTTCTTCGTATACCGGCACAATGCCGTGATAATCATCACTGTGCTGTGGGGCGGTAATCGTGTTGCCTTGATCGTCTTGATAGGCAAGGCAGATTTTGACCGTCGCCAACCCGTCCAGCACGTCAAGTTTGGTCAGGCAGATACCGGAGATGCTATTGACTTGAATGGCGCGCTTAACCGCCACGGCATCAAACCAACCACAGCGACGTTTTCGGCCAGTAGTCGCCCCAAACTCTTGGCCTTTCTCGCCAATGCGAGCACCCACTTCATCGAAAAGCTCAGTAGGAAAAGGGCCGGAACCCACACGCGTGGCATAGGCTTTGGTGATGCCCAGCACGTAATCTAGGTACAGTGGGCCAAAGCCGGTACCCGTGGCCGCGCCACCTGCGCTCGTGTTAGAGGATGTGACAAACGGATAGGTGCCGTGATCGATGTCCAGCAGCGAGCCTTGCGCGCCCTCAAACAAAATATGTGCGCCGCGTGCGCGCGCCGCGTGCAAAATGCCGGTGACATCCGCCGTCATCGGCAAAATTTCTTTGGCCTGCTCCAGCACTTGATCCAGCGTTTGCTGATAGTCCACGGCTGGGACTTTGAAATACTGCGTGAGCGTGAAATTGTGATATTCCATGATTTCGCGCAGCGTTTCGGCAAACCGCACGGGGCTGCGCAAATCGCCTAACCGCAAGGCGCGCCGCGCCACTTTATCTTCATAGGCGGGGCCGATACCACGACCGGTTGTGCCGATTTTAGCTTCGCCACGCTGGATTTCGCGCGCCTGATCCAGCGCCACATGGTAAGGCAAAATCAACGGGCAAGCAGGCGACAGACGCAGGCGTTCGCGCACCGGTATACCATTGGACTCCAGCGCTTTGATTTCTTTCAACAGCGCATCTGGTGCAAGAACAACACCGTTACCAATCAAACACAGCACGCCGTCGCGCAACACGCCGGATGGAATCAAGTGCAAAACGGTTTTTTTGCCCGCGATAACTAGCGTGTGGCCGGCATTATGGCCACCCTGAAAACGCGCCACCAGTTCGGCTTGATCGGTCAATAAATCGACGACTTTACCCTTGCCTTCATCGCCCCATTGCGTACCGAGCACCACTACATTTTTGCCCACGTTACACCCCACTACTTGTTCGTTAGATGGTTGTCTATATTAGATTTCGCACCATTTATGACTCGACAGACTCACCATGAATGGAATTCACCCTAGATAAAACCGTTCGTTCTGAGCCTGCTGAAGGACACTGCAAGAGTCAATTAGCCCGCCGACAGCACTCTCACTGTGTACTGATCGTCGCAACGAACCAGCTCACGCAAGCAATCGGCGGGCTGTTTTTCGGCCGCGCCGGCAGCAATAACCACCTCGCCTTCTGTGCGTAATGCCTGAATAGCCCGCCACTGCGCTGCACTGCCATCAAGCACGACCCAGATGCTCATTTTTTCTACAGGATCGTCGTCGCTTAAGTCCAGCAAGTGCTTGAGATCAAAACTAAAGCCGCTGGCTGGCCGTGCGCGGCCAAAAGCTGCACCAAAATCGTCGTAGCGGCCACCGTTGGCTATGGCTTCGCCGGCACCGCTCACATACACGGAAAATACCGCGCCCGTGTGGTAGTGATAACCGCGCAGTTCAGCGAGATCAATGTACACGTTCACATCTGGCGAACGCTGCACGAGACAGGCCGCCAATTGCTCCAGCTCAATAATTGCAGCATGTACCGCCGCCGGTGCCGCTGCAAAAGCAGCACGCGCTTTGACCAAAACCTCCACGCCGCCGCTTAGTGCAGGCAGCGCAAGCAACAATGCGGCTGCACGCGCATCCATAACGTATGTCTGTACAAAATGCTGCAAATCTGCCGTGGCTTTGCGCTGCAAAATATCGAACAAAACCTCTTGCTGTTCGGCATTCAGGCCAGCAAATAAAGCCAATTCTCGGCAGATGCGCACATGCCCAAGATCAAGCGTGATGTCCGCCATACCGACGGCCTGCACCGTGGCCAGCATCAGCGAAACAACTTCGCTGTCTGCCTCTGTTCCCGTGGCTCCGTATAGCTCACAACCCATCTGGATAGGTGAACGTGAGGCTAACGCGGTTTTGGGGCGCGCATGCAACACGCTGCCGGCATAACACAAACGTGTGACGCCTTCGTGCTTAAGACAGTGCGCGTCAATACGGGCTGTTTGCGGTGTGATGTCGGCGCGTATGCCCATCAATCGACCAGAAAGCTGGTCGGTGAGCCTACAGGTTTGCAAGTCAAGATCGTGATGCCCGTTGATCAACAGCGACTCGGTAAACTCCACCAAAGGCGGCATGACCAGTTGGTAGCCCCAAGTGGCATAAAGGTCTACTAGCTGCCTGCGCAGCCGCTCGGCGCGCCCTGCCTGTGTCGGCAACAGCTCTTCGATGCCGTCCGGCAGCAGCCAGCGATCAGCGATGCTCATGTTCCTAAACCCTGTGTATTCAAACGCGGCGGCATGCCAGACAACAAAAGCTGGCCGCAAAAAAGCCGGAAATATCCGGCCTAAAGTAGGCGAACATCATACACCAAGCCAAGAACTTGATACACATGGATGCGCTGCCTGCGGCCTATGGGCAAGTCAGTGCTCGCCCGTTCGCATCTTCGTTAAAGCCATCATGATTTGCGTCATCACCAAAACGAAAACGCCCCATCCGCGCAAAAATCACATTGCGCGCATAGCGGGCATCTCCCTCCACCGCACAAAAGACTATATTGCCTGCGCTGTAGTTTTCCAGAAAACCCTGTGCTGAAAACCGCAAATTTTGCCGGTTGCCAAACGTACTAATGCGCAGAGTGCTTCCAGCCGGAAATGCCGCAAGCTGCGTCAGCACACGCTCACCGCTATCCACCACACTGTTTCGGTTTCTGTCGACAAAAACCAAAGCACCGTTATGCCAATCACGCCCGCAGAGCGCATCATCTTGTTTAGCGCAAAAAACAACCGGCACTTTAAGAGAAATGGCACTATTTCGTGCCGTCTGAAAGGCACCGGCTATGCTGTTAATCGCTGTATTCGCCCGCTGTTGCCGTAAAATATGTGCAAGCGCCGGCACAGCCAAACTTAATAAAACACCAATAAAAGCCAGTGTTACAAGCAATTCCAATAAGGTATGGGCGCGCTGAAAAATAGTTGTCTGCATAAAGGCAATCCTTTGCCACGAATCGTTGTGTTTTCCGGCAGCGATTCTATCCAATGTAATCCTTAAAACAACGCCACGAATACTTAATCATCAAGCTTGAGTTTGTCCAACCTGTAACGTAGCTGCCGAAACGAAATACCTAAATTTCGCGCAGTCAGCGTTTTATTCCAGCGACTGGCCGTCAACGCCCGCGTAATAATTTCTCGCTCAACGGCCTCCAAATAGGCATCTAACTCGCTAATGCCATCTGGGATTTCAATGCTGTCGATTGAGGGGATCAGTGCCGCATCTGCCCGCGTTTCGTCCAGCAGCAAATCATCGCTATTGATAATGGCGCCGTCGCACAAGGTATAGGCTCGCTCCAATATGTTTTCTAGCTCGCGTACATTGCCGGGAAAGGCATAACCCAGCAAAACCGCCTGCGCTTGTTCGCTCAACTGTGCGGGCGGCAAGCGCATATCCAGCGCAAAACGCTCAAGAATACGGTGTGCCAGCTTTAAAATGTCCATGCCTCGCTCGCGCAGCGCAGGAACAACCAGCTCTATCACATTGATGCGATAGAACAAGTCTTGCCGAAAACGTCCTGCGGCTGTCGCCTCAGCCAGATTTTTATGGGTTGCACTCAGCAGCCGCACATCAACAGAGGTTTCTTGTTCGGCACCAATGGGTCGCACAGTTTTTTCTTGGATAACACGCAGCAGCTTTACTTGCATTGCCAGTGGCAAGTCGGCCACTTCATCCAAAAAAAGCGTGCCCCCGTGCGCGACCTGAAACAGCCCTTGCTTGTCGGCACTGGCACCGGTAAAGCTGCCTTTTTTGTGCCCAAAAAACTCGCTTTCCATGAGCTCTGTTGGAATCGCGCCGCAGTTCACGGCAATAAAAGGCTTGTCTGCACGCGGCCCCTGCAGATGAATAGAACGCGCCACCAGTTCTTTGCCGCTGCCAGACTCTCCATGAATATAAATGGGTGCCAAACTGCGCGCCAGCTTCGCAATTTGGGCACGCAATTTGATAATGGCGACACTATCACCTTGGAGCAGTTGGGTGTCTGGAAGCGCGGAGGGCGCTATCGGCGTGTGCAAATTAAGGGCAGTATGTACCAGTGTGCGCAGTTGTTCGAGATGCACAGGCTTTGATACGAAATCAAAAGCCCCCGCTTTAAGCGCGCCTATAGCCGCATCTATGCTGCCAAAAGCGGTAATAACGGCAACAGGAATATGCGGATACTGGCTTTGAATATGCTGCACCAGCGTTATACCGCTGCCATCGGGCAGTTGCATATCCGTCAAACACAGCGCGACATTTTCGGTCTGCAATAATTGCTTGGCGGTTTTAATATCGCCCGCACTGCGCGTACGTAAATGCATGCGCCCCAATGTAATTTCTAGCAGCTCGCAAATGTCTGGCTCGTCATCGACGATCAGCGCAATGGGCATAGGTTTTGGTGTCGTTTTGTTTACGGGGATCGCAGAGGGGCACATGGCTTGCCTTAGGCCTCTTTGTGGGGGGTTTGGAAGCTGATTTGAAAACAACTCCGTCCATCGACATCTCGCTTGTAGTCAAGGCTGGCTTGGCTCGCCTGGCAAAGCTCGCGGGCGATATAAAGCCCTAAGCCTGTGCCCTGACTTTCAGTGGTAAAAAACGGCTCGAAAATACGTGCACGATATTTATCAGCGATGCCATCGCCGTAGTCAACTACATCCAAGCAGACAATGTTCAGCGTGCTGTGATAATACGCGTACAGCGTGACCTTGGCGCAGCCTGTTTTCTGTTTGCTGTGGCGTGCTGCGTTGTCGCACAAATTGCTTAACACCTGTTCCATTTGGCTAAAGTCCACGGTGACAGGAAGCGCGTCTTCGGGCATGCGCAACTCAAGCTCAAAAGACGGCACTTGATTTTGCCGGTAACGCTGCGCAAATTGTACAAGCCACACCCCTAAATCGCGCAGCTCCAACTGAGCGGCCTGTCTACGCGAAAGCTGCAAAACATTTTCGACAATGCCGTTCACGCGCATAGAATGATTTTGAATAATATTCGCCAGCCGTTTATCGGTGGTAAATAGTTGCGGCGACTCATTTAGCAACTGCGCGGCATGGCTTATCGCACCCAATGGATTGCGTACTTCGTGCGCAATATTCGCCGTGAGCTGCCCCAAAGAAGCCAGCTTGAGCTGTTGAGCGCGCTGCGCCAAAAAGCGAGTGTCCTCTGCATAGACAAGCACCAACTTTATTGCTTTGTATTCTAAGCTAGCAAAATCAAGCTGAATTTCAGGGCTACCCTCGTCAAGCTGCACAAACGCTGTGCGCTGATAAGGGTTCGCTTGCCAGCTTTGTAAGCGCGCGTGCAATAAGGGCATCTGACTAAAAAACAGCGGGGTTCGCGCATCGTAGGCTAGAGGCAGATTGAGAAGACGGGCGGCGGCCGCGTTGTAAAGAAGCACGTGCGTTTCGTTGTCCACGACAACGATGCCTGTACTCATGCGCTGCACAATCAGTTGATTGAGCTGCTGCATTAACTCCGCCTGCATCGTTTGCTCTTCGGCATTTTTCTGGCTTTTTAAAATGCGGCGCGTCAAATACTGGAACAACTGGGATGTGACGAAAATCAGCACGCTTAACAGCACAGCGGCTAACGGGTTTTTGTCGGTGTTATCTGTAATGTTTTCAACAATGATGGCAACGCAAGCGAGGCCTGCAAGCAATGTCGCTGGCACACCCCGCACAAAAATACCGCTGACCGCAACGGTGATAAAAATCAACATGCCGACACTGCCGGTGATCCCACCGCTACAGTGCGCAATCAGCGTAAGTGCGATAACGTCCGTCAAACAAACAACAAACAACTGACGCGCAGGAGGGTCTGTACGCTTCCAAAGCAGATTCACAAGGGTCAGGAGATTCAGCCCTGTGTAAAAAACGACCGTGTAGCCATAGACAACAGGGTGCGTTGTGCCCAACACATTGGAATTCATGCCTAGGGCAAATAGGCACAGCAGACTGCCGGCCAGCAGCGCGCGATACCACGCATAAATCCGCAGCAAATTGTAATTATCCCGAGAAGCGTCTTGCGCTAGAAAATCGGTCTGCGTTTGCATAATGAGCGCGATTGTACCGTAGGGGTCAACGTTCTTATGAGTTAAGCACAGCGACCCACTTTGCACGGCTGTGGCATGAAAAGACAATACGCATCGCCTACAGCGTAAAGCCTGCAAGGATTTTCCTGCGTTACAATGCCGGCCTTTTCTAGTCCGAAGCCGGATTAGGTGTGTGAGGGTTGTGCATGAAAACAGTAACGGTGGGGCTGTGTGGTTTGGGTACGGTTGGCAGCGGCGTATGGAAAGTACTAGAGCGCAATGCAGCACTGATTGCAGCGCGCAGCGGCTGCGAGATTAAGGTCGTACACGTTGGCAGCCGCCGCCAGCACGCCGGCTGCGACACATCAAAAATCAACGTCAGCACCGACGTTTTTGCCGTGGCGCAAGACCCTGCTGTGGATATCGTCGTCGAGCTAATAGGCGGCACCGATGTAGCGCGTAAGCTAGTGCTAACCGCCATCGAAAACGGCAAGCATGTCGTGACGGCCAACAAGGCGCTCATCGCTCACCACGGCGCAGAAATTTTCGCCGCCGCCGCTGCCAAAAAAGTGGCTGTAGCTTACGAGGCGGCAGTTGCAGGAGGCATTCCCGTCGTCAAAGCCTTGCGCGACGGGCTAGTCGCCAACCGCATTGAATGGATTGCTGGCATCATCAACGGCACAACTAATTTCATCCTTACTGAAATGCGCGACAAAAACCGCACCTTTGAGGATGTCTTAA
The DNA here is from genome assembly GCA_043769275.1 of Cellvibrionales bacterium. Lineage (GTDB taxonomy): Bacteria > Pseudomonadota > Gammaproteobacteria > Pseudomonadales > UBA7239 > JAYVJM01. The sequence goes on along the minus strand of JAYVJM010000091.1, from coordinate 30,922 downwards.
AAGAAGCACAGGCACTGGGCTACGCAGAAGCGGATCCGACCTTTGATGTGGAAGGAATCGACGCTGCACACAAGCTGGCCATCCTCGCTGCCATTGCGCTGGGCATGCCGCTGGCCATTGACCGCATTCACACCGAAGGCATTACCGGCATTACACAAAATGATATCCGCCATGCAGAAGAACTTGGTTATCGCATCAAACATTTGGCGATTGCGCGCGAAACAGCCGAAGGCGTTGAGCTGCGTGTTTGCCCGACACTCGTGCCAGAAGAGTGCCTAATCGCCAAAGTAGATGGCGTACAAAACGCAGTGATGATCATGGGTGACGCAGTAGGCTCCACGCTTTACAGCGGAGCCGGCGCAGGCAGCGAGGCGACGGCCTCAGCCGTGATTGCCGATATCGTTGATATCGCACGGGCTTTGACGCACGGCGGCATTGGGCAAGGCAAGCATCTACCGGTGCCTTATATGGGCTTTGTGCCAGAAGCGATCCGTGAACGTCACATACTGCCCATTGAAGAATGCCACTCTGCTTATTACTTGCGCTTTGTCGCGGCAGACAAACCCGGCGTGATGTCAGAAATTACCCACCACTTAAGTGCCGCCGGTATCAGCATCGAAGCCTTGATTCAAAAAGAACCCAATCGCAACGAAAAAAATGTCAGTGTCGTATTGATAACCGATATCGTTCTAGAAAAAACGCTCCTAGAAACGGTAGCAAAACTAGAATCCCTGCCCTCCATTGTGAGCCCTGTTGTGCGGCTGCACGTGGAATCTTTAGGCCGTTAAAAAACACAGCAAGTGAGAGAATATATGAAATACATCAGCACACGCGGGCAGGCACCAGCACTTAACTTCGAGGAGGTTTTGCTGACAGGACTCGCCAGTGATGGCGGCCTATACGTGCCAGAAACGTATCCGCAATTCAGTCACGAAGACATTGCGTCATGGCGCGGGCTTTCATACAGCGAAGTGGCTTTGCGGGTGATGTACCCGTTTGTGGAAGGCGCATTCACGCACACCGAATTTGCCGCCATTGTCGACGACACGTATCGCAGCTTCCGCCACCCAGCCGTTACACCGCTGGTGCAGCTCAACAGTAACGAGTGGGTTTTGGAGCTTTTTCATGGCCCCACCTTGGCATTCAAAGACGTTGCACTGCAATTGCTAGGCCGCCTGCTGGACGCTCTGCTAACGCGCAGAAACGAGCGCGTTGTCATCATGGGGGCTACATCAGGCGACACAGGATCGGCCGCCATTGAAGGCTGCCGTCGCTGCAAAAACATTGATATTTTTATATTACATCCTCACCAGCGCGTGTCCGACGTGCAACGTCGCCAAATGACGACCGTACTGGCGGACAACATCCACAACATCGCCATACAAGGCAACTTTGATAACTGTCAACAAATGGTCAAAGACAGCTTTAACGACCAGTCTTTCCTGAAAGGCAAGCCTCTGGTGGCTGTGAATTCGATCAACTGGGCGCGCATCATGGCGCAAGTGGTCTACTACTTTTATGCCGCAGTGCAGTTAGGCGCACCCGCCCGCCCCATGCAATTCTCAGTACCCACCGGCAATTTCGGCGACATTTTTGCCGGCTATGTGGCGAAGCGCATGGGTTTGCCCATTACACAACTGATTATCGCCACGAACCGCAACGACATTTTGCACCGATTCATGAGCGGCAACCGCTTAGAAAAAACCGAGCTGAAACACACGCTGTCTCCCAGCATGGACATTATGATTTCAAGTAATTTCGAGCGCATGCTGTTTGAGCTACACGAGCGTGATGGCGCACTCATCAACACACTGATGAGTGACTTTAAAAACGGTGCTGTCTCAATTGCACCGTCACGCTTTGATAAAGCACGCGCACTGTTTTCAAGCCTTGCAGTAGATGATGAAAATACCTGCAGCACCATCGCCGAAGTGCTGGCGGAGAGCGACTACTTGCTCGATCCGCACTCAGCCATTGGCGTGCGCGCCGCTCGCGCCTGCTGTCAAAATAAAAACACACCCGTCGTGACGTTAGCCACGGCACATCCTGCCAAATTCCCAGAAGCTGTACGCAACGCAGGCTATCCGAAAGACCCTCCCCTGCCCTCACACATGCAGGATTTGTTTGAGCGCACCGAGCGTTATACCGTGTTGCCCAACGATCTTTCTGTCACCCATCGCTTCATGAGCGACCATATTTAGCATCAATTTTTTACGCGACAAAATGGAACAAACACCGTGCACGAGAGAAGCAACAAAGCACAATATAGCCTCTTTGCTGGTGTGATATAGTCATAAAAAACAGCCGGAACACCCTTAATTTCTTTTGGCGGAGAGAGAGATGTGGATCAATTTAATCTTGATGGTATAGGCATGACATCGCGCCGCACGCGTGATCGCCTTATCGAACGATTGATGGATCAGGGCATTCGTGACTTCAGGGTTATCAATGCCATTCGTGAAACGCCGCGCCATCTTTTCTTAGATGAAGCACTCGCGCATCGCGCTTACGAAAACGATGCACTGCCAATAGGCTACAACCAAACACTGTCGCAGCCATATATAGTCGCCCGCATGACAGAGTTATTGCTGTCGCACGGCGCACGCCATCGCGTTTTAGAAATAGGTACAGGCTCTGGCTATCAAACAGCCGTACTGGCGCAGTTAGTCGACAAGGTTTACAGCATGGAGCGAATTGCACCCTTACTCGACAAAGCGCGGGCGCGAATGCATCTTCTCAAACTTGACAATGTTTTCACGCGCCATGGCGACGGAGCTGTTGGCTGGGAGGAGGCAGGCCCTTTTGATGGGATTCTGTTAGCCGCCGCGCCCATGGAAATTCCACCAAGACTACTCGAGCAACTGGGACTTGGCGGCGTATTGGTGACACCCGTTGGTGATGATGAGCAGCACTTAGTAGTGGTATATCGCCACCCAGAAACAGGAGCCTATCAACATGATGATATCGAACCCGTGCGCTTTGTCCCTTTTGTCAGGGGCGTATTGCGCTAACACGCTCTTTTGCAACGGCACCGAATCTCTACAGGCATATTTCTACAGACATATTTCTACAGGAGAAAGCCGTGTTTAACAATAAGTGCCGCGCAATCAAAATAATGACGGGCAATTTCCAAAGCAGCAACCCGTCTAAATCAAATAAAAAGCGGATTAACATTAGATTACGCAGGCTATTTTTAAGACTTTTTTTAAATCTAAAGCGCGCACTAATTCTCTTTTTCAATGAAAAACACCGTAGCAAACACCGTGGAACAACACAAGCACACCAAAACAGCACCCGCCTCCTTCTGCTTTATACCTACGTAACATGCCTTGCGCTATATGGGTGCGGAAACAGCACACATCAAGCGACGATTGAGCAGCTTGCCCCGCCCCCGAGCATCAAACTTCCACGGTACATTGTGTCGCTGAACAATGGGGAAACACGCGACATTCACACAGAAAACCCACAAGCAATTAAGCAGGGGGCTGCGCCAGCGAGCGGTTATGCCGTGAACGAACAAAGCCATGTTCGGGAAATACGCGCCACCTCATCCGAACAACCCAAAAAAACCGTGGAACATAACTTAAAGCATGAAAATATGACGACACGACACTGGCTCTGGCCTGCTACAGGCACCTTAGCAGGGTCGTCTGCCAACACAACCAAAGCACAACAAGGGATTGATATTGCAGGAAAGTTAGGCGACCCTGTATTTGCCGCAGCGGATGGAAGCGTTGTTTATGCAGGCGCGGGGCTAACAGGGTACGGCGAACTGATTATCGTAAAACATGACGAGCAGTTTTTAAGCACCTACGCGCACAACGGCCGCCAGCTTGCGCAAGAAGGAGACACGATTAAAGCAGGACAAAAAATTGCTGAGCTGGGTTCGAGCAGCAAAGGCGACAGCTTGCTACACTTTGAAATAAGGCGTACTGGCAAACCGGTAGATCCTCTACTTTATCTGCCCGCACGCTAAGGCAAGCCAGCCGCCACGTTTCGATACGAGCTTGCTAGGTTATCGCGTTGGAGATGTCGTGCAGTAGAGCACGGCTGCCGCACAAAGAAATCAACCATGAAAAGGACTTTTCTATGGTAAACGGTGCTAGGGAAATTACAGGGGAGCTTGAGGGATTTTCGATTTTTGCTGCGGAGACCCCCGAGCCTACTTTTGATAGTGAACTGCTTGAGACAGAGTCCTCCCACACTGAGGGGGAAATAGCATTTTCGCCAGAAGGCAGCCCCGCAGTCTCGCAATATTCGGCTCGCTCTGTATTTGATTCGGATGATGATCTGCGACAGACCTTCGACGCCACTCAAATTTACCTAAACGAAATAGGTTTTTCACCGCTTCTAACACAGACAGAAGAAGTGCATTTTGCGCGACTGGCGTTAAAAGGCGACGCAAAAGGCCGTAAGCGGATGATCGAAAGTAACCTGCGCTTGGTGGTTAAAATATCGCGGCGCTATCTAAATCGCGGCCTACCCCTTTTAGACTTGATAGAAGAAGGCAATCTTGGTCTTATCCGCGCTGTAGAAAAATTTGACCCTGAGCGAGGGTTTCGTTTTTCGACTTACGCTACTTGGTGGATACGGCAGACCATCGAACGCGCAATTATGAATCAGACACGCACTATTCGCCTGCCCGTCCATGTCGTCAAAGGCTTGAATGCCTGCCTGCGCGCGGCACGCGAACTCACCCAGAAACTAGATCACAAGCCCTCGCCAGAAGACATCGCGGCTTTGCTGCAAAGGCCAGTGGAAGAAGTGAAATATATGTTGAGCCTCAATGAAAAAGTAACGTCGGTTGACGTTTCTTTGGGGCATGATACTGGAAAATCGCTGCTGGACATGGTGGCAGATAGCCATTGCGTCGACCCGCTCGAACTGCTGCAAAACAGTGACATCAAAACACATCTTGATCGCTGGATAAGCGAACTGCCCGACAAACAACGTGATGTACTGTGTCGCCGCTTTGGCCTCAACGGCCATGAAATTGGCACACTGGAAGAAGTTGGGGCAGAAATTGGGCTAACACGCGAACGAGTAAGGCAAATTCAATTAGATGCTTTGGCTTGCCTGCGTGTGCAGATGGAGCACGAAGGACTGGATAGCCGTGAGTTTTTTCACTAACTCGCGCAACCCAAATAACTATAAATCGTCCATTGGCAACAGCACCCTGCGTAGCGCGTTATACCACTCACCAAAATTCAGGCTAATAATTTAGCCGCTCATGATGAACGAGCGGCTTCAATTTACATGCCAAACTTTTGCACACACAGCCACAAATCACCAGCACACAGGGTCTGAAGCCGTTCTTAAGCCAGTATTCGTGATCGTGAAGTTTTTACAAAGGTCTGCAGTTTGATCACCCGTAGAATCTGCCTCCAGTGTAAAAGTGGTGGCTGCGGCCGTTACGGTCAGCAAGTAATAGCCTTTATCGGTCACCGGCGTGCCGGTTATACAGCCGTCATACTTGGAGTTCGCAGTAAAGCAACGCTCCAATCGCTGGGACAGATCAAGCAAAGCGGTTATCGCATCGGCGCGGCGCGTTTTGCGTACTTCTTGGATATACGATGGATAAGCAATCGCCGTCAATATGCCAACAATAGCCACCACAATCATTAGCTCGACGAGGGTAAAACCACGCGCAAACATCCAGCCTCTACCATCTGAATTATTCATCCTATCTCCCTTTATCATTGTAAAAAAAATTTATCGCTGTAAAACTTAGCCAAGACTAACAAATTTTATCGCCCCCATTACAGGAGCATATGGACTATCCACCATTACGAAGCTCCCGCCAAGACCTGCGCCCCGGCCGAATCTGGCTGCTAGGAGTGGCATCCGCGCGCTCTTTTACCACGACGATGGGGTCAGAAGCACTGCCGGAGCCTAATACTTTTCTTTCTTCCACTTTGCCATCATTACCTGTACTTTGCAGTATGCGAGGTGCACTTAAAATGCTGTCACTTTCAAATCCAGCAACAGAAACGTCCGTCACATCAATTACGCCATCACCATTAACATCAAAGACTGGATCGCTTAGCTCGCCACCCGTGGCCGCGTCAAGCTCCAACAAGGCGCTTCTGCCACCGCTTGAGCAGGAGTCATCTACAGCAGGAGTAAAAGTGATGGCAATAACTCGCTTGCCATGAACCATTGGCGCGCTGGTTATTCGCTCGCCAGCCTTGATGCGGCCTACTTGCAGCAGCACGTACCAGCCACGCTGGGTCTGGTAGTCAACTGCATTTTACGTGCTTTTACGGTAGACGACACCGGCATTCGTACCAGCTCCCATCAGCACCGTGTCCATTTTTTGCTCTACAAGCTCATTAACACCGGCAATTGGCGTGCCGTTATCCAGTAGTCCGTATAGCGAATTTATATGCGCGTACCCCTTTCCGCCAGCGATAACATGAGGCCGCGTATCGCTTTTCTCAAAATACTTACCGGTACCAAAAAACACCAGTGTGCCGTCGCCATGTTCTTTAAGCGCGATGCCTCCGGTGACGGGCTGGGGGTTTCCGTTACGGTCAGTCGCGGTAAATAGCGGCAGAGGAGATGCAGCGGTACCGTAGGCCACTTTCCAATGCATCTCACTGGCGTCGCTGACATCGAACTTCCAGATATTGCCTCGCAAGTCACCACCATAAACAGCTTGAACCGTTTTTCCGCCAGCACCGCCCAACTGAACTTGCACATCAGATAGGCCGTTCGGGTTAGCAACACCCCCATTTTTCGTGTCTATTTGCTTAATAACCGCGCCGCTGGCGATATCCACAATAAAAAGCTGCGCTTTATGACCGCCGCTGCTGTAACCATTGCCAAATATAGCCGCCCACTTGCCGTTAGCCATACGCCCAATCAATGGTCGGCTAAAGGTATAGCCTAGGCTGTTAATGCTGGGGGAGTGGTCGACAGAGTCGTCGTCTTTACTGAACTCCCACAACACGTCCTCTTTTTTGGGAGTTCCCGTTACATCGATGGCATAAATGAAGCGACCACCAGATTGTGCACCACCGAGCATCACAGTGCCCCAACGTAAACCGCCGCCGTGATGCGCAAACCAGGCATCCCCTACAGATGGCGAGCCATCAACCAAAAAACGATGCGGGTTGTCGGCTTTTCCGTAATTGGGCTGGCTCAAGAGAAAAAGATTGTCGGTGGCATCATTGCTTTCTTTGCCGCCGTCCATAACACCATTGTCATTTAAATCAGTAAAACTTCTGTATACCCCATTGGGCAAAAATGCAAAAAGTGGTTTGCCCTGCCCTATATCGGTATCGCCACTCATGCTGACATCAATGCCACGAACCATGCCGTCGTTAGCACCGAACACCAGCATGGGCGTGCGGCTGCTTTTTACTCCCGCTACAAATTGTTGATAACTATTACCTTCCATGCCAGGCAATGCGCTGTAGCCCTCATTGCTAGCCCCCACAAACTGCAATCCAGAATTTACGACATCACCCCACAGGCCGCTTCCTGGCTTACGCAAGCCTTCCACAGGCTCGCCCCTTGTCCAACTCAAAACCTGAGGACTGTGCAATGCTGCCTGCTGCTCACTATTGAGCGAAGGCCATAAAAAATCTGCACCGGCACCATGCCCACCCGCCGCTTGCGGATTCCATGTTAAGACACTGCCACTTGCGGGTTCTCTGGGATGATTAGCCGTCCATATTGGTGTCACGCTACGCACACCAGAAGCTATATCAATATTGTAGGCAGCTACATCTCCACTCCAGTTTTTGGTGTTAAACCGCGCCTGAAAAACGCGGGTGCTGACCTCGGCCTTACTCGCATTAACTGACACCGCTGAAACTGCCGAATTTTCTGCAGAAATGGCACTAAATGCCTCACCTAAAGCAACAACCAATTCATCGGTGGACTGCGCAAAATATGACTTACCCGGGCCTGTGCTGAACAAGTGGGTGCCAGTGCCTACACCTGTAATGGGAATGCCTATTGGCGGCATGTCTATCGCCTTTGCTTTCGAGGAAGCCAGCGCAAAATGATCTTCATCCAAACGAATAGCAAAATACAGCCCAGGCGTACCGTTCTCCTCATCTGCAAGATGAGATGGCAAGCTTCCGCCCAATGTCTGTAAAAGACCTGTCGTTTTAGCCGTGATCACGCTGCCCTCTTTTGTTAATGTTTCATACAAAACAGGGTCGCCTGTACTGAGGCCATGTGATGCAATTTTAATAGAGCCGTTTGGCGGCCTGAGCGTGGCAAGCTGGACATCGGTGGCAGGCACCGGCACACGGTTAACCAGCGGTGTCATGCGCAGGAGGTCATATTCCGCAGAAAAACCAATAACATAAGTGTCTATTTTTTGCTTTTTAGAGCCGGATCCTGTCCAGCTAACACCTGCTGAATCCTTGCCGCCCTGCTTAAATATGGTTTTAAAACCGGCCTCAGCAATGTCGTCCAGCAGACTTTGATTGTTATAAGGGTGATCTGTAGCGCCATCAATGTCTTTCTCTCGGTTCTTTGTGGCATCAAAGTCTCCAGTAGGCGTGCCATCCGTCATTACCACAACAGCATTTGTATCACAGCGACTGGTTACTGGGCTGTCGCTACCCGCAAAATAGTGATTGACAACTTCTTGCGTGACTGCAAGCGGCGTATGAACACTGGGTTTAAGCGCCGTGTTAATTTGCTTTTCTAGCTCATTAATATGTGCGACATCGCCCAGCGCGCACTTGACAGAGATTTTGGAAGCCCGACGGCTTCCTTTGGCATCAAACGTGGCCAGACCAACATTAGCATCGCGTGCGTTCGCATTAACAAACGCCTTGACAACCATACGTGCCGCCTGAAGACGATTAAACTTAGGCACAATGGCGCTCTTGCTCATATCAAATTTCAGTCGACCTGCATTGCTCGTCGCGGTGACGGCAAGCTCATTAACAGCGCTATCGACAAAGTGCTTGTTCAGCAAAAAACTGACGTAATCAGCCTCGTAAGCCGTAGAGGCATCCTGGTTGGATCCCACAGGGTAGTGTGGGTCATGAATATTATTTGTGGCGGGAAGTTGAGCCGTATTAGCGCGATTAAAAAGCACACACGCATTCACCACACGGTGATGGCTGCTGGTTATTGGGACGGCACCTCCTGCACTTCGCTCGCTAGGATCAGGGCTTTTCAGGCTATTGCTCACCATCAATCCCTGCCCTCCGTGCTCCTCCGTACCTGAGAGAACATTACAACGAACGGCAGACGGCAGCCCCTTTACAACGAAAACCTTGTGTGTTGGGGCTTCCGTCAAAACATTTAATTCGACAGCCCCAGCAGACGTGCATGTGCATGTGTGTGTCTTTGTGCTGTAAGCGGTGCATGGATACCAAGCATCACTGTATTTTTTATTAGCGGTATCACTTGAGTTCAGCAAATAATCACTGAACTCCTGAGAGTAAGCAACGCTGTTCATTGATTCTGAATTATCAATCACCACCATCACATTTGGCTTACTGGCTTTTGCCAAAAACAATGGCATCGAGGCATAGTCCCAGCCAAAAGCCATAGACGGTGATGCCGATAGCAACCCTAGCGCAAACAATACAAAAACCAGCAAAAACCGATACAAATGCCGACCATCCTTGCTTTTCATACACCAATCCTTTAGTTACAAGCTAAGCGGCGCAAAAACATCAATATAATTTACTCAACTAACCGATACATTGTCTGTAAAATGACCACGGCATCCGTAGTCGAACCTACGCCGCGTGCGGTAATTCTGTAATCCACCACCGTCTCTGTCGCACCCACAGAGCCCGCATTAACTGTGCCGTCAATACCGCTGTAGCTCAGGGGCATTTTTTCTATCACGTATTTTGGACTTTCCGCTAAACCAGAGGCCGTTGGCAAACCCGTAACAGTGACAGCACCTGCCCAACTGGTTGTCTTTTGCCAATATGCCGTCTCGCTAAGGCCGCCACGCAATAACTGAGTTGATGTTAGTGCCACAATCGCAGGAGTAGGGGGCAGCGTTTTCTCCGCAATCCGCAATGCTGACTCCGCCGCCTGTTGTGCCAGCGCTCGATCACGCTCACCACCTGCCATACGTTCTTGTAAAGTGGTATCGCGAATACCGGCCACCCCGATTAGCGTCAACAACAACAACATGATCAAACCAATTATCAGCGTTGCGCCATGCTGACGACCTGGACACTCCCTTTTGCGCTGAAGCCATTGACTGTCACGTAGTCTCTGTCTAGCGCTTATCTCGCAATACACTCTATCTTGATACATACCCTCCTCCTTAGCGCGGATTTGTACGTACGCGTATGCCAACCGTGTTGACAAAGATATGGCGCAGGCGTAAATCTGCTGCCGTGGTGGCGGAAGATGCAGTAGGCGGAAAGGTATAGGTTTGTGGGTCTGACAGCACGGAATCCTCGCCTCGTATCAACAAATAGTAACGAACCGAACGTACCACGTTGGCATCTCTATCCCACCCATTCCATGCCGTATCAGAGATCGCTGAGGCATCTTTGTAACTATCAACCAACCCATAACCCGCCGCACCCTTTGCTTGTAGATCAACGCCATATTTCAACTGCATGTTCTCAACGCCTGCAATGAGCTCGTTGCTAACGTCGTCACTAACGCTATAGGCATACAAGGCTGGAACACCACTAGTGTTATTGCCAATGTAATAAAACACGGTATCCAACCTGCGAACAGTAGAGGCCGCATCAAACGGGATATTTACAATACAACGATCCCCAGGTGCTGGCACTACCGCGCCATCCTTTACAACTTTGATAGTGGTCGTAGAAACAGTCTTAACCTGCAAGATGCGCGTATTGGCGCAATCACTCAACGCAATAAAATCACCACGAGCCAATCCAGTAGTAGGCTGGATCGCTAGTGTATCGACGGCAGCCCCTGCCACCCCTGCAGTCAAGGAGCCTACATCACTAGCGGGATGCGTAACCAAGATATCGGTTCCGGCAATAGGTGCTGGAGCAAGATAAGGCAGCGCCGCAATCGTGGTTGCACTCACATTATCGTAGCCATATACCGCGTAACCAAAGTTGTAGCGAACATCGTCTGCATCATTCAATGCATTAATGCCTGCGCAAGCAACAGACACTTTGTCATCCGGTGTACTGCTGCTAACAAAAGCATCGCCTGTACCGCAGCCATAATCGCCTGAGCTGCGCACATCAAAACCAATAAATTCATGCGCAAAGCGGCCACTTTCTTGGATGTGCGAAAGTGACTGCTGCAAGCTGTACGCCTGCCTTCCACTCAGAAACGCCTTCATTACGCCAAAGATTAAAAACGCGCCAAGCGCTAGGGAGACCATTAGCTCCACCAGCGTTACGCCAAGTTGAAGCGTACAGAGGCTGTGTCCACTGTGCCTTATTGTGACGGACTGACTGCAATGCTTCATCCCTTACCCCCTCGACAAGCCAGCGTATGTCACAGCAATGATGTCACTGTCAGCGTGTCATTACCCGCAGCTGCCAAGGTATCGCTCCAAGAAATCGTAACCGTACAAATACCGGTGCCGGCACACACCACAGTACCGTTACCGCCTGGCAAACTCGTCGACAAAAAAGCGTCCCACTCAACCTTGTCTGCAGCTAGAGGTGCGGCACCACCGGAAACTCGGATACTATCCAATATGCTGGTTGCTGCTGCTGTGGCCTGCGAACGCGTATAGGCGCTCTGGTTGTACTTCACCGCTTTGACCTGCAAAGCAGCCAAGCCCATCAGGCCAACAGAGAGCACAAAAAAAGTCACCAAAACCTCCGCCAGAGCAAAACCATGCTGCCGTCTGCACGCAGACAGGCAAGGTTGATGAAACTGCCGCACAATTGTCTTCATGGTTTCGCTTCATGAGTCGACGTTAAGGGCATTACCAGCTTGTTGATTAGCAAGCAATGTTCACTTATCCATAATGAAATATAGCGGAAAACTGGTGCTTTGCTGTTTGTTATCGTTTTTCTTCAGGGTACGGCTACTCGCCCACACACGCTGAGCATGTGCAGGCTCAATAACAGGGGCATGCCAGAGATATTTTGTCCGATGCAATAAAAAACCCCCGATCAGCAAAAAGCTAACCAAGGCTGCTTAACGTTGGAGCTAATATGCCATCAAAATGCAGTGGCACTTAATCCGCTTGGCGACGCAGAAAGGCAGGGATATCAAGATAATCAAGATCGGCATCCGTGCTTTGTCTCGGCATAACAGCCGGCACAGCGACAGCCACACGCTCCGCTGCCACTTGAGCAGACTGCTGTTGGCGCATCACGGCTGGACGATCCAATTGCGAATAGTCCGTCACACCAGAAGCTGATGCACGCAAGCTTGCCCCATTATCCGCAAGCTTCGCTGGCTTCTGCTCCGGCGCGATTGCGTGACTGCCAAGACCTGTTGCTACAACCGTGACACGCAATTCGCCGCTCATATCTGGATCCAAAACCGTACCCACCACGACTGTTGCACTATCGGAGGCAAACTCATGTATCGCATTACCCACCTCTTCAAACTCTCCCATCGTTAAGTCAAAGCCAGCCGTGATGTTAACCAAAATGCCACGCGCTCCTTGAAGATCAACATTATCCAGTAATGGACAACGAATAGCGGCCTCTGCTGCCAAGCGCGCACGGTTTTCACCTGAGGCTTTGCCGGTTCCCATCATCGCAACGCCCATCTCAGACATCACTGTGCGCACATCCGCGAAATCCACGTTAATCAGACCTTCACGAATAATCAGATGTGCAATGCCCTGCACTGCACCCAGCAACACATCATTGGCCGCTTTAAATGCATCCAGCAAGGACGTGTTTTTATCCATTGCTGTGAGCAATTTTTCATTGGGAATCGTAATCAATGAATCGACATTTTCCGCAAGCGCACGCAAGCCTTCCTGCGCAATCGCCATGCGCTTTTTGCCCTCAAAGGGGAAAGGCTTCGTCACAACGGCCACAGTCAAAATACCTAAATCTCGTGCAATTTGCGCCACAACAGGTGCAGCACCTGTACCCGTTCCGCCGCCCATGCCTGCAGTAATAAAGACCATGTCGGCTCCTTTTAATACCTCAGCAATACGCTCTCGGTCTTCAAGCGCGGCTTGACGCCCCATGTCTGGATTCGCACCGGCACCCAAACCCTTCGTCACACCACTACCGATCTTGAGGACACTGCCCTGCGCTAAATCACGCAATGCCTGTGCGTCGGTGTTGGCACAAATAAACTCAACACCCTCAACATCGTTAGCGATCATATGACGCACAGCATTGCCGCCACCGCCCCCAACACCGATAACTTTAATTACTGCTGTTTGTGGTACATTTTCAATTAGTTCAAACATGGCCTGCCTCACTTATCTCGGCTAAAAAGCGATTTAAAAATTATTCTTAAGCCAACGCTTCACCTTATCGATGATGCTGGCACGATTGCTTGCAGTTTCTATACCCAACCTACCTTCCTTCTGCTGCTTGAGACCATACAAAAGCAATCCGACTCCAGTCGAGTAAATGGGATTTCTAACAATATCGCTCAAACCTTTCACATCCACTGGCGCACCTACACGTACGGGCATATGAAATATTTCTTCAGCCAACTCCACCGCTCCCTCGATTTTAGCAGTTCCACCCGTTAACACGACACCCGCGGCAATCAAATCTTCATAACCGCTGCGACGCAGCTCCGCTTGTATCAAAGTAAATAATTCATCGTACCGTGGCTCAACCACTTCAGCGAGTGCTTGGCGCGATAAATCACGCGCTACACGCTCGCCCACACCGGGCACTTTAATAATTTCGTCTGCCCGCGCAAGCTGCGTAAGCGCGCAGGCATATTTGATTTTAATCTCTTCCGCAAACGGTGTCGGCGTACGCAGCGCCATAGCAATATCATTCGTGACTTGATCTCCCGCAATGGGAATCACTGCCGTGTGCTTTATTGCCCCCTCGGTAAATACAGCAATATCCGTTGTGCCTCCGCCGATATCCACCAAACACACGCCCAACTCTTTCTCGTCTTCTGTAAGCACAGCATAACTAGATGCCAACTGCTCCAAGATAATATCATCTACTTCCAGCCCGCATCGACGTATACATTTTTCAATGTTTTGTGCAGCATTCACAGCGCAAGTGACCAGATGTACTTTGGCCTCTAGGCGAACACCTGACATCCCTAACGGCTCGCGCACCCCTTCCTGGCTATCAATTATGTAATCCTGAGGAAGAATATGCAGCACTTTTTGATCGGCAGGAATCGCTACCGCCTGCGCCGCATCAATTACACGCTCTACATCCGCAACTTGCACTTCACGATCACGGATAGCCACGATACCGTGTGAATTCAAGCTGCGAATATGACTGCCCGCTATACCTGCATAAACAGAGTGAATTTGGCACCCCGCCATCAGTTCAGCTTCCTCTATGGCGCGCTGAATAGACTGCACTGTGGATTCAATATTGACCACCACACCTTTCTTCAAACCAATTGACTTATGCGACCCAATGCCAATAACCTCTAAGCTGCCGTCTGTGCCAATCTCTCCCACCAAAGCCACAACTTTAGATGTGCCTATATCCAAGCCCACGATTAAATTATTTTTTAAATGGCTCTTATCCAAACTCATATCGCTCTCCCATTTAACCGGCTATCACACGGGCTGCCAACGTATCGCCGCGCCATGGCGATAGCGCATATCTACCACTAATGCACGCCGCGCACTGTGCAACAATAGTTGCCGATATACGCTGATAAAGTTGCGTACATTGCCGACTGGATCTGCACGATCCAGCATTACCGTTATTCCATTGCTTAATTGCAACTGCCAATCACCCTGCACATTCTGACTTATCGAGCGCAAACCCAAAGCAAGAGGCTGCAATTGCTGCGTAAAAATTTCGTAGTGGCTCATCGCCTCCGCCGGCGTACCTAGCTCACTCCAAAGGCGAGGCAAGGCGTGATTCTGATACAGACCCTGATGCTCAAAAATACGTCCTTTTGCGTTAACTATTGCGTTATTCCCCCAATAAGCGATCGGCTTTTGCTCGACCAAATCAATTTCAACCGCATCGGGCCAACGCCTGCGTGCGCGTGCGTGCGCAATCCACGGCTGCGATTCTAGGCGATGAACTAAAGCGGCTAAATCAACGTCGAAAAAGCTGTCTTCTTCATAAATTGCAACAACATCCATGACTGCCTTCTGATTCAATGCCTGCAAATCACCACGCACCAAGATACGCGCAATTGGCTTATTAAAGGCCGCATGCAACCAAGGCAAAGCAAAATAAATGCCACACAGCAATAAAAAAACCAGAACAGTCTGCATGAAGACCAACAAAAAACGATAAAAAAACGCACCGCCTTTGGCCTCCACAATCGAGCCAGAAGCAGTAGGCTTACGTGTTGCCGATAGTCGCATTGCATTATCTGCATGCATGGGCTAAACAACCTCCCCAATGAAATGAAAACTACTCAACAAAATCTGCATAACCAACCCGTCAAAATCTACGCCTTTCGCTGCAGCGGCCTTTGGCACCAAGCTGTGATCCGTCATACCAGGCACAGTATTAACCTCAAGCAAGTAAAATTTACCCGTATCATCACTCATAACATCTACGCGCCCCCAGCCACGACAGCCAACAGCATTAAAGGCTGACAATGCCAATTGCTGTAATTCCAGATGCTTGTCCGGCGACAAACCACAAGGACATAAATAGCGCGTGTTATTTGATACATATTTCGCGTCGAAGTCGTAAAACTCGCTATCTGTTTCCAATCGGATAACCGGCAATGCTTCGTCATTCAAAATACCAACCGTAAATTCCGGCCCATTTATCCACGCCTCCGCCAACACAACGCCGGCAAATTGACGCGCAAAAAAATAAGCATTCCGTAAACTTTCTGCGCTCGTAGCTTTACGCATGCCCATACTGGAGCCTTCACAGGCAGGTTTAACAATAGCCACTCCGCCCAATTTTCTTATACAGGCATGCCAATCACTATTCTCATGCAGAAGCTCATGCGCCGGCGTGGCCAAAGCCTGTTCCATCCATAACTGTTTTGTCCGCCATTTATTCATCGTCAGAGCAGACGCCAGAACACCGCTGCCGGTATAAGGAATACTCGCCATTTGCAGCACAGCCTGAATAACTCCGTCTTCGCCTCCTACACCGTGCAACGCAATAAATGCACGCTGCCAAGGCTTTTCTGACGCTTGCGCTTGCGCAAGTACCAGCAAAAAATCCTCCTTCACATCAACCAATTCAGCATCACAACCCAAGCGCAATAACGCATCAAAAATGGCGCGCCCACTCTTAAGCGAGACTTCACGCTCAGAAGAAAGGCCGCCATATAAAACCGCCACACGACCCATTTTCTGTGCATCAAAAATGCCTGCTTTTTCTTTATCAAACGTCAACATGACACGGACTCATCCAATAACTTGCAGCGCGCTAAATCTGCCGCCAAAACACCCACATTTCCTGCTCCTTGCGTCACGACAAAATCGCCCGCTTGCAACACCCGAGACAGCAGCGCAGGAACCGCCTCTATATTTTCAACAAACATAGGATCGACCATACCGCGCTGACGAATACTGCGCGCCAAAGTACGGCTATCGGCACCCGCAATAAACGCCTCGCCTGCGCTGTATACATCAAGCAAAACAAGGACATCAACCTGGGATAAAACGCCAACAAAGTCTTCGTACAAATCGCGCGTGCGCGTGTAACGATGCGGCTGATAAACCATCACCAATCTACGCTCTGGCCAGCCGGCGCGTACGGCGCAAATGACAGCATCCACTTCACGCGGATGATGGCCATAATCATCCACAAGCATGACTTTTCCATGCTCGACATCATATTCACCGTACACTTGAAAACGACGACCTACGCCTTGAAATTTTGCGAGTGCGCGCACAATAGCATCGTCCGCTATTCCTTCATCCGTAGCCACAGCAACAGCCGCCGCCGCGTTTTGTACGTTGTGTAAGCCTGGCAAGTTAATTGTTGCGGTTATTGGTAATTGCTCTGGCCTTAAAATTGTAAAAGTACTTTGCATTTTGTCTTGTACAGCATCGACAATACGGAAATCAGCATCTACGTCAAACCCGTAGGTAATTATTGGTCGACCAATGTCTTGCATGATTTCGAACACCGCAGCGTCATCAATGCAAATCACCGCCACGCCGTAAAATGGCAAATTATGCAGAAACTCAACATACGTTTTTTGCAGGCGCTTAAAATCGCCCGCGTAGGTTTCCATGTGATCTGCATCAATATTGGTCACAACGGCAACCATAGGCTGCAAATGTAAAAAAGACGCATCGCTTTCATCGGCTTCTGCCACTAAATAACGACTCGCCCCAAGGCCGGCATTTCTGCCCGTGCTATTGAGCAAACCGCCGATAACATAGGTAGGATCCAGCCCGCCCTCAGCCAAAATCGAAGCAATTAGGCTTGTCGTGGTAGTTTTTCCGTGCGCACCGGCCACAGCAATTCCGTGCCGATAACGCATCAACTCCGCCAACATTTCTGCACGACGCACTACAGGAATACGCGCTGCGCGTGCAGCAACCAATTCCGAGTTTTGCATATCAATTGCGCTGGATACCACAACAACATCTGCATTGACGACATTGTCTGGACAATGCCCAATCGCAACCGGAATACCCAGTGTATGCAGCCGCTTAACAACAGCAGAATCACGCACGTCCGAGCCAGAAATAACATAGCCTTGGTTCAACAAAACCTCGGCAATACCGCACATACCAGCACCGCCAATACCAATAAAATGTATGCGACGTATCCGACGCATTTCTGGAATCAACATAGGTATAACCTTAAAAAAATTTGCCTACTGAACATCAGCCAACTCCTCGCAAATATCCGCCACTCGCTCTGCCGCAGTAATGCTGGCCAACGAACGCAATGTATCTGCCATAGCCTGTAATGCCGCTCTATTCGCCATGATTTTTTTTAACATGTCCGCCAATGTTTCCGCATTGAGCTGAGACTGTGGCAATAAATATGACGCGCCCGCATCGACCAAGTATCGCGCATTGAAATTTTGGTGATCATCAATAGCAGAGGGCAATGGAATTAGCACCGCTGGGAGTTGCGCACAGGCCAGCTCAGACACGGTCATTGCACCTGCACGACACACAACGATATCAGCCCACTGATACATGGCTGCCATATCGTCTACGAAATCGTCAACTCGAGCATCCACACCGAGCTGACCATAACGCTCACGCGTCCCTTCTTTTTTGCCTTTTCCTGACTGATGGAATACTTCTGGCCGTATCGTATCTGGCAACAGCCCGATGGCATGGGGCAATACATCATTCAATATCTGTGCGCCTTGGCTGCCACCCAATACCAGTAACTTAATTGCTGTGTTTTGATCGCTAATTTTTTTGGGTTCTTTCGCCAACCGCGCAATATCAGCACGCACTGGGTTACCAACGACCTCACCATGTGCAAATACATTAGGAAAGGCAGAAAGTACGCGTTGCGCAAAACAAGCCAATACACGATTGGCGGTTCCTGCAATAGCGTTTTGCTCATGAATAACCAAAGGCGCGCCAAAAATTCGTGCGCACATACCGCCAGAACCCGTGACAAACCCACCCATGCCCAGCACAACACGAGGCCTAATCTGCCGGAATATTTTTACTGTCTGCCAAAAAGAACAGGCCAAAAACCACGGAGCCAGCAGCAACTTTTTAAAATCCTTGCCCCGTAACCCAACCGCGCTAATGCGATGCAGCGAAAAATCATTGGCAGGGACAACTGTTGCCTCAATGCCGACTGCCGTGCCCAACCACTCCACCCGCCATCCGCGCGTGCGCAATAGCTGCGCCACCGCCAAAGCGGGGAATATGTGCCCACCCGTACCAGCCGCCATAATCAATACTGTTTTTGCACTAACCGTCGGCTTAGTCATCGCGATATCGCTCGGTCGCTACTACGGTTTTTTCTACAGAAACAGCACGCTCATCTGAACCGTAAATGCGATTCTCAAAACTCAAACGCAAGGCCATAGCAATCATCGCTGCACTGATCATTAAACTACTGCCGCCGTAGCTTATAAACGGCAAGGTCAAGCCCTTGGTTGGTAGCAATCCAGAGGCCACGCCGATATTGATAAAGACTTGGAACCCGAGCACGAGCGCAATGCCGCTAACAACCAGCGCACCAAAATTCTCGCCTCGCCGTGCAGCGATATTTACAACGACAAACAAACGCCAGATCAATGCAGAAAACAAGAAAACCACCAAAGCAGCACCCGCAAGACCCGTTTCTTCAGCCCAAATACTGAATACAAAATCGGTGTGTGCCTCTGGAAGATAAAATAATTTTTGCACGCTATTCCCCAAGCCAACACCAAACCACTCGCCTCGGCCAATAGCAATTAAAGACTGCGTCAACTGATAACCGCTTCCGTACACCACGCTCTCATCCCAAGGATTAACAAATGCCATCAAACGTGCAAAACGATAACTCTCAGAAACCGCCAAAAATACGGCAGCACCCAAACACGTCAACAGCAACAAAACAAAACGCACAAGCGGCGCGCCTGCTAGAAACAACAACGCCAGAGTAGATAAACCAATTACAACCGTTGCGCCGAAATCCGGTTCAGCCAACAACAATGCGGCCAAAACACCCAGCACAATAAACGGCTTACAAAAACCCCACATGCTGTTTTGCATATCTGCACGGCGACGCACAAGATAACCGGCGAAAAAAACCATAGCTGCCCATTTCGCAATTTCTGAAACCTGCAAAGTCATAAAGCCGAAATTTAGCCAGCGTTGAGCGCCATTAACACGCCGCCCTATCCCAGGCACCAGCACAATCAGCAACAACAAAGCAGCAAGAACAAGAAACGCAGCGTCCAATCGCCGCCAAGCGGAGATGGGCACGGCGAGCACGACAGCGCCACATAAAATGGACAACAAGACATAAACACCGTGATGTTTGCTGAAATAAAATGCGTCTGCCGTACCATGCCATGCGTAATCCATCGAGGCAGAACTGACCATAACCCAACCAAGAAAAAACAATGCAAGCGCAAAAACAAGCATTGGCATATCCATACACCACAAAACACTGCCGTCCTCTGTTTTTTTCACCGGATAAGCAGATGACACAGGATAAATAAATGCGTGCAGGCTTTTCATACGCAAGACTCCACAGCGACACAAAATTGTCTACCGCGATCTTCGTAGTTTTTGAACATATCAAAACTGGCACAAGCGGGCGACAACAACACAATGTCCCCTTCCGTAGCCAATTGCGCCGCCTGCTGCACGGCAGCCGCCATTGATGATGCCTTGCTGTGCGCCGCACCTGTACAAGCAGACGCAATTAAATCCGCGTCTCTACCAATTAACACAATATGCTTGACGTGCGCTTGTACACAGGCCGCCATATCTGAAAAATCAGCACCTTTCCCTTCTCCACCAGCGATCAAAACAATATTTTTTTTCGCAGCAGCCAAGCCCGTAATAGCAGCAATTGTCGCGCCGATATTGGTACCCTTAGAATCATTAAAAAACGACACGCCTTTTTCTTTTGCAACAAACTGACAACGATGTGCAAGACCGCTGAATTTCTTTACAGCAGCAACACAAGCGGCAATATCCCAACCAGCCGCACTCGCAATAGCCAAAGCCGCCACCACATTGGCTATGTTATGGCTGCCCGCCAACGGCACATCATCCACACGCAGGAGCGGCTCGCGCATATTGCGAACCAAGCAGTCTTCTCCTGAGATATTTTTTATACCCACGGAAAAACGGTCACCCATATCCAAACCAAAAGACCAAGCTGTTTGTTGGTTTGCCAACATCGGGTGCGTTAATTTATCAGCTCGATTAAAAACAACATGCTGCGCACCGCGGTAAATACGTTGCTTCGCCAAAACATATGCCTGCAAATTCTCGTATCTATCCATATGATCGGCACTGATGTTTAAAAGAACCGCCACTTGAGCGCACAAAGAAAACGTCGTCTCCAACTGAAAACTAGACAACTCCAACACATAACAATCAATACGCCCATCATCCAACATGTCTAATGCAGGAATGCCGAGGTTGCCACCCACACCGACGGAAAGCCCAGCAGCTACCGCCATTTCGCCTACCAGTGTGGTCACGGTACTTTTAGCGTTTGAACCAGTAATGGCAATAATCGGCTTTTTTGTGTGTCGCACAAATAATTCAATATCGCCTACCAGCGATACACCTGCTCTTTTTGCCGCCTGCAACGCAGGCTCCGCGAGAGAAATGCCTGGGCTTACAACAATCTCATTAGCCTGCACAAGCAGCGCGCTATCTAGCGCGCCGCAAATCACCGAGACATCGGGAAACTCTTTCTGAAATGCAGAAAGACTAGGCGGCGAAATCCGCGTATCCATCATCACAAACACATCTCCACGCGCACGTAAAAAGCGCGCACATGCCCAGCCTGACTCTCCAAGGCCAATGACTATATATTTTCTATCCGTTGCAATAATCGTCATAGTTTTAGCTGCCAACTTATCTGAGTTTGAGCGTTGCCAAACCAATTAACATGAGAATGACGGTAATAATCCAAAAACGCACAATGACACGCGGCTCTGGCCAACCCTTTAATTCAAAATGGTGGTGTATGGGAGCCATACGGAAAATACGTTTACCGGTCAATTTGAATGATGCCACTTGTAAAATGACCGACACCGTCTCCATGACAAACACGCCGCTCACAATGAAAAATACAATTTCGTGACGCACAATAACGGCAATCAAACCCAATGCCGCGCCCAAGGCCAAAGCGCCAACATCACCCATAAACACTTGCGCGGGATAAGTGTTAAACCAAAGAAAGCCCAAGCCAGAGCCAATTAAAGCGCCGCAAAAGATCACCAACTCCCCACTGCCTGCGACATAAGGAATATTCAAATACTGTGCAAATTTTATGTTGCCCGTGACATACGCAAAAACAGCCAACGCAAAAGCAATCATGACCGATGGCATTATCGCCAAACCATCAAGACCATCGGTTAAATTCACCGCATTGCTGCTACCTACAATGACAAAATAGGCGAGCGGAATAAAAAACCAACCAAGATTAATCACCACATTTTTAAAGAAGGGTATGTATAGCTGTGTCTCAACTGGGCTTGCTGCTGTTTTATAAAGAAAAACAGCAACACCTAAACCAAACAGAGACTGCCAAAAATACTTCCAGCGCGAAGGCAAACCTCGCGAATTTTTCTCGACAACTTTGCGCCAATCATCCACCCAGCCAATCGCGGCAAACAGCACAGATGTCAGCAGTACAGCCCATACAAAACGATTATCTAAACGCGCCCACAACAAAGTGCTAGTACAGATAGATGCCAAAATCATGATGCCGCCCATTGTCGGCGTGCCCGATTTACTCAGATGGCTTTGCGGGCCATCATCACGTACAGACTGTCCCACCTTCAGCCGCTTCAGATACGCAATGGCAACAGGCCCCATCCACAACGACAAAGCCAGCGCGGTTAGCACGCTCATAATGGCGCGAAACGTTAAATAATTTACAACGCCAAAGGCCGTGTGAAACTGCGCTAAATAATTTGCCAGCCAAATCAGCATTATATTTTTTCCTTCTCCGTAGTTTTTTCGGAAACGACTAGCGCATTCACCACACGCTCCATTCCAGCGCTGCGCGAGCCCTTCACCAGAAAAGCGGCATCAGAATCTGCCATTAAAAGACACGCATCTGCCAAACTTTGCCAATCTGCAAAATGCCGCGCCCCTTCGCCAAAGCCAGCAACTGTTGCTTTAGACAATTCACCATATGCTAATAATTTTTTCACACCGGCTAGATGCGCGTACTCTCCAGCAGCGCGATGCATACTCGCAGCATCGGCGCCCAATTCAGCCATATCACCCAGCACCAAAATCGGCTCGCCACCGCACGCCATTAGGCTATCAATAGCCATCTGCAACGAAGCGGGATTCGCGTTATAACTATCATCAACGATCAGGCAGCCGTTCAGTCCCTTCTTGCGCTGCAAGCGACCTTTGTAGGGTTTCGCTCTCTGTAATCCCGATGCAACTTCAGGCAGGCTTTTACCAAGCGCCAAACAACAGGCCGCAGCAGCAACGGCATTCGCGACATTGTGTCTACCTAAAAACGCCAGCGACACCAAACAGACTTCCCCGCCATAACACAAGGTAAACTCCATACCAGAAGCTGTTTGCTTGATAGCAGCGGCAAACACATCCGCTTTTTTTTCAATGGAATACGTCAATACAGAAAAGTACGCAGCGGTATCTGCCAGCCAATTTGCCGTGTAAGCATTATCAAGATTGATAATGGCAACGCCATTTGCAGCCAAGCCGTCAAAAATTTCTTTTTTACCTAACGCCACATTTTCAATACTGCCAAAACCGGCAATATGCGCAGCAGCTACATTACTAACCAACGCTATATCCGGCTTTGCCATTTTACTCAAATAGGAAATGTCACCCAAACCGCTCGCGCCCATTTCTATCACTGCGCTTTCGTGTTCAAGCGCCAAACGCAGCAAAGTTAATGGCACGCCGATATGATTGTTGAGGTTACCTTCCGTCACTAACGGGTTCCCTGTTTGAGCAAGAATGGCAGCGATCATTTCTTTGGTTGTTGTTTTTCCTGCGCTACCCGTTAAGGCAATAACTTTCTTTTTAAATGCCGCTCGATTAAATGCAGCCAATTCGCCCAAAGCGATTAGCGTGTTACTAACCAACACCTGCGGCATCAAACAATTAGCTTGCCTTTTTTCCACCAAGGCGGCTGTTGCGCCCGCCTTTTCAGCGTCAACTAAAAAATCGTGCGCATCAAAAACATCGCCTCGCAACGCGATAAATAAATCGCCGTGCTCAACTCGACGACTATCTATATTCACTCGCTCACAAAAGATATCTGCACCAGAATAATATCCCGAACAAACCTGCGCTATGGTGCGTAAAGACAAGGGATTCATCATGAATGCGCAACTCCTCTAAGCTGTTTATTTTTACGCTGCCGCAACGCCAACTTCGCACAGCTTTCATCTAAAAAAGGCAGTTTTTTTCCACAGATATCCTGATAGCTTTCATGGCCTTTGCCTGCAATCAAAACGACATCAGCAGCAGCAGCTTCATGAATGGCAAACTGAATGGCTCGAGAGCGATCTCGCTCCACATGAAAGTTTTTATTTTTAAACCCCGCGATAATTCCATCAATAATATTTTGCGAATTTTCATTGCGAGGGTTGTCGTCTGTAATCACCGCAACATCGGAAAAACTTTCGGCAATAGCGCCCATTTGTGGGCGCTTGCCTGCGTCACGCTCACCACCACAACCAAAAACGCACCATAACTTTCCGCCTGTTTGTGGGCGCATCGCATGCAGAATTTTCTGTAAAGCGTCAGGGGTATGCGCATAATCCACAACAACCAATACATCGTCTTCTACTTCACTTACTATCTGCGTGCGCCCTGATACTGCCCGCAACTGCTTTATTGCAGTCAACGCCGACTCAAACGCCAAGCCGTGGCTACATAAAACAGCCAGAACAGCTAGTGAATTTAGTAAATTAAATTCTCCTGGGCTATTGCTGCAAAGCTCGCCCTCGCCCCAGGGCGTACGCACAAGCGCATGGATACCTCGACCCGTCGCTGAATACGATTGCACACAGATGTCGGCTGTTTTATCTGCGACCGCATAGCTCAATCGACGCACGCCGCTATTTTTTTCAGCGATTATTTTTAGCAAGTACTGACCAAACACATCATCAATATTGACAATGGCATGCTTTAAATCAGGCCGTAAAAACAGTTGCTGCTTTGCTTGGCCATAACGCTCCATATCGCCGTGATAATCCAGATGATCCCGTGTCAGATTGCTAAAAACGGCCGTGTCAAAACCAACACCATCAACTCGCCCCTGATCTAATGCGTGCGATGACACTTCCATAGCCACCATTTTCGCGCCACTGGAAAATATTTGCGTCAATACGCGATGATTGCTGAGCACATCGGCTGTCGTTAAACCGGATGATTGTAGACTTGTCGTTTCTACGCCGTTTTCTATTATCGAACTACCCAGCGTACCCATAAAAGCAGCAGAGCCTGCCACTGCACTCCACGCTTGCGCCATCCAGTGGCTGCACGATGTTTTGCCATTAGTGCCTGTAATTCCTACGACCACGCCCTGTGATGATGGCTGATCATAAAAATTATTTGCAATTTCCCCCAAAGCTGAACGAAGATTTTTAATAGCGACAACCGGCAATACGCCATGCTCAAAAAGTGGCGCTCCCGCGTCGACTACCACAGCAGAACATCCTTGACTAACCGCCTGATCAATATGCTGCGCACGCTGCTTTGCATCCAAAGACAGCGCAAAAAACAAATCATCCTTCTGCACAAGTCGACTATCCATACGCAAATCAAGCACGCGAATATTTTTGTGCAAGTCCTGCCCAGATACATCGTATAAACTCTTGGCTTGCATCTGGCGGCTCATGCGGCTTTCTTCCCCACAAGCACCGCTTTTTCAGATGCGGATTTTGACTCAGACACTACGCTTTTATCTGGATTATTGAGCGGCAAACCGTCTGGCTCTGTGCCCATCAACTGCAAAACACCCTGCATCAACTGCGCGAACACAGGAGCCGCCACTTCGCCCCCGTAATATTTTCCGCTGTGCGGCTCATCTATCATCACAGCAATGACGTAGCGCGGCGCGCTGACCGGCGCAAGACCTGCAAACATCGCCATATATCTATCTTTGCTGTATCCACCTGCGCCCAATTTGTGCACAGTACCCGTTTTGCCCGCCACACGAAATGAAGGCACGCGCGCGCGCGTACCTGTTCCGCCTAGTTGCGTCACAGCCTCCATCATCGGCAAAACTTGGCGCACTATTTTTTCTGAAACCACTCTTTCAGCGGATAACGGCTTATCCACGCGCAACAAAGATGAAGGCTTAAACACGCCGTAATCGGCCAGCACTCCATAGGCCTGCGCCAACTGCAAGGTAGTAACGGAAACGCCATGCCCAAACGCCAGCGTAGCGCGGTCAAGATCACGCCAATGATGGTAGCTTGGCAACACACCAGAGCTTTCACCTGGAAAACCTGTGCCTGTAGATTGCCCAAACCTAAAACGGTGAAACATGTCACGCACCGCATTCGGCTCAAGCGACAAAGCAATTTTCGTAACACCCACTTGGCTCGACTTAGCGATCACCTTCTTTAAGTCAATCACCCCATAATTATTGTGATCCTTCAATAGCTTTCCCTGTACAACAATAGAGCCAGGCGTAGTGTCAATGCGTGATTCAGGCTTATATTTCCCACTTTCCAATGCAGCCACAACAGTAATGGGCTTCATGGTTGATCCTGGCTCGAAAACATCGACCAATGCACGATTACGCATCTGGGACGGCTTAATACCAGCGCGATTATTGGGGTTGAACGAAGGCGAACTCACCATTGCCAACACCTCACCCGTAGCAACATCCAGCACCACGGCAGAACCACCCAGCGCCTGAAAATCACTGACAATATTTTTCAAAATTGTGTATGCAAAATACTGGACACGCAGATCGATACTAAGGGTGACATCCATACCATTTTGCTCTGGTCTAAGAACGCCTAAATCTTTAACGGCTCTCCCTTTAAGGTCCTTCAATACACGTCTCTTTCCTTCCCTGCCTTTTATTTGATCCTCATAGGCCAACTCAATACCCTCTTGGCCTTTATCGTCGATATTCGTAAACCCCACTAACTGTGCAACAACTTCACCGGCAGGATAAAAGCGCTTGTACTCACGTAGCGCGTTAATGCCGTCAATTTTTAACGCGAGAATATCTTCCGCTTCCACTGGCGACAAATGGCGCTTTAAGTACATAAATTCTTTATCGCCGTACTGTGCCATTTTTTCTTGCAAATCAGCTTTGCTCCAGCGCATCGCGTCGGCTATTTCACGCCAGCCATTGATATCTTTTCCCAGTGCTTTGGGGTTAGCCCATAAAGTCACTACCGGCGTGCTTACCGCCAGCGGCTCGCCGTTTCTATCCGCAATCATGCCGCGATGAGCAGAAATTACTTCTGTGCGTACGGTACGCGCATCGCCTTGTTTTTCTAAAAATGCATGCCCCCTTAACACCTGATGATCCGCAATGCGCCAAATCAACAACAAGGCAAGCAAAACCAATAAACAGACAACCGCCTTAAATCGCCAAACAGCAACACCGGAAAGCATTTTTTCATTACTGCCATCCTGTACACGCGCAGATTTTTTTACTGCTTTTTCTGACGCTTTTTTTTGCATATCCAATTTTGCTTTATCGTGACCATGGATCGCAGATTTTCTGCGGTCGCGAACGATAGCGTCATCGTAAGCACTCACTGCTTTACCTTAACAATCAGCATGGCATCCGTTTGTGGCGCACGCATAGCCAAGCCCTGCACAGCAATATCATGGATACGCCCGTAGGCTGCCCACGTGCTTTTTTCAACCAAATACTGCCCCCACAATACCTGCATAGCACGCGCATCTACACGAAGCGCCTCTAACTCCGCAAGATAACGGCGGTTTTCAAATGTACTGACAATGACACCTAATGCGCTCCCCATTACCGACAACAACAGCAGCAAAAAACATAGCAGCGCAAACACGCTAATTTGCCACGAAACGGCCTGTGGTTGATTTCGCAGCATTAGATTTTTATGCCTCTGCTTAATTTAGCGGCCACAGGCAGCCCGTCACCGGCTCCCAGCTTTTCGCCAACCCTCAATATGGCACTGCGGGCACGTGGATTTTCGGACACTTCTTTTTCGCTTGGTTTAATCGCCTTTCCCACTAAACGCATCGTTTGGCCTTCAGGGCCGCCCATCTGCGGCACGCCGCGCGGCAATTCGCGCCCGCAACTCTGAGCACGCAAAAACTGCTTAACAATGCGATCTTCCAAAGAGTGAAAAGCGATCACAGCAATACGGCCGTGGGGTGCAAGCATATCGACCACATCATTCAATAAAGAGCGCAGCTCACCCAATTCATCATTAATAAAAATACGGATTGCTTGAAATACACGAGTGGCTGGATGCTTGTGTTTTTCCCACGTCGGATTGGCGAGCGTAACCACCTCCGCCAAATGCTGTGTACGCTCGAAAGGGTTTACTTTGCGCTCACGCTCAATCGCAGAGGCAATGCGTTTTGCATGACGCTCCTCGCCAAGCTCGCGAAAAACAACCGCCATATCTGCAACGGATGCATGATTGATCCAATCAGCGGCACTCATACCGTTCTGCGTATCCATGCGCATATCGAGCGGACCGTCATTCATAAAACTGAAGCCACGTTCAGCATCGTCTATTTGCGGCGACGACACACCCAAATCCACAAGGACACCCTGCACGCGACCCTCATAACCACGCTCACACAAGGCCGCACGCATAGCTGAAAATTTTCCTGATACCATTTCAAAGCGTGGATCATCCGCATACTGCGCACGAGCATGAGCAACAGCGACTGGATCACGATCAAACGCCAGCAGCCTTCCCGCAGGCGACAGCCGCTTCAGCAGCTCGCCACTGTGCCCGCCGCGCCCATAAGTGCCATCGATATAAATACCACCTGCACCCAGCATCAACGCCTCCATCGCCTCATGCAACAAAACTGCCTTATGACTTCTAATATCCATAGGTCGAGTAATATCCATAAGTCGAGCTAGAAGGAAATCGTTGCAATTTCATCTGGCAACCCAAATTCGCCATTTACCGCAGCATCAAGGCAGCGCTGCCAGTTTTCTTCACTCCACAACTCAAGTTTTCTACCCTGTCCTACCAGCATCAGCTTTTTGTCTAATTGCGCATATTTACGTAAAGAGGCAGGCAACAGCACGCGCCCCGCACTATCCATCTCCAACTCACTGGCATAACCCAGCAACAAACGCTGAATACGACGCACATTAGGGTTGGTGCTAGGCAAAGCCTCTAGCTGCGCTTCCAAAACGAGCCACACGGGCAAAGGATATATACGCAAACAAACGTCCTGAATATCAATAGTGGCCACTAGCTGACCACAGCAAAGCTCTGCCAGTACATCGCGGTACTTGGCTGGAATAGCCAAACGACCTTTCGGGTCGAGATGGATTTCCGCTATGCCTCTAAACATGACGCGCTCTCTGCGAATGACTGCAATGTACAAGCCGCAGTAAATCCAATAACTACCACTTTAGCCCACTTTTATCCACATGCACACTATAGCTGCCCAAAAACCTTGTCAAGCCAAGGCCAAACATTTGACCTACTCAAAAAAACAAGAATCGGCTTCGCCCCTATGAAAGCTGCTCGTTTTATGTGATTTTTCACAGGCTTATGTATACCTAAACGACTTTAAATTGCTTTCAGAGGGGTGCTTGTGTAGAGTTCCCCCTCCCCGAATCTTGGGTGTTTAATCTGGTGAGATGGCCGAGCGGTTTAAGGCGCAAGCCTGGAAAGTTTGTGTACGCGCAAGCGTACCTAGGGTTCAAATCCCTATCTCACCACCATTATCCTGAAAAACGCATATCCATAGCGGATGTTAAAGCTCAGCAACTGGATAGGTATTGTGACCGAGAGGAAACACAAGCAAATGCGCGGCAAATACACCTTGGCGCTCAAATCTGAAGCTGCTCGAGCAACCACAGGAGTCTATGTGACTTTGGCCTTGATCGTCGCTCGTGCGCAAAACGGCATGATCGGCGCAGGCAATCAGATACCGTGGCACCTGCCCCAAGACCTGAAGCATTTTAAAGCCTTGACCTTAGGGAAACCCGTCATCATGGGTCGACGCACCTGGGATTCGCTGACCCGTGTTCGCCCATTGCCTGGCCGCACCAATATCGTTGTTAGTCGCCAAGCAGGGCTGCAAACAGAGGGCGCACACCTCGTTGCAGACTTCCCCGCGGCCTTGGCGTTGGCGCGCATGGTCGCTGCGCGCGATGGTGTTGATGAAATTTTTATCATCGGCGGCCTGCAAATTTATACGGTTGCGCTGCCACAGGTACAGCATATTTATCTCACGGAACTCGGGGTAGATATTGCCGGCGACACCGTCTTTCCCGCATTAAATCCAGAAGAATGGCAACAGTGCGCACGCGAAGATTTTGTGCCAAGTGAAGGCAATCCTTACCCCTACAGCTTTGTGCAGCTAGAGCGGCGCAAACCAATGTGATCGAGTGTTGCCTGAGCTGGTGCCGCTAATTTCTCTCTGAAAAAAGCATCCTCAACATCCGCCGACCAAAGGAAAGCCCATGCGCTTTAGAGCGTCTACTCTGCTGTTAGCCCTTGTTTTCTCTATGGGCATGTCACTTTGTCATTACGCCAATGCAAGCCGAAACGGCCTAACCAACGTCGCAAGCGCAGTGATCAATAATGAGCGTTATCTTGTTGCGGTTGGCTATGGTGGCGTTATATACATAAGCACCGATGCTAAAAACTGGAGACAAATTGCCTCCGGTACACAGCAAGACCTTTATGATGTGGTATGGAATCGCACCAACAGCCAATTCGTGGCAGTGGGAGCCAACGGTATGGTGTTGCAGAGCCCTACTGGGCTGGACTGGGAGAGGGTATCGCTGCCGTCTGTATACAAGAGCTGGCATGGCGCACTCGACCTGCATTCCATAGCCATTTCAGACCAGGAAGTGTGTATTGTCGGCGAAAATGGGCTGATCCTTTGCGCAAAAAATGACGCAGGTGCCAATCTATCGAGCCATACCAACGTGGGACTGCATTTTGAAAAGCAAGAGAGCAAGACAACTGCGACCTTGTTATCTATTACGTGGCTGATGTTACGCAGCCGCGCTAAATTGCTGAAGTTCTGCATAGGCGGCTCGCGATGCGTTGATGAGTAATTTCCGACAAAGCGCGAAGGGATTGAGCT
>JAYVJM010000090.1:0-29788 GCA_043769275.1 Cellvibrionales bacterium | reverse complement strand
AGCACCAAAAGTGCTCAACAAATAGTCGGTGTATAAATCAAGGTCGGCTTTTTTCATTCGGCAAGCTTATCAGGGGGAGGGTTGCGTAACATCAGTTTCAATTAAGCGCACCTCAATAGCGTCAATCGACAAACTAGCACAGCACACAAGACACTGGAACGATCAGCGGCCGTATTAAAAAATCAAGCGGCGACTTTATCTTCCTCGTCCATTTGCTCTACTTTTTTGACCAACTGTGCCTTTAGTGTCGCCTCCAATGACTTCCAATGCACGTCGAGCAAAGCAGCTTCTAGTGCGTACAGCATGGCTAGGGATGCGTTGATGCCGCGCTGCCTTATAAGCCGGAATGCTTGTGCAGAACCAACGGCGGCAAGATCGTCACGTGTACGAATACCAATAGCATTCAGTATGTTGACGGTGGCTGCCCCAAGGTTTTTCAGGGAGATCAAATTTGCACTGTCTTTTTGTTGGTTTGTTACTTCCATTTCCCGCATCCTGTCTGGTTTTATTGACATAAACCGCAACTTCAGCAGAAGTCCATCAAAGAACTACTACCAGCTTCATAATACTCGCGGAAATATAATTTAGACAAGGCACTGGAATTTTAAACGCCTGTTGCAACAAGGCGTGACCGAAATTTGGCAATGCAAGCGCTATATAAGCTCGCCCATCACTTCAAAAACACCAAAACTAAACCCATGCAAACCACGCACACGCCCAGCCAACGACGTAGCGGAATCACCTCACCAAATCCAAAATGTGCCACCACCAACATCAGAGGGTAATTGATACTCAATAGCGCGTAAGCGCGGCTAACATCCATGTGCCTTAACACAACCAGCCAAGCCAATAGCGCAAGACCCAAGCAAAGCAACGCTGACCAAAAACTGGGTTGGCGCAGATAAAACGGAAAGCGTAATGGGGGCTGCTCGGTGTGTTCTTGCAGGGCGAATGCGTCGGCGACCTGTTTTTGCAAAACTTGACCACTGACGGTGAGTAGTATTGTAATGAATAAGGCTAGATACGCGGTCACGCATGCTGCTCGGCTGTGCTGATGTCTGCGCCTTGTTGCGCAAGCCAGCCTTCGCGCCCAAGTTGGGTTTGTTTTACCAACTTTGCAGCAGGCAGCTTTTGAATGTCTGCGGGTAACAGACCGCCCAACGTCTGAAAAACAATGCCACGTTCTTTGGCGCATGCCAGCAGTTGTGCAAATTGCGCCTGCTTGGCGATACCTTCCACCTCGGCATGAATGGTGTAAACATTGAGGCGATCCGGCAGGAACTGCTTGAGGATAAAATCGTTGTAATTGGCATCACTAATGCCGTTTTGCCCAATTACTTCATCGTAAGTAGGCAGCGTGACAGGGATTTGCGGCGTGAAGCACCGACCATCTACCTGTGGCCGGAATAGATGCGTGCCACGACAATCGCTATTGTAGAGAAAGTTAAAACGCTCTTTGAGTTTCAGTGCCAATTCGTTGCAACGCCAACCGGCGGCAGCGGAACAAGTAGGAGCCGCCCCAAGAATGGCGCTTAACTGATCGAAACCTTGTTGCAATTGCGCCAGCATTTTCTCCGGTGTGTAACGATCTATATTTACCTGCCAGCTATGGTGATCCCATGCGTGCAAGCCCATTTCATGGCCGCAGTTGCGAGTGGCGCGGATGATGTCTGCTTGATTTTTTCCGATAAGCGTTCCAGGCCAAAATGTGCCGCGCAAAAGAATATCCCAACCGTACAGCGAAGCAGCTTTTGAGCGCAACATCTTGATCAAAAAAGCCGGCTTCAAGAGTCGCCATAAGTGCCGCCCCATATTGTCTGGGCCAACGGTGAAGAAAAAACTGGCGCGAATATCGAATTCGGCCAAGATTTCCACCAGCGCAGGCACACCGAGGCGTGTGCCGCGATAGGTATCTACATCTATACGTAGCCCGACCACAATCGGCGTAGCTGTGGCTTCATAGGTACGACTCATTTTGCAGACGCTGTTTCACGAGTCGTGAGAGGCCTCGCTTTAACAGAGGATTCAACACCGGCTTCCACGATGGCTGAGCGCAGGAAGAAATCTAGCGTGCTATCAATTGACTGTTCGAGCGTAGACGTGGGCACCCAGTCTATATAACGCTTGGCATTGCGAATGCTAGGACGGCGGTATTGCACATCCTGATAACCCGCGCCGTAAAACGCGCTGCTCTCCTGTACTTTGAAGCCAGCAAAAGGAGGAAAATGCTTGCGCAACGGATGCACTTCAAATTTTTCCACCAATATTTCAGCCAATTGCTTGATGCTGGCCTCGTTATCGGGGTTGCCAATATTGATGATTTTGCCATCACACGAGCTATTTTTGTTTTCGATGATACGAAACAAGGCTTCAACACCATCATCAATATCGGTAAAGCAGCGTTTTTGCTCGCCGCCATCAAACAACTGAATCGGTGTGCCTTCAACCAAATTCAAAATCAATTGAGTGATAGCGCGTGAACCGCCAACGCGGGCAGAGTTGAGGCTATCCAAACGCGGCCCCATCCAGTTGAATGGGCGGAACAGTGTGAAGCGCAAGCCCTTGTTGCCATACGCCCAGATTACGCGATCTAACAACTGCTTGACGCAAGAGTAAATCCAGCGCTCTTTGTTGATCGGCCCCAGCACGAGATTGGAGCTGTCTTCATCAAATTCTGTCTCCTGACACATGCCATACACTTCGGATGTGGAAGGGAAAATCACGCGCTTGTTGTACTGTGCGCAGTAACGCACAACTTTAAGATTTTCTTCAAAATCCAACTCAAACACGCGCAATGGGTTGCGAACGTATTCAATGGGCGTAGCAATAGCCACCAGCGGCAGCACTACGTCGCATTTCTTAACGTGATACTCAATCCAGTCACTGTGGATGCTGATGTCGCCCTCGACAAAATGAAAGTCAGGATGATCCAGTAAGTGCCCTAAAGCACTGCAGGACATGTCCATCCCGTACACCTCGAAGGCACCGTCACGCAGCAGTCTTTCGCTCAGGTGACTGCCGATAAAACCATTTACGCCAAGAATAAGAACTTTGGGGCGATAATTTGCGTGCGCAATATCACCCGCCTTACGACCCAAGCGGCTCCCCGAAACAAGATTCAGCTCCCACGCGAGTTGCTGACCGGACAGATACAAGCCACTCTCTGTTTGCCCTGTTTTA
Source organism: Cellvibrionales bacterium (assembly GCA_043769275.1). Lineage (GTDB taxonomy): Bacteria > Pseudomonadota > Gammaproteobacteria > Pseudomonadales > UBA7239 > JAYVJM01. The sequence continues at coordinate 26,608 of JAYVJM010000090.1, read as the reverse complement.
ATCACAATGGCATTTTGAGCACAAGCAATCGTTAACGGGGCTTCCGCAATCACCGTGCCCGGCGCAGCACCGGTGACATGTTCAACCACATCTGCTTCCCACACCGTAATTTTGCGATTCCCCGCATGGCTGAACGCACCTGGATAAGGTTGCGTGACAGCACGTATCAGATTACGCACAGTAGCGGCTGGCTTGCACCAATCAATGTCACCGTCACTCGGTGTGCGGCGGCCAAAATAGCTGGATTTCGACAAGTCTTGCGGCGTGCGCGTGGCCTTTCCTGCTACGATTAACGGCAGTTGTTGCGCTAAGAGATCACTGGCGGCTTGCAGCATTTTTTGTTGCAGACTGAGCACATCGTCGGCATCTGTAATTGGCACGATACGCTGGCCGACTATATCGCCGGCATCTGCCTGTTTAATCATGTGATGCAGCGTCACACCGGTTTGTGTTTCGCCATTTACCAGAACCCAGTTCAACGGCGCGCGGCCGCGATAGTGTGGCAGCAGCGAGCCATGCAGGTTGTACGCCCCTTTTTTGGCCAGCGTCAACAGGAAATCTGGCAGCATGTCACGGTAGTAGAAAGAAAAGATATAGTCAGGAGCTAAGGCAAGAATACGCTCCTGCCACAAAGGATGATTGATTTGATCTGGCACAAAAACGGGGATATTCCGTTGTGCGCAAAGCTTGGCAACTGACCTGAAATAGACCGTTTCATCCGGCGCATCGCGGTAAGTAAACACAGCCGCAATCTCATAGCCGCTATTGATGAGTGCTTCAATACCTACGCAGCCAAAGTCATGATAGGCAAATACAATTGTTTTCATCTGGTACTCGCTGCGCGCTGCGTCAAAAATGGGTGAGTGGTCTGTGCTTTTCTTCGTTCGGGCTTGTTTTCTCGGCCTTCCTTACAAGCGGCGCATAGTATACAGTTCGCCGCCCTTGAGGTAAGGGGTTCGCGGGTATTGCCGTATCGTTTTTTTGGTATCTTGCCGCGTTATCTTCTGTAATTTGACAAGAGATTTACGTTCGTGACGGAAACTTTTCTGCCCTTTTGTAAGCCAAACGTAACCGAAAGCGACATAGCCGCGGTGGCTGACGTGCTGCGCTCTGGCTGGATCACAACCGGCTCGCGTGCAGCAGCCCTAGAAGATGCTTTCTGCTCTCTCACAGGCGCAAGACACGCAATAGCGGTCTGTTCGGCTACGGCTGGAATGCATATTTACCTGACTGCGCTGGGCATCGGTGCTGGTGATGAAGTCATCACCCCATCTTTAACGTGGGTGTCTACGGTCAACCTCATTACTTTGTTGGGAGCGACACCGGTATTTGTGGATGTCGACCGTGACAATCTGATGGTGAGTGCCGAAAACATTCGTGCCGCCATTACACCCAAAACAAAGCTGATTATTCCTGTGCATTTTGCCGGTGCGCCGTTAGACATTCGTGCCATTCGTGCCGTTGCCGCAACGTACAAAATTCAGCTAGTAGAAGATGCTGCTCACGTGCTGGGCAGCACGTACTGCGGGCAGCCTATCGGTGCAGGTAGCGATGCTATTTTTTCGCTGCAAGCAATTAAAAACGTCACATCCGCTGAGGGTGGCGTGATAGTGACAGACAATGACGCGCTTGCCGCCCAATTGCGCCGTTTGAAATTCCACGGCTTGGGTGTTGATTCTTTTGATCGCGCTACGCACGGGCGTACACCACAAGCAGAAGTGATAGAACCTGGCTTTAAGTACAACCTACCCGATATGTGCGCAGCCTTGGCACTGAACCAAATACAGCGGCTGGATACCATCAACGGCAAACGCGCTGAGCTGGCTGCATATTACTTGCACGCGCTGCGCGATGTAGAGGAAATCTCACCCCTGTCGCCGCCGGCGTGGGAGCACACGCATAGCTGGCATTTATTTGTAGTGCGCATACTGAAAGGCTCTCGCGATACCTTTATTGCACAGATGAAAACCGAAAATATCGGTTGCGGGCTGCATTTCCGTGCCATACACGAACAAAAGTACTATCGGGAAAAACAGGCGGATTTTCCGTTGGCACATTCGTTACAAAACACAGAATGGAACTCTGCGCGAATCTGTTCGCTGCCGCTGTTTCCCGACATGACAACAAGCAATGTTGATCGCGTAGTCAAAAGCATTAAAACTGTTTTTTGCCAAGGTTAATCTTTATGCAGCCCTATAACGTGCGGTTTGTTTCGGTTGTTATCCCCGTATTCAACGAGAGTGAAAACCTACCGCAACTGTTACAGCGGTGCCGCGCCGTGGCAGCGGAATTACCGATGCGAGCCGAAATTATTTTGGTAGATGATGGCAGCCGCGACGACTCCATGAAGATTATTTCTGCTGCGGCTTCCGAGCCGAACTCTCCTTTTGTTGCAGTCATTTTAAATCGCAACTACGGCCAGCACGCAGCCATCATGGCGGGATTTTCCAAAGTTCGCGGTGATTTGGTGATCACACTAGATGCCGATTTGCAAAATCCGCCCGAAGAAATTCCACGTCTGATTGCCGAAGCCGCCAAAGGCTATGAAGTTGTCGGCACCATTCGCACACAACGGCAGGACAGTTGGTTTCGGCGCAACGCATCAAAACTTGTAAATTATTGTCGGGAAAAAATGACGGGCGTGAAAATGACCGATCACGGCTGCATGTTGCGTGCATATCGCAGACAGATTGTTGAAACCATGCTGCTATGCCACGAACGCAGTACGTTCATCCCCCTGCTCGCAGCCTCGTTTGCGCGCTACACAACGGAAATTCCTGTACAACATGAAGAGCGCGCAGCGGGCGAGTCGAAATACAATTTGCTAAAGCTTATCAATTTGCAATTTGACTTAGTGACATCTACATCAACTGCCCCGCTACGCTTGTTAACTGTTCTTGGCGTAACGATTGCTGCTTTTGGCGTTTTGTTTGCAGTTATTTTACTGATACTTCGCTTACTGTATGGCACTGAATGGGGCGTTAATGGGGTTTTCCCGTTGTTTGCCATTCTATTTATTTTTGTTGGCGCACAGTTTATGGGCATCGGTTTGCTAGGGGAATATATTGGCCGCATTTATTACGATGTAAGGGCGAGGCCAAAATTTATTATTCAAGAGGTGATTACACCGACGGAATCAGCAGATCATGCAAATACACAATAAAACCATATCACTGTATGGTGTTTTGCTGTTATTGGGCATTGCGCTGCTGGGCGTGAATTTAAATGGTTACGACCTGACAAAAACAACCGAACCTAGAGTGGCAGGCATCACCGCTGAAATGTTGATTTCAGGCGATTATGTGGTGCCAAAATTAAGCGGCACGCCGTTTTTAGAAAAACCACCGTTCAGTGTTTGGCTGGAAAGTTTTGCCATGCGCTATTTCGGAATTAACGCAGCAGCGGCAAGATTGCCGTCCGTGCTGGCTGGCTTGATTACAGCCTTTTTTCTAATGTTTGGCGTGCATCGTTTAGGATTTTCTTTGCGGCGCGGCTTTATCACTGCGCTGTTATTGTTGACGATGGGACAGTTTTGGGCAAATGCGCGCATGGCAAGTGAAGACATGCTGGTCACTTGCGGCATTGCCATATCGCTACTGTCTTTTTTCATCGCAACAGAAAAAAAAGCCTATATTTTTTGGTGTGTTTACGCCTTCGGTTTAACAGTGGCTACGTTAAGTAAAGGCGTTGTTGGCTTGGCGATTCCAGGCGTGGTGATTGCCGTTTATCTGATTGCATTAACTTTTTTTATCGACAAAAAATTTGTATTACAGCAGTGGTTTTTGCCCGCGCTATTTGCTTTTTTTGCACTACTACCCTTAATGCTTTGGTTGTTTTTTTTGCATCAAAATTTGGGCTGGAGCGCGGTTTATGATGTGGTTTGGGGCAATAGCGTAGGACGTTTTTCCGGTGACTTTGCTGGAGACGCACACAATGAGCCTTTTTATTATTATTTAAAAAAATTACCCGAGCTTTTTTTGCCTTGGACATTGCTTGTAGTGTTTGCTGGCTGGCAACAATACAAGCACGGACAAAGTGATCGAACCGGTTTTTTTTATAGCTGCTGGTTAGTCGTAACTTTTATTTTGTTGTCTATTTCATCGGGAAAACGACAGGTCTATTTAGTCTATTGTTATCCCGCTGCTGCGCTGCTCGCCGCTCATCATTTTGATGCTTTGCTGCTACGCACAAAGCCAATTTATACGCGAGTAAGCGTAGCAGTCATGTTGTTAGTGATTGGCAGCTACATTATTTTCGCCCAGTATTTTTTACCCAATCAAGATAAAAAATCCTCACTTCGCCCCCTGTTTGAGTCAGCTCAAAAACTACGCGAACAAGGCTATCAACTGATTTTGTTTCAGCCATCAGAAAAAGTCGCCGGCGCATCAACATTTTATTTACACGATATTTTGCCGGTGGAAATGGACTCGAACATGCTTACGCGTAACCTGCAACAAAACCCAAAAACAATGGGGCTAGTTGCTGGTGACACTTTCAATGTGGATCAATTACAGGTTCTGGCTCGCTTTGAAGATCATCGGCGTAGTTATTACCTTGTGGGGAAAAAGCCCACTGCCAATCAATAATGTCAAACATTTAAAGTGAAGATAGCTGTATGAAAATTGCTGTAGTGGGAACCGGATACGTTGGGCTGGTGACGGGTGCTTGTTTTGCTGAAACAGGCAACTCTGTCACCTGTGTAGATATTGATGCGGTAAAAGTATCCCAGTTGCGCGCTGGAATAATTAGTATTTACGAACCCGGATTGGAAGACATGGTGAGGCAGACGGTTTCCACCGGGTTGCTGCAATTCACCGATGACTTAGCACATGCCATGCAAGATGCAGACTTGGTTTTTATTGCCGTCGGCACTCCCTCTGCAGCAGATGGTAGCGTTGATTTATCCGCCGTTGAAGCGGTGGCGCGCGCCATTGGCAAACACATGCAGCATTACGTGTTGGTGGTTGGAAAATCCACTGTGCCAGTGGGTACTGGCGAGCGCGTTATTAAATGGATAAATGAAGAGTTGGCGCAGCGCAATGTAGGTATTGAGTTCGATGTAGCGAGCAACCCTGAATTTCTGAAAGAAGGCAGTGCCATTACTGACTTTATGCGTCCTGATCGCATCATTATCGGCTGCGAAACCGATCGCGCCCAGCATAAACTTGCGCAACTTTATCACCCGTTTTCGATGAATCACGACAAAGTACTCGTGATGGGCTTGCGCGAGGCAGAAATGGCTAAATACGCCGCAAATGCCATGCTGGCGACAAAAATCTCATTCATTAATGAAATAGCCACACTTTGCGATCGCATGGGTGTCGATATTGAGCAGGTGCGCAAAGGCATTGGCTCTGATGCACGCATTGGCTATTCGTTTATCTATCCTGGCTGTGGTTTTGGTGGCTCTTGTTTTCCAAAAGATGTACGGGCACTGATTGATATGGCTCAAGCGCGAGGCATAGAACCATTACTACTAAACGCAGTGATGGCGCGCAATGAGCAGCAAAAACGCACGCTGTTTGAGAAAATATACACACATTTTAATGGCAATATAACGGGGCTAAACTTTGCATTGTGGGGGCTTTCGTTTAAGCCCAACACAGACGATATGCGCGATGCCTCCTCCTTGGTTCTCATTCGGCAGCTTTTGGATGCAGGCGCTACGGTATGCGCTTATGATCCAGTCGCTGTTGAAAATACGCGCAAAATGGTCGAGCCACGCTGGTTAGCAGAGCAGCGTTTAAGCTTTGCGCCAGATAAATACGCCGCCCTGCAAAACAGCGATGCACTTGTGCTTGTGACGGAATGGAAACGCTTTCAACAGCCAGACTTTTCTGCAATTAAAGCGGTCTTAAAGCAAGCGGTTATTTTTGATGGCCGCAACCAATACGAACCCAAAGAAATGAAGAGCGCTGGCTTTGTTTATTACGGTATTGGGCGCGGCATTGGGCGCGGGTGAATGTATATGCAATCGACCCAAAAAACATTTAACTCAAAAGCATTGATTCCAAGCCAACAATCTGACGCAAATTTCTTACAACCAAAAGTGATCGGCCTTTTGCTTTTTTTATTGGCATTGGCTTGGTTTTTGCCTTTAGGCTATCGCCATTTAGTTCCAACCGACGAGGGACGTTATGCGGAAATAGCCCGTGAAATGTGGGTTTCTGGCGACTGGATTACTATCCGCTACAACGACTACAAGTATTTTGAAAAACCACCGCTGCAAATGTGGGCGACCGCGCTCACGTATCAACTATTTGGTTTAGGAGAATGGCAGGCACGGTTTTGGGTCGCATTGACAGGCTTTCTAAGCGTGATAGCCGTCGGCTTCACTGGCTGGCGGATATTTGGCGCACGTGCTGGATTTCTAGCCGCTGTAGTGTTGGCTAGTTCGCCATCTTGGGCGCTTGGCTCGCACTTTAATTCGCTGGATATGGGACTATCTGGCATGATGGCTTTTGCTCTGTGCACACTCCTTTTAGCCCAGCAGCCTTCAAATACAATACGCGAACAAAGGCGATGGATGTGGTGTTGCTGGGCGGCAATGGCTTTGGCTGTGTTGTCTAAAGGCTTGGTTGGCATTGTGTTACCTAGCATGGTGCTAGTGGTTTATTCTCTATTGGCGCGCGATTGGCGCCTATGGTCACACCTGCACATTGCAAGCGGCTTATGCGTTTTTTTATTGATTGCCGCGCCTTGGTTTGTGCTGGTCTCAATTAAAAACCCTGAGTTCCCACACTTCTTCTTTATCCACGAACATTTTGAGCGATTTACTACAGACGAACACAATCGAACAGGGTCTGTTTTTTATTTTTTGCCGCTGTTAATGATTGGGTTTTTTCCGTGGTTGCCGCAGCTATTCAACATGCCAAAACAGGCACAGCAACAACCTAACAAAAACGGCTTCAACCCTTCCCTCTTACTGCTCGTGTGGGCTGTGTCCATTTTTATTTTTTTTAGCGCGTCTCATTCTAAGTTGCCAGGCTACACCATTCCAATATTCCCTGCGCTGGCATTACTGGCCGGCGCGGCATTATCGCACGCATCATCTTACTGGCGCTGGCAACTCATCCTATCCGGCGGAGTGCTTGGCGTTTGTTTTATAAGCATGCTGTTTATCTTTACATTTAAGCCGCTAGAAAATCTCGTACAGTACGACAATTACACCGTTTGGCTGATAGTTTCTGTCGGTGTTGGGGTGTTAGGTACCGCTCTGGCCTTTTGTTTACGGCGTTGTTACCTTGCCAGCGTTACTTGTTATGCAGGCGCGTTCCTCGCGCTAGTTATGCTGAGTAGTTCGGGGCATGAAACACTGGGACGTATTTCCTCCGGTGTCGATCTTGCTGCAAAAGTACGCCCTCTGCTACAGCCAGAAGCGCGATTGTATGCACTGATGCTTGATCACACACTGCCGTTTTATTTGGAGCACAAAATCATCATGGTGCAAAAGAAAGACGAGCTGGCTTTTGGCATTCAACAAGAGCCGCACAAATGGGTGCCGACACTAAGTGACTTTACTGCACGCTGGAATAGTGAGCCGCAGGCTTTTGCAATTATGAACCCGACGGTATATGCGCAACTGCTCGCCCAAGGCTTATCAATGCAAAAAATTGCAGAAGATGAACGTCGTGTGGTTGTCAAAAAACCGTAAATCTCAATATTTTTCAGGTATCAATATCGCCAGCAAGTCTTGCAATTCTTGAATCATTTCATGGACTAAAGTACGGAATTTATCGTGGCTTTTATCTGGCACAACGCGTTCGCCGCTCAGTTGCAGGCGCGCCCCTCCAATGGTGAAGCCTTGTTCGTATAGTAGAGAACGAATTTGGCGGATGGTCATCACGTCTTGAAGTTGATAGTAACGACGGTTTCCTCGACGCTTGATCGGCTTGAGTTGTGTGAATTCCTGCTCCCAGTAGCGAAGAACATGTGGTTTGATATCACACAGCTCGCCGACTTCGCCAATAGCGAAGTAGCGTTTGTTGGGGATACTCGGTAGCTCGCGGCTACTACCTGACGCTAGCATCATGAATCAACATCTCTTATGTAAGACCCATCTGACAGCGCGGGTGGTTGTTTTTAAGAAGAAACACAGGCTTCAACTTTGGCTTTAAGTTTTTGTCCTGCACGAAAAGTCACCACGCGGCGAGCGGCGATAGGGATATCCTCCCCCGTTTTGGGATTCCGACCCGGGCGCTGGTTTTTGTCGCGCAAATCAAAATTCCCAAAGCCGGACAACTTGACGTGCTGGTTATGCGCCAAAGATGTACGGATTTCCTCAAAAAACACATCAACAATTTCCTTGGCCTCGCGTTTATTAAGGCCGAGTTCTTGAAGAAGCTTTTCAGAGAGCGTGGCTTTTGTCAGGGCATCTATCATCGTCAATTCCTAAGGCTGGCTTTGTGTTCGATATAAAGCACCTCTACAACACGACTTATCCATGCGGCTATTTCTACGTCGTTAAGGGTGCGCGAAGTGTGTTGAAAGATCAAGCTCAATGCAACACTTTTTCTATTTGAATCAATGTGTTCACCACAATATATGTCAAATACACTTAGCTTTATCAGGCTTTCATCTGCGGTTTTTTTTACGGTAGCCAGAAGTTCCGCCACGGGTAAATCGCGTGCAACAACAACAGCAAGATCGCGGCGCACTTCTGGAAAGCGTGACAGCGGCCTGAATTCGACTTCTCTTGCTTTGAGTAAAGCCTCTCGCTCTAGCTCAAATACCAGCACGGGTTGCGGAATATCCAGTGTTTTTTGTAGCTCAGGGTGCAGTGCGCCAATTATGCCAATTGGCTGGCCGCACTCCAGCACTGCGGCGGTTTGACCTGGGTGCATTGCAGGGTGATGGGTCGCCTCAAAGCTAAAATCGCCTGTACGTCCAGTTTGTGCCAGCAGAGCTTCCACGTCGCCTTTTAGGTCAAAGAAATCGACGTTAACTGTGTTATCAACGCTCCATGTTTCCGGCATTCGGCTACCGTATAGCAAGCCTGAAAATACAGGCTGTTGCTGTATCTTGCCATCTCTTATACGAAAACGCAGACCGCTTTCGAAAAAACGTGCGCGGGTTTGCTGACGGTTTAGGTTGTGTTGCAAGCTACGAACAAGACTTGGAATTAGGCTGGCGCGCATTTCGGACAGATCAGCGGATATAGGGTTGCGCACGCTTACTGAGCTTTCATTTGGCTCAAACTGCTTTTGCAATTCAGGTGAAATAAAGGAATAGCTGATAACTTCGCGGTAGCCGCGCGCAACGAGCGTTTGCAGCAATGTGTCGAGGGGCAAAACAGTTTCCGGCACGGCTGTGAGATCGAGGCTGGCTGTGATGGAGCGCGAAGGCAACTTGTTGTAGCCGTACACACGCGCTATTTCTTCGATTAGATCGACTTCGATCAAATCTTTTTTTCTATTAATGTCAAAGCGCCAGCTGGGCACTACAACATAGCTGATTCGCTCTGCTGGCTTGTTCTGCACAGAGAACCCTAGCCGTTGGAGAATAGCGGTTACCTCTGCTTCACCGAGTTGTGCACCTAGATAGCTATCCAGCTTTTCATGTCTCAGCGGGAGCATCACATTGAATACCTCTGCACTTTCTTTCGTGGCGCTGAAAGCCTCGCTTGTGCTCCTAACTCGCTTGCCCTTCTCGATTGTGTAGCCAACCATCAGTATGGTTTTCCCTGCTTTGCCGCCGGTAATGCTCAACAACAGTTCCGTGGCGCGCTCAATGGCATCAGATTGCAGATCAAAATCAACGCCGCGTTCAAAACGATGTGAGGCATCAGTATGCAATCCGTAGGATCGTGCTTTGCCTGCGATAGCCATCGGATCAAAAAAAACACTTTCCAGCCATATATTTTGCGTGTTCGCCGATACCGCGCTGGCGGCTCCGCCCATGATGCCTGCAATGGCGATTGCGCCGCTGTCATCGGCGATTACCAGCGTGTCTGGCGTGAGCGTTTTAATGGAGCCGTCCAGCAAGTCAATGTTTTCTCCTGCGTGCGCCATGCGAACCGTAATGCCGCCTTGTAGCTTGTCGAGATCAAAGGCGTGCATGGGCTGGCCGAGTTCGAGCATCACATAGTTGGTGACATCAACCACGGCATTGATGTTGCGCACGCCGGCGCGGCGCAGGCGTTCCAGCATCCAGATTGGCGTGGGTTTACTGATATCAACATTGCGAATGACGCGGCCATCGTAACGCCCGCAGCCAGAGCTTTTGATTTTAATGTCGAGCGCTTCATCAATAGTCGGCGGCACTTTATTGATTTCTAATGGCGTATGAGTGAGTCCAGTCAGCGCGTACACCTCACGCGCCAAGCCTTTGATACTCAAACAATCACCACGATTTGGAGTGAGATCGAGTTCGATAATGTCATCATCAAGCTCTAGCCATTCACGAAAATTCGCGCCGACGGGCGCATCCGCGGGCAATTCCCAGATGCCATCGCTGCTGTCGCTCAAGCCTAATTCTTGTTGCGCGCACAACATGCCGCAAGACTCAGCGCCGCGTATTTTGGCTTTTTTGATTTTGAAGTCGCCGGGCAATATCGCGCCGATTAAAGCGAAGGGGGTTTTGAGGCCAAGGCGCGCATTGGCAGCACCACAAACCACTTGCAAAGTGCCTTCAGGATGGCCGGCGACTTGGCACACGCGCAGTTTGTCGGCATCGGGATGTTGTTTAATACCCACAATTTCACCGACGATTACGCCACTAAAAGCGGGCGCGACAGGCGTAACGGCATCGACCTCCAAGCCCGCCATCGTGAGTTTGTCGGCGAGTTCTTGCGAGCTCATGGTGCTGCAATCAACCCATTCTTCTAGCCAATTTTTGTTGAATTTCATGGTGTTCAAAAACCTTTCTGAATGCGTTTATTCACTTTGGATTCGTGCGTTGCAGCTGATTTAAAATTGGCCTAAAAACTTTGCGTCATTTTCAAAAAACAGCCGCAAGTCATTCACGCCGTAGCGCAACATCGCCAAACGCTCAACGCCCATGCCGAAGGCCAAGCCCGTGTACTGTTGGCTATCTATACCAACATTTGTAAATACCTGTGGATGCACCATGCCGCAGCCCATAACTTCCAGCCAGCCCGTGTTTTTGCAAATGCGGCAACCTTTGCCTTGGCAGTGCGTGCATTGCATATCTACTTCGGCTGAAGGCTCGGTAAAAGGAAAATAGGACGGACGGAAACGCACAGCGAGATCGGTTTCAAAAAACGCCTTGAGGAATTGGTCAATTAAACCCTTGAGGTCGGCAAAGCTCACGTTTTTATCAACCAACAACCCCTCCACTTGGTGAAACATGGGCGTGTGTGTGAGATCAGAATCGCAGCGATACACGCGGCCAGGGCAGATAATGCGAATCGGCGGCGCGCTGGTTTTCATCACGCGCTCCATCACATGAATTTGTACGGGTGATGTGTGTGTACGTAAAACGTGCTTATCGTCGATATAAAAAGTGTCGTGCATAGCGCGCGCTGGGTGATGTTTTGGGATATTAAGCGCGTCAAAATTGTAGCGTTCGTGTTCAATTTCCAGGCCTTCTTCCAACGCAAAACCAACGCGGGCAAAAATACTGCGTATGCGTGCGATAGTGCGCGTGACAGGATGCAGCGAACCAATATTTTCATCGCGCCCAAGCAGGGTAACATCAAGCGTTTCTTGGCTTAGGCGAGCATTTATAGCCGCCTGTGAAAAAAGACGCTGGCGCGTTTCGATTTGCGTTTGCAGCGACTCCTTCACGACGTTGATTTTTGCACCAGCAGCAGGACGATCTTCAGCAGAGAGTTGCCCCAGGTTTTTTAGTTGCGCTGTTAGTGCGCCTTTTTTTCCAAGGTAAGCCACGCGCACATCGTCTAAGGCTCGCTCGCTATCGGCGGCTTCAATTGCTCGGCAAGCTTCTTCGGCCAACATTTGTAGCTTATCCATACATCAAACCTTGTTGATTTGTCGTCTTTGTGAAACAAAAAGACCCGCAAAAGCGGGCCGTTTTGTTTTGTCGCTAGAGATATATATCCTCTGCGATGTTTAAGCTGCTACTGCCAACGCCGCTTTGGCTTGGGCTGCAAGCACCGCAAAAGCCGGTTTGTCGTGGTAGGCGAGATCGGCCATCACACGTCTATCCAGCTCAATACCCACTTTCTTCAAACCAGCAATAAACTGGCTGTAAGTGATACCCTCCACACGTGCTTGTGCATTGATACGCGTGATCCAGAGAGCGCGGAATTCACGTTTCTTAACGCGGCGATCGCGGTAGGCGTATTGGCCAGCTTTAGTAACAGCCTGCTTGGCTACGCGATAAACACGGGAGCGTGCACCGTAATAACCTTTAGCCTGCTTGAGGGTTTTTTTGTGTCTGGCGTGAGCCGTGACACCACGTTTTACACGAGGCATGATTTTGTCCTGTACTTATAACAAAAAATATAACAAAAAACGAATCAGAAAAGGGCACGTAATGAGCTGATAATCAGCAGTTACGAAACATCTTATCAACCAACACCACGTCTGATTTATCAACCAAATCAGTGCCGCGCAACTGGCGTTTACGCTTGGTGGTCATTTTGGTGAGGATGTGGCTTTTATTTGCATGTTTGCGCTTGTAGCCTGCCGCCGTCTTCTTGAAGCGTTTGGACGCCCCGCTGTGTACCTTAATTTTAGGCATAGTAAAAAACTCCGCATTGGGGAAAGCGTCACCACTTTCCGTTTGTAGACAATAGAAACAACCGACCAAAATGGTTAGCGCAAAAGCACCGGTTATTTTTTCTTTTTGGGGCCTAAAACCATTGTCAGTTGCCGCCCTTCCATTTTCGGGAATTGCTCGACTGCGCCATGATCCACCAAATCGGTTTCGATGCGTTTTAGCATCTCCATACCAAGCTCTTGATGCGCCATCTCACGACCACGATAACGTAGCGTGATTTTGGCTTTGTCCCCTTGCTCTAAGAAACGCATCAGGTTGCGTAGTTTGACCTGATAGTCCCCATCTTCCGTCCCTGGTCGAAACTTGATTTCCTTGATCTGGACACGGTGTTGCTTTTTCTTCTGTTCATTTTTTTGCTTTTTGAGCTCGAACAGATGCTTGCCGTAATCCATAATTTTACAAACGGGCGGCTCAGCATCAGGAGAAATCTCCACCAAGTCCAGCACCGCCAGTTGAGCCGCAGCGAGTGCTTCACGCAAGCTGACTACGCCAACTTGGCTGCCATCTGCGCCAATCAAACGCACCTCTCTGGCTCGAATATCGTCGTTTACGCGCTGCTTGTTGCTGTTGCCGCCGCGCTCTTTTTCTGCTGGTTGATTAATAACTCGCTCTCCGCTGTATTTGAAACTACTGCACCCAAAACAGTCGATCAGTCATCTGCCTCATTTTACAAGGCGATGCGTCCGCGCTGGGCAATATGGGCCTTTAGGTGCCCGACGAGGGCTTGCCAACCCATGCTACCCAACTCAGCGCCACCGCGTTCTCGTACGGCCACTGTTTGTGTCTCAACTTCTCTGTCACCTACCACAAGCAGATAGGGCGTTTTGTTCATTGTGTGCGCGCGGATTTTAAACCCGATCTTTTCGTTTCTCAAGTCCGCGTTGGCGCGAATACCCTGATTTTCAAGAAAATCGGTTAATAACTGGACATATTCAGCCTGTTTATCGGTGATATTAAGCACAGCCACCTGTACAGGGGCAAGCCACAAAGGAAACGACCCTTCGTATTGTTCTATCAATATCCCAATAAACCGCTCCAATGAGCCCAAAATAGCGCGGTGCAGCATAACAGGCGTACGACGCTGACTGCTTTCATCTACGTATTCCGCGTCGAGGCGGCTTGGCATGTTGAAATCTACCTGAATCGTGCCGCACTGCCACAAACGCCCAATACAATCCTTCAGCGTGAATTCAATTTTTGGCCCATAAAATGCGCCCTCTCCTGGCTGTAAATCAAAGGACAGGCCGTTGGCGATAAGCGCATCTGAAAGCGCGGCTTCTGCTTTATCCCAAATTTCATCTGATCCAACACGCTCTACGGGGCGCGTGGATAATTTGACGATAACATCACTAAAACCAAAATCTTGATACACCGAATAGAGCAGATCAATAAAGCTCGCTACTTCCGCTTGGATTTGTTCTTCTGTGCAAAAAATATGTGCATCATCTTGGATGAAGCCGCGCACACGCATAATGCCATGCAAAGCACCGGAGGGCTCATTGCGATGGCAAGAACCAAATTCCGCCATGCGTAGCGGCAACTCGCGGTAACTGTGCAGAGCCGTATTATAGATTTGCACATGACAAGGGCAATTCATGGGCTTAACGGCGTAAGTGCGTGACTCGCTCTCGGTTGTAAACATGTTCTGCGAGTACTTGCCCCAGTGTCCTGATCGCTCCCATAGCGACAAATCGACCACTTGCGGGGTGCGCACCTCTTGATAACCTGCTTTACGCAAACGCTCGCGAATATACTGTTCAATTTGCTGGTAAATAATCCAGCCGTTGTTGTGCCAAAACACCATACCAGGCGCTTCTTCCTGCATATGAAATAAGTCTAGCCGCTTGCCTATTTTACGGTGATCGCGCTTTTCTGCCTCTTCCAAGCGAGTGAGATAGGCTGCCAGTTCTTTTTTATTCGCCCATGCAGTCCCGTAAATGCGCTGCAATTGCGCGTTATTGTGATCGCCACGCCAATAGGCTCCGGCCACTTTGGTTAATTTGAATGCCTTGAGTTTTCCGGTAGATGGCACGTGGGGGCCACGGCATAAATCCATCCAATTGCCTTGTTTATAGACAGAAATTTCTTCGGTGCCAGGCAACTCTTTGATGATTTCAACTTTGTATTGTTCGCCAAGAGCGACAAATGCAGCTACAGCATCGGCACGACTCATTACAATACGCTCAATGGGCAGATCAGAGGCTGCTATGTCTTCCATGCGTCGTTCGATCTGAGTTAAATCATCAGGCGTAAAGCCACGCTCAAACGCGAAATCGTAAAAAAATCCATCTTCAATAACAGGACCAATCGTCACTTGCGCTGCGGGAAACAAGCCTTGCACAGCCATTGCCAGTAAATGCGCAGTCGAGTGACGAATAATCTCGCTAGCCTCAGCGTCGCGCTCAGTGACAATCGCCAAATTGCTGTTTTGTTGAATCAAAAAAGAGGTATCGACCAACTTGCCGTCAACACGCCCCGCAATGGCAGCTTTCGCTAAACCCGCGCCGATGGACACGGCAACATCCAAGACTGTCACTGCGCACTCAAAGTTGCGCTGGCTGCCATCTGGAAGTGTAATAGCGGGCATGATTTTTTTACCTTTGTATAGGTCGCGCTTATACATCAGCACCGTTTTGGGAAATGCTGCGTGTGACAAGAACTAAAATGGCTGGCGATTCTAGGAGTTGCGAAGGGTTGTGGCAAGGCAGGACATCAAAATATGCTTGACTCGCGCATAAAACCTGTTAAAAAAGGACGTGCAGTCCCAAGAGGGTGATGGCGAACACACTGGGCAACAACGCGCCATCGGAACCTACCGAAGCCTGCATACAGCAAAGCAAGAACACACTGGATATCGTTAAGAGTCCTTTGTAAGGGAAGATATACACACACAGAGGGTAAGTGCGATGCCAACAGGTACTGTGAAATGGTTCAACAACGCTAAGGGTTATGGTTTTGTCTTACCGGATGCAGGTGGTGAGGATTTATTTGCTCACTTCTCCACTGTTAGTATGGACGGCTACAGAACACTAAAGGCGGGTCAACCCGTGTCTTATGATGTGATTCAAGGGGCAAAGGGGTTGCACGCTGTCAACATTGCCGTAACAGGCGCACCTATCAGAGCAGCGGCGCGCCAGTCTCTGGAAACAGCGGAGTAAAGGTTTGCGGCGATGTCTGATCGACACTTAGATGATAGTGCTGCCTAAGTAAAAGGGCAGGGGCTGATTGTCACGCCAGCGGAAGGTGACATCAGCCTGCTCAGTAAAATTTTTGGCTATTGTGTTGATCAGAGAGGCTGTCCGCTGTTTTCAAAAACGGATGTCTCGACGTTAAAAAAACACAACCTCCAATAATGTTAGGTTGATACGCATCTGAAGTCTCGCAGCCCTAAACTCAAGCAATACCAACTTTTGCCCCACTAAGCGCATCTCACGGTGGAAACACACGCCCTCGTTTATGCGATGTGTGGCTGGACAGAGCATCTATTTCATTGCGCCGCCTGTTCTGCTAGCATTCGCCTCCCATTTTGAAGGTTCCCGTTCCGTACTTGACGATTTGCTCAAGCGGCGGCACACACACAGAGGTTGCCCATGAAAGATAACATCCATCCAAAATACGCACCTGTTACCGCTACATGCAGCTGTGGAAACGCCATTCAGACAAGCTCCACATTGGGTCGAGACATACACTTGGATGTATGCGCCGCCTGCCATCCTTTCTACACTGGCCGCCAAAAAACAGCCGATGTCGGTGGCCGTATAGACCGATTCAAGCAGCGCTTTGGTGCACGCGGCGCGGCAAAATAAGCAAAGAAAAACACGTACATCTGTAGCAATGACGGGAATCAGCGATTTTTTATACTGATCAAATTCTTACTCTATCATTTGTCTATTATCAGGGCGGCTTGCACGAATGTTTGACGATCTACAGGCATTAAGACAAGCTGCGCTGGATTACCATGCGCTGCCATTTCCCGGCAAGCTAGCCGTTTCGCTCACAAAACCCGCCGATAGCCAACGTGATTTAGCCCTAGCCTACAGTCCTGGAGTTGCCGCTCCTGTACGTGAAATAGCCAGAGACCCTGATCTCGCCTATCTCTATACCGGCAAAGGCAATCAAGTTGCAGTTATTTCCAATGGTACAGCCATATTAGGACTCGGCAATTTGGGTGCTATAGCCAGCAAACCGGTCTTGGAGGGTAAAGCCCTATTATTCAAGCGATTTGCCAATATTGATGCCATAGATATTGAAATCGACACAGAAGACAGCGCACGCTTTATCGACGCTGTAGTGCTGATCGCCAACTCATTTGGGGGCATTAACCTAGAAGACATCAAAGCGCCTGAGTGTTTTGAGATTGAGCGTGCGCTAATCGAACGCTGCCAAGTACCTGTATTTCACGACGACCAACACGGCACAGCTATCGTTGGCCTTGCTGCATTGCTGAACGCACTGGAAATTCAGGGGAAAACACTAGACGCTGTAAAAATAGTGTTCTTAGGTGCCGGTGCCGCCGCTATGGCTAGCTGTGAACTACTAATGGCAGCCGGCGCAAACCACGGCCATATTTTGATGTTAGACAGCAAGGGTGTCATTCACGCTGAGCGCACAGATTTGGGTGTATATAAGCAGCGCTTTGCAGTAAAAACGACAGCACGCACATTAGATGATGCCATTGATGGCGCTGACGTTTTTATTGGGCTTTCCGGGCCTGGGCTGTTCAGCGCACAGCAACTGCTAAAGATGGCTCCCAAACCGATCGTGTTTGCTGCGTCAAATCCTGACCCTGAAATTTGTCCAAAGCTCGCATTATCAACACGAGATGATGTGATCATGGCCACTGGGCGCTCAGACTACCCAAATCAAGTTAACAATGTTCTTGGTTTTCCGTTTATTTTTCGAGCTGCCCTTGATGTGCGCGCCCGCGTCATCAACACGGCAATGAAAATGGCAGCCGTTAATGCGTTGTGCGAAATCACCAAAGAAGCGGTGCCTACATCGCTAGCAGAAAGTTATGGCGTGAAATCTTTGCGCTTTGGCCCATACTACATTATCCCAAAGCCAACTGATCCGCGTCTTCTGAGTCACGTTTCTGCGGCCGTAGCGCAAGCAGCCATTGAAAGTGGCGTAGCACGACTGCCCTACCCTGCACACTATCCACCCTATCCAACAAAACGCTTGGATGCTGCATAACGCCGTTTTTTATATAGGCCAATTGGGGAGTCTGCCATGTCGGGCAATACCTTAGGTAAATTGTTTACGCTGACAACCTTTGGTGAGAGTCACGGAGCCGCCATTGGAGGAATTGTGGACGGCTGTCCACCTGGGCTATCCTTGTGCGAAGCGGATATTCAAATTGACCTGGATCGCCGCAAACCAGGAACATCGCGCTACACAACCCAACGCAAAGAAGACGATGTAATACGTATTTTGTCCGGTGTATTTGAAGGTAAAACAACCGGCACGCCGATTGCGTTGGTGGTTGAAAATACGGATCAGCGCTCACAGGATTACAGCAGCATCAAAGATACATTTCGTCCTTCGCACGCAGATTACACCTACACACAAAAATATGGTTTGCGTGATTATCGCGGCGGCGGTCGCTCTTCTGCTCGCGCCACCGTTATGCGCGTGGCAGCTGGCGCAATTGCCAAAAAATACCTGAAAGAGCGTTACGGCATAGCGATTCGTGGCTTTTTGAGCCGACTCGGACCGATAGCCATAGATTTTAAAAATTGGGCAGATGTCGAACAAAACCCATTTTTTTGCCCAGACCCAACGCGGGTACTGGAACTTGAACAGTTTATGAAAGATTTGATCAAAGACGGCGACTCAGTAGGCGCAAAAATCACAGTGGTCGCAGAGAGCATGCACGCTGGATGGGGTGAGCCTATTTTTGATGGCCTTGATGCGGATATTGCACATGCCATGATGGGCATTAACGCAGTAAAAGGCGTGGAAATAGGCAGTGGATTTACCGCAGTGGCCATGCGTGGCACACAACATCGCGATGAAATGACACCAGAGGGATTTTTGTCTAATCACGCCGGTGGGATATTAGGCGGCATATCCAGCGGACAAAACATCATTGCCAGCATCGCACTAAAACCTACATCCAGCTTGCATGTGCCTGGGCGAAGCGTAGACAGCGCAGGCAACCCGATTGAGGTTGTCACCAAAGGCCGCCATGATCCGTGCGTCGGCATCCGTGCCACACCCATTGCAGAAGCAATGCTTGCCTTGGTATTGATAGATCATGCCCTTCGCCATCGTGCGCAAAATTTGGATGTTGTTACAAGCACGCCCACAATTTCTGTCGGCGCAAAAACAAATAATAACTATTCTCATATGACGCAATTCTGATTTATACTGCCCGCTCAGTTCGGTTGGCTTTTTGTAAATGGAGCGTTTCATGCGTGCATGGTGGGTGGTTTCGAGCCTGTTTTTCGTGTGTTTTTTACAAATAAGGACAACACAGGCAGATGCCGCCAAGCTACGCCAAACTGAAAAACAAGCACTGGGCAAAGCCATTTTTATGGATACGGCTTTATCTGAGCCAGCAGGCCAATCCTGCGCCAGCTGCCACAGTCGTGATAAAGCATTTGCAGACCCTAGCAAGACAGTCTCTGCCGGAGCCAACCCAACCCGCCTTGGAAACCGCAATGCGCCGAGTATTAGCTACGTACGCTTTACACCGGAACCTCACTACAACCAAAAAGACGAAACATGGGTAGGCGGTTTATTTCTGGATGGTCGCGCACGCACGATGCACGAACAAGCCACAGGGCCACTTCTAAACTTGTTGGAGATGGGCAATCCTAATGCCGCAGCCGTGATTGCAAAACTGAAAACACGTCCCTACGCCCAACAATTTACAGCGATATACGGCTCTGACATTTGGACTTCGACCCCCAAGGCTTTTGATGCCGTAGCCGATGCTTTAGTCGCTTACGAAATCGGGGCAGAATTTGCCCCGTTTAGCTCAAAATACGATGCGTATCTGCGCGGCCAAGTGCTGCTTAATGCGCAGGAAAAACATGGACTTGAGCTATTCGAAGATGAAAAAAAAGGCAATTGTGCCGCTTGTCACCCCAGCCAGCGCGGCGCAAAAAGGGAAATGCCCTTATTTACTGACTTCAGCTACGACAATATTGGTGTGCCACGCAATGCAAAACTGCCGTTTTACGCCATGGATAAAAAATTCAATCCAGCGGGTAAAAATTATGTCGATACCGGTCTAGCCAATGCGCCTTATGCTGATGCTCAAAAAGAGCGCGGTAAATTCAAAGTACCCACATTGCGCAATGTTGCCAAAACAGCCCCCTACATGCACAACGGCGTTTTTGAAACTCTGCGTGATGCCGTTGAGTTTTACAACACGCGCGATACCGATAAAAAATGGGGCGCGCCCGAAGTACCCGATAACGTCAACAAAGACGAACTGGGCAATCTCAAATTGACGGAAGCTGACACTAATGCGCTGGTTGCTTTTTTGAACACGCTAAGTGATGGCTATCCCTTGCCGCAAACACCAAAAAACAGATCGGCTCTGTCGCATTAGCGCAAACACAAACGTAAATAACTGACCGACCCGCAACTATACAATCTACGCAGAGACAGCCCCGCCTAGCTATAAAAAACAACATTTTCGACTAAAGGTGCGCGCGGGGTGCGGCATTGGTTGGCCGCCGCCGCCTTGTTTTCGTAGCCAAAAGCAATACCAAAAAGCAGTTTGAAATGTTCTGCAATACCCAACTCATTACGCACAGTGCCAGCATGCAGGCTCACAGATGTTTGCGGGCAACTGGCCAAACCCAATGCCGTGCAAGCCAGCATAAAAGTTTGTGCGTACATACCTAGGTCGGCTGCTTCGCGCACGCCAAAACAACCATCCATAAACAGAAAAACCGCGTGTGGCGCATCGAAAAAACTGAAATTGCGCAGAAATGCCGCGCCACGTTTCTCTTTTTCCTCACGCGCTATACCCATAGCAGTAAAGAGCTGATTTGCAGCATCGTACTGACGCACCTTATAAATGCCTGTGTATTTTCCCTCGTAGGGAAAATCCATAGAAAATTCGCCCTTCATCGTTGCGCTAGGCAGCGCTTCCCGCAGTCGGTTAAGTGCTTGCCCGCTTACCACGTGCGCCACCCACGGCTGCGTGTTGCAATTGGATGGTGCGTGGCTTGCTAGTTCAAATAAGTATTCCAGCATTGTTTGCGGTACTGCTTTAGGCAAAAAAGCGCGTACTGAACGACGACTGGCAACCAACGACTCAAAAAGTGTTTTTGTTTCTTCACTAAGTGTGTTGTCGGCCGGTTTAGCGGTGCTTGTCATAAAAATTCCTGTGTTTTAAAAATGCAGTTGCCCTTGCTTTATGCGGCTTGATTATTCAACGCAAAAAAGAATTCGTATCTGTCAGGCGATCCAAGCTGCGTATCGCCACGCGTTCAAATGCCATTTCAGCGGCCAACCCTAAGCGTTCAGCGACGCTGTGTTTTTCGATCCAGCGCAACTGATAAACCTGTGCGGTATGGTGGCGTTCGTACAGGTAGTCATCGCTGGTTTGTATGGCATCTACCAGCAATTTCTCTAGGGCTTTTTGGCCAAACCACGTTTCCCCCGTTGCGATAACCGCCATATCCATTGCGGGTCTGTGCCGCGACACAAAGGCCTTGAACAGTTCGTGGGTATCTTCCAATTCTTGCTGAAATTTTTGACGGCCTTTGTCAGTATTTTCACCAAAAACCGTCATCGTGCGCTTATATTCACCGGCGGTTAGGGTGTCGTAATCAATGTCATTTTTTTTCAATAGGCGATGCACATTAGGAATTTGCGCAACCACGCCAATCGATCCGAGTACAGCAAAGGGCGCGGACAACACTTTGTTGGCGATACACGCCATCATATAGCCACCACTGGCCGCCACTTTGTCGACACACACGGTCAAAGGAATGCCTTTGTCTCGAATGCGCTGCAACTGCGATGCTGCCAAACCATAGCTATGCACCATGCCACCGGCACTTTCCAGCCGCACTACAATCTCATCATGCGCGGTGGCTTGTGTAAGAACAGTCGTGACTTGTTCCGCCAATGGTGCGCAGGCTGAAGCACGAATGTCACCGACAAAATCGATGACAAAAACCCGCGTTTTTATTGCTTCCGCGCTTTCACCCGCCTGCTTGCTCTGCTTTTTTGCTTCCTTATCTTTTGCTTTTTTAGCTTTTTTTTCGACTTTGTTGAACGCTTTGTATTCATCGTCGGATAACACGCTCATGCGCAAAGCCTGCGCCATACCGTCGTATTTATCGTTGAGGTTGGTGATCTCCACATAACCTTGCTTTTCGTGTTTTTTATGGCGCTGGCCAGCGGCGACAATGCTGCCGACGGTAACGATTAGCGCGACGACGATAGTAATCGCCTTGGCAAGGAAAATGCCGTACTGGGAAATAAACTCCATCAATTACTCCAAAAATGAAAAAAATAACGAATGCCCGACTTTGCCTCGACTATGTTCACGCGATAGCCATCCGCACTGCGTCTGTGGGCGCGGAATCAAACAAGCCAAGTGTATGCAAATGCGCACGCACGTTTTTCTCTATCGCGCTAGCACTTAGGCCGCAGGCATTGAGCAGGTCGGTGTGTGTGCCGTGATTGAGAAAGGTGTCGGGTAGGCCAAAATTTAACACGGGAATGCTGATGTTATGCGCATGCAAATATTCATTTACAGCAGAACCGGCACCGCCTTGTACCGCATTTTCTTCCAAGGTGACCAGCAAATCGTGTTGTTGTGCCAATTTTAGGATCAACTGGGTGTCTAGTGGCTTAACAAAGCGCATATCAACCACTGTGGCATTGAGATTATCAGCAGCGGTTAATGCGCGCTGTAACAACGCACCAAAGTTGAGAATGGCGACACATTTACCTTCGCGTCGCACAATGCCTTTGCCTATTGGAAGTGCTGTCATGATTTCTGCAACAATGGCGTTTGACCCGTGTCCACGTGGGTAACGCACAGCGGCAGGGCCAGAATACGTAAAGCCTGTGTACAGCAGCTGGCGGCACTCATTTTCGTCGGAGGGAGCCATCAGCAGCATGTTCGGGATGCAGCGCAAATAAGACAAGTCGAAGCTGCCTGCATGAGTGGCTCCGTCTTCGCCTACCAAACCTGCGCGATCTATAGCAAACAGCACATCAAGATTTTGCAGGGCGACATCATGAATGAGCTGATCATAAGCGCGCTGTAAAAAGGTGGAGTAAATCGCCACAACTGGCTTCATGCCTTCGCAAGCGAGCCCTGCCGCTAGCGTCACGGCGTGCTGTTCCGCAATAGCGACATCGTGAAAGCGTTGGGGAAACTGCTGGCTGAAGGCGGTCATGCCGGAACCTTCCGACATGGCAGGCGTAATGCCGATCAGTCGTTCATCTGCAGCGGCCATGTCACATAGCCACTGACCAAATATATCTTGGTATTTTTTGCCTTTGGGCTTGGCGCTGGTGGGCTTTGGCAAGCTGTCCAGTTTATTCAGTGCGTGATAGCCAATCGGATCGGCCTCGGCGGGCGTGTAACCTTTGCCTTTGGTGGTGGTGATATGCAGCAGTTGAGGACCCTCCAGTTCGCGCAGGTTACGGAGGGTCTGTACGAGGTCGGGCAAATTGTGTCCGTCGATGGGGCCGATGTAGTTAAAGCCCAGCTCCTCAAACAGCGTGGCAGGTGCGACCATGCCTTTCATGTGCTCTTCTGTGCGCTGCGCCAGCATAAAAGCCGATGGAATTTTGGACAGCACCTTTTTGCTACCACTACGAATGGAGGTATAGAACTTGCTAGCCCAAATTTTAGCGAAATACGTGGCTAGACCACCGACGTTATGCGATATAGACATATTGTTGTCATTGAGCACAACCAACATGTTGCTATTGGTATGACCTGCGTGATTGAGTGCCTCGAAGGCCATGCCGGCCGTCATTGCGCCATCGCCGATAATCGCGGCAATTTTGCGGCTTGACCCCATCGCTTGCGCCGCGAGTGCCATGCCGAGCGCGGCACTGATCGACGTGCTGGAATGCCCAACACCAAAACAGTCATATTCACTTTCAGCGCGCTTTGGGAAGCCAGATAGGCCGCCTGCTTGGCGAATACCAAGTATTTCCTCGCGGCGGCCTGTTAGTATTTTGTGCGGATAGGTCTGATGGCCGACATCCCACACCAGCCTGTCTTCAGGCGTGCTGTAAACATAGTGTAAGGCTATGGTTAGCTCAATAACCCCCAGCCCTGCACCAAAATGCCCGCCGGTTTGGCCTACGCTGTAGAGTAAATATTCGCGCAATTCCCTCGCCAATGCTGGCAGCTGCTCTTCCGGCAACAGGCGCAGCTCAGCGGTGCTGTTAATGCCATCCAGCAAGGGCGTATGCGGGCGCAAGTGTGGGATTTCGTTGAACATAAAGAGAGTTGATGCGTGCGGGAAAAGCGCAATTCTAGCGGATGCGTCGTAGGCTGTCTGCTACTAGGATGTGATGACAAGGCAAGTCTATACTCCATCAGGTGCCGGACGGCTTGGGCAGCAGGCTTGTTTTCGGATTCGTATGGATACGCTTTCCTATTGTGTAACATACGGTGTGAATGAATGGAGCGAACATCAGGGTGCTAATGTGTCAGATCATCTAGCGATCAAGTTATCTTCACTGAATATTATCCAAAGTGAATTCTTGGTCAGCGTTCAAGCGGCGACTAATCAGCTTGAGCAGCTTGTTTCCAAGCGCGATAGTCAAGATGCCCTGCAAGATAGCTTGGCTTGCTTGCAGCAATTGCACGGCGTTTTGCAGATGCTTCAATTAACTGGCGCAGACTTATTGTTGTTTGAGATGATCGCTGCGTTGAAAACAGTGACCGCTGGTGCTGCGGATGCCGCTGGCGACAAAGTATTGACCACTTTGAGTTTGTCTGTCTTTATCTTGGCGCGCTATTTTGAGTACGTGCAGCAACATGAGCGAGAAATGCCCATTCTGATACTGCCCATTATTAACGAATTACGAGCAACGCATAAGCAGCCGCCGTTGGCAGACAGCCATTTTTTGCAAATGAATACCAACGTACCGCCCGTAGAAAAGACTGGTAGTGCCGCACCCTTCTCCGTACAGGCATTACACAGCTATCGTCATATGTATCAAGTAGGCGTACTGGGCGTGTTGCAGGGAAAAGATATTCAGCGTGCGCAGCACTTAATATTGCACGCGCTCAAACACATAAACGCGATGTGTTCTAGTTTTGCATTTGCTAATACCTTATGGGCGGCATTAAACGCTATCGCCGTTATGCTTGAGAAAAGCATGAGCTTCACCCCTTCGCGCAAACGCTTACTGTCGACATTAGATGGCCAATTAAAACAACTATTACGACAAGGCGAAGCTTTTTTGCAAATAGAGCACGGTAGCAACTTACTACGCGAATTTGTTTACATAGTGTCGGTATCGGGTTCCGAGTCGGATACCGCACATGAGTTATCCCGCCTATTTTCTGTTGTGCCGCTGGGCTATACCGATGCCGACTTCCTTGCTGATGTAACCCGCTTGCACGAGCCAGACCTGTCTACAGCGCAATCTTTAGTAGAAACCATACAAGAGGAATTACGCAACAGCAAAAACATCCTTGAACTCAGCACACAGGGCGGCGATATCGTCGCGGCTTATCAAGAAATGATCGCCTCCTTACGCAAGGTAAGCGATGTTTTAATCATGATTGGCCTTGTCACACAAGGGCAGTGTCTGCGCGACCAAGTTGAGAAACTGTGCCAATGGGAAACGGAAAAACACGTCGCGAATACGGGTGAGTTAATGGAGATAACCGACATACTGCTTTATGTAGAAAGCAGCGTCGCAGCACTGAAAAACGCCCAATTGTCGCATTCAAAACTAGCAGAAATGGAAGCATTGAGTAAAGACAAATTGAAAGCACGCGGCCAAGTTTTAGAAGCCGAGCAAGTAGCTTTAAATGAGGTGTCCGTTTGTTGGGGCTCAATTAAACAAGCAGTGACCTTATACGTGGAGTCAGCCTACGATAAAAACAAAATCAGCAACTTAAATGAAATTTTTACTGCCGTACGCGGGGTTTTTGTTCTTATCAACATGCCGCGCGCGGTTACTGTAACCGCATCTTGCATTCGCTTCGTTGACGAACAGCTACTACAGGGAGAGGTGAATGATCTTACCAAACAGCGACTTGAGCTTTTTGCCGACACCCTGATGAGCCTAGAGTCTTTTTTTGAAACCTACAGTACAGTGCAAAAACAAGATGCCTTAACACTCAGCATAGCCGAAGACCGTGTACGAGAACTGGGCTACCTCGCCGCCTAAACTACGCCATAACCTGCAAGGCTAACTTTTTAACCGCCAGCCAATTTTACTTTGAACCCACGCGATTCCAGTTCGACTTTAATTTTTTCGCGCTGATCGCCTTGTATTTCAATAATCCCGCTTTTAATCGTGCCGCCCGTTCCACAGAGCTGCTTCAACTCTTTACTCAGGTTTTTGAGCGCATCTTCCGCAAGATCAAATCCGCTTAGTGTAGTAACGCCTTTACCGCTTCGCCCAGCGGTTTCGCGGCGTATACGAATAAAGCCATCCCCTTTTGGAAGAGTCTCGATTTTTGTAGCGGCTGCCTTCACTCGTCCCCCATCTGTTGAATAAACAAGCGCGGAACACTTAGGCTGGCTGTGTTTCTTATTCATGGTTTTTAGGCTAGCTGCTAGGCTGTGTGGCGACAATGATAAATGGATCAGCACTGGCGCGCACGGCAACGATTGACATGTGCTGTCAATTCTGGACACCAAACCTTCAGGCAACTGCCAACTTTATCGTCTGAATTATGAACACGCCTAATCTAGCTACAGCGTTTGGCGTGTTGTTA
>JAYVJM010000089.1:0-21860 GCA_043769275.1 Cellvibrionales bacterium | reverse complement strand
TAGGATGGGTTAGCGTCGTCAGATGCGTAACCCGCCATATTGATGGTGGCAATGGCGAGTTCCCCTAAAGGGGATGATGACACCGCAAGCGGCTAACCCACCCTACAAAATCAAACCACCCCCTCCACCTCCGGCATCAAAACGCCCTTTTCCAACTGCACTAAGCGTTTGGCGCGCGCAGCGCATTTGGGGTCGTGCGTGACCATCACGATGGTTTTGCCAAGCTCTGTGTTGAGACTGTCCAGTAAACGCAAAACGTCGTTGGCGGATGTGCGGTCTAAATCGCCGGTGGGTTCGTCGGCAACAATCAAAGTGGGGTCGGCAATCAATGCGCGCGCGATGGCGACACGCTGTTGTTGACCGCCGGATAACTCGTTCGGGTAATGATCCATGCGGTCACCCAGCCCCACCATAGCCAAAGCGATTTCTGCATGTTCACGCCGTTCATGCCGATTAAGGTGCGTTAACAGCAGCGGCAGCTCCACATTTTCAAAAGCAGTGAGCACAGGCATTAAGTTGTAAAACTGAAACACGAAACCGACGTGCCGCGCACGCCACGCTGCGAGCTGATTTTCTGGCAGAGCACTGATTTCAACACCGTCGATCAGCAAGGAGCCGCTGCTCGGCTTATCAATGCCCGCAATTAAATTCAGCAGCGTGCTTTTGCCAGAGCCAGAAGGTCCCATTAGTGCGACGTAATCGCCTTTGGCGATTTCAAGGTTGATGTCGAGCAATACCGGCACAGGTTGATTGCCGCGCCGGTAAGTTTTGCTGAGTTTTTTAATGTTAATCAGGGTCGACATTACTTGCCCTCAGCCAGCACCACGCGCGCGCCATTGCGCAGGTTTTTTGATGGTGTCAAAACCACAGCATCGCCCACTTTCAGCGCACCACTCACGGCGCGTACGGCACCCAATGTTGCGCCGGCTATCACGAAAACTTCGGTCGCCACGCCATCGGCATTCACGGTATAAACAACGTTTTTATCGCCGCGCTGCACGATGGCATCCGGATTAACCGCCGCAACAGGCGTTTCTTTGTCGGCGGGAACGGCTTGCGACAGGAAGCTCACCTTCGCGCTCATGTCGGGAAGAATACGGCGGTCGGCATGGAGAAAACGCACCTTTGTTGTCACCGTGGCACTGGAACGATTAACCGTAGGAACGATTGTGTCTACCACGCCGCGAAAGCGTTTCTCGGGGAAAGCATCTAACACAATTTCACAAGGTTGATTAAGGCGGATGCTGCCCAGCGCAGATTCCGACACGTCGGCATCCACTGCTAGGCTGCTCATATCCGCCATCACCACTACGGCACCTTTGGATTCCGCCGCCGATGAAAGGGGCGTGACCACATCACCCACATTCGCTGATTTGGCGATCACCACGCCATCAAAGGGCGCGGTAATGTGGGTGTAATCCACCGCATTGCGAGCAAAGTTTTCGTTCGCTTTGGCGGCCGTCAAGCTGGCCTGCGCGCTGAGAACGGAGGCTTTGCTGCGCGCCAAACGTGCGCTGGCATCATCCAGCGACATTTGCGATGTGTAGTTTTTTTTATGCAAATCTTGCGTGCGCCGCAGGTTAAGAGCGGCATCATTGCGCTCAGTTTCTGCCAGCACCACGCCCGCCGCCGCCACACCTACGTTGGCGGTAGCCGCTTGCAATGTGGCTTCTACATCGCGGCTTTCCAAACGCGCCACCACTTCGCCGGCTTTCACTTCGCTGCCTTCGCTCACGCCCAGCCATTCCAGCCGCCCTGTGCCTTTGGATGCCACGGACGCTTTGCGCCGAGCCACCACATAGCCGGTTGAATTGAGCAGCACATATTGTTGTGATGGATACGCCGCGACCACTTGCGTGAGCTGCACCTTAACAGACGGAGGGAATGCCATATAAAGCCCACCCGCGATGGCGATAGCCGCTACAAGCCCGTGCCACCAGTGCAAAAATTGGCGTTTGTTCAGCGTGTGTGCGAACGGAGCATCGCTGCCGCGTTTGATTTGTAACTGATCTAAAACTGCATCTTGCATGACGGTAAAACCTGTTATTGGAATTGTTATGAATGCACTGGTGTATCCCATGCCGCTCATGGTTCGACAAGCTCACCACGAACGGAATTATCTCATTAGTCGTTCGTGGCGAGCTTGTCGAAGGACGATGCCAGCCGCATCACGCCACCGCATCTGCCAGCACTGCGTTAAATTGCTGCGCGGCTGAAAAATGTGTTTGGAAAGCGTGCGCCAACGCATCCAACTGGCCTTCGTTGTTATACGCCTTCGGCGCGGCAAATGTCACAATTGTGCTGTCGGCATAATTCACAAAAACCACATTGAGTTTGCCAACGGAGCCTGGAATGCCGTAGGCAAAAACGGGCGTAAATCCTGCACATGAAAAATAGTCGTTTTTTAAGGAACCCATCGACACAATGCCGCCGCTGGGCAAACCTGGGCTAACCGAGTAAAGAACACTGTCGATGTTTTGCAGCAGTTTTTTTAGCATGTATCTGACGGGAATCCACAATAACACCCGCGCACCAGGAAACTGTTTGCAGTCTGCGTAATGGCGAATTTTTTGATTGAGTTGCTGCATTAACGTCTTTGCTGTGTCCTCAGCGGCAACGGTTAAGCGCAAATAGCCGGTCAAGTTGCCAACGCTCATTTCATCCGTGCGCAGGCCGCGATAATCGACCGGCACCGTAAAACCCACTTCGCCCGCACCTTGCTTTCTTGCCCAATCTGCCAAAAAAACAGCGGTTTTAGGCAGCAGCGACGATACATTACGACCAATAATCACGCGCCGCCACACATAGGCCAGCGGCTCGTCTTTGGGCGTTGGCGGCAACACCGGCAAACAAAGCACGGGCGCAGCAGGCGGCTCAATAACCACGCTGTCACGAAATTGCGCCTGAATATCGAGATCGGTCAGCGTCGAATTCGAGCCGTGTAAGGCTTCGCCGCGCAATGCGCGAAACACTTCAAGCATCCAGTGCATCATGCCGCGCCCGTCGAGGGCGGCATGCAGACCGCGAAACACAAGACGTGTGCGTTGATCGCACCCGTGCACCAGCAACACATCCGCTACCGGCCCGCCTTCCAGCACGCCCAGACGTTGTGCCATAAATTGCGAGTTGCTGTCGCTCGCGCCATCCCATGCATTGCCATTAACCACATGCACAACGGGCGCAATGCCGCTATCTACCCAGCGGCAAAAACCCAGCACGCCCTTCAGCCGCACACGAACACCGGGGTTGGCTTCAGCGGCCTTATCAACCGCCGCTTGCAACAACGCTGGCTCTATGTCGCCAACACCTTCCACCACACCATCGACGTGGTAACGATACGCCGCATCAATTACCAATGAATAGCGTTCCATGGCAGACAAACGTCGGCTGTAACGAGGGTTTTTATTCATACATGCACGCCTTTGGCTGTGTTTAAAAACGTAATTTCTGCATCTTGCTGCGTAACAGATGGCGCAGCCGGAAGATCAGCGCGGCAGCAATAAATAATCGTGCGCGTAGGCTCTTCGGCTTGCGGAAACTGCCATGCCTGCGAGATGCGGCCTGTGTCTATGGCCTCGACACAAGGAAAACCGGCGGCTTTTAGGTCGTCGGCAATGTCGTTACGGCTGCGATTGTCGTAGGCAAAGCCAGGTTTCATTTTAAAAACACGGGTACGCAAGCGGTGCAGGAAATCGCCTAAGCGGCTGCGCGGCGGCTCGTCGCAAAGCGGAATGTAATCAAACAAATAAATGCCGCCGGTTTGTTTGAGCAATGCAGCAATATTTTTCCAAATAGGCATTTGTTGCTCGCGCGTGAAATACATCATCAAACCCTCTGTCACAATCGCTATTTTTTCAGTGGGTTTCGACTTGCCCGAGGCAAAAGCGGCGACGAAATTGATACGGGCAATATCCCCAACTTTTAGATGAAAGTTGGCTCTTGCCAGCACCGCGCGGCCTTCTGCGCTTTGCGCCAACTGCACGCGTTTTGCCTGTGTGACTTCGGGTAAATCCATCTCCGTATAGTCAATATCAGCACGGGCGCTCAATTGGCTTCCGCGTGGTGAAAAACCGCAGGCTATTTCCACTATGCGCTTGCATTGATTGTCGTGCAGCAGCTTGTCGATGGCGGCGTGCCGGTGTAACAACTGATGCTTCAAAGAAAATTTGGCTGGGTTGAGTTTGCGATACAGCGCCATATAAAAATTGACGAATTTGAAAATGGGCAGTGCTTCTTTTGGCGTGACAAAATGTGCGCAGGGTATCGCGCCCCATGCCCACGTTGCGGCTGTATATAGCGATGAAACTGCAATGCCGTTTTTATTTTTATTCAAGCAATTTCTCCCATAGAAATAACAGAATGCGTAAAGCCTTCTCTTAAAAAAAGAGCAAGCGCAGACAAGAGCGCTGCCGGCGCTTCCTCCGGCATATAGTGGCCGCAGTCGAGCGTGCGCAACTGCGCATTTGGCAATTTTTTCTGTAGATAAGCCCCTGCGCGCAAACAGGGCGAGGCATTGCCGTACAACAGCAGGGTGGGTATCGCCAAAGCGGCCAAAGCGCGGGCAGGCGGCACAGCCATTGCAAAAACATCTTTGAGCAACGAAGATTCAAAAAACAATTGGCTTAGTCGTTGATAGAGCCGCTCTTCGCGCCTGCCGCCGTGCTTAGTGGGAAATTGGCTGCTGATATACGCCCGCAGTGTTTCTGTTGATTTAACAGCTAACAAGCTGGGCGCGACGTGCTCGGCGGCAGGCAGTGGCGCATCAATTAGCACCAATTTACGCACTTTTTTAGGGTATTGCAGCGCAAATTGCAGGGCAATTAACGCGCCCATGCTGTGACCGACCAAATCAATTTTCCCCGCGTTACCGCGTTCATGCAGCGCAGTAACGGCGGCAAGATCCGCCACTTGCGTCTCCAAATCGTAGCCAGATAAAGCCACGCTGCTGTCGCCGTGCCCCCGTTGATCGTACAAAACAACACGCCGCGTTGTGGCCAGCGGCACGGCTTGCGAAAAATACCAACTGGCCATGCTGCCCGAGATTAATCCATGCACAAAAACCAACATGGCACCTTGACCTAGTGCCAGCGTTGACAGCGTGGCTCCGTTGACGGTTACGATTTCCATAAAACCACCCTTAAATTATGCATTTATACTTCGGCGTGCGCTGCACGACTGTTTCTGCCAATGCCGCAATAATTTTCGCGGCACCCACCGCGCCCGATGCGGCATGCAATGCCGCAGACAATTGCCTGGCGTTATCAGCAAGATGTTTGTCGCTCAGTAAGCGCGCAATCGCCACCCGCGCCGCAGCGGCGGTGACTTTCCCGTGCCGCATAAAAATACCCGCTCCGGCCTCAATTACCTGATTGGCTATGCGGGGTTGATCGTCGCGTATCGGCGCCACAATTAACGGCAAACCTTGCGCCAGCGTTTCGCACACGGTGTTATGGCCGGCGTGGCAAATCACCCCATCCATTTGCTGTAGCAATTCCAACTGCGGAATATACGCACGCACGAGCACGTTGGCAGGCGCGAGTTTAGCCAGCGCTTCTGGCGCAACCATCACCACCTGAATATCGAGTTCTTTCACCGCCTCCAGAATCACCTCGAAAAAACGCGTTTCATGATCGCGGCTCACGGTGCCCAAGCTCACGAGAATTTTTTTCTTGTCGGGCACCAGCCACTCCCACGGAAAATCCACCGCTTGGCGGCTTTTGTTTTGCGCATATCCCGCTTGCGCGGGGCCTACAAAAACACAGGGCGCGTCTAGGCGGGCGTGAACTGAACCGAGCAGTTTTTCGATGGAAAAAACCAGGTTGTTAAAGGGGGATAAATCTGGCCGCGCTACTTGTTGTTTGGCGGGCAAATACGCAGCCTGCACCTCGCTGTATTGTTCCTCTACCCACGCGTCGAGCTTGGGTGACATTTTCAGGAGCGTAGCCGATGTTGTCACCATACCCACCCACGCCAGCCCAAGTTTTCGTGCAACCAGCGCACCCGCTAGCATTTGCTGGTCAACCACCATGATGTCTGGCGCAAATGCGAGAGCCGCTTTTTCCAGTGGCAACAGCGCTCTTTTAGCCAGCAGTGGGCTGTAATCTTCAAAAAACAGCCGCACGCTGTCTAGCCCTTTTGCGGGTGGTGCGGCAAAAGTTTTTGCGAAATCCGCTTCGTCGTTATCCAGTGGATAGAGCGCATCATGTGGCGGCAGTCGCTCACCGATTTGCTTGGCGTGTACCGCCCAAGCAATGGTATGCCCTTGCTCTGCCAGCACGCAGGCCACAGCCAGCGCGGGGTTCAAGTGGCCGGTTAAGGGGGGCACGGTAAATAAAATTCTGGCCATATTTTTATTTTCTGTCCTGAAAAATTCTTATTTTTTGTTTTGGTTATTTCTGTAAATTTATAATTTTCGCCACGAATATTACGCGGCATTGCGCTTTAACCTTTGTCGTCTGTGCCTACGCAGAAATCAAATCAGCGTCTGCTGGCAACACCTCACACACAAACGCAGTCAACTGCCCCACATTCAACGCAATCAATTCATGCAGGCTTTTATTCGAAAGCCAGCCGACAATATCCAAGCCCGCACCAAAATGGCGCTGAATAGCATCGGCAATTTTGACGAATTCGATACTGTCTATTTCCAGATCATGATTAAAGCGCGTGTTTTCATCGATGTCGTAATCGGCAATCCAGTCTTCATTGATGGTGGTGCGGATTTTTTCAATGATGAGTGCCTGCATTTTCATTTGATTTTTATTCATGCTCTTCTTCATAAAACGGCCTCAACTATTTCATTTTTATTATTCACAGCTTCGACAACATTAGCACGAACGGATAAGGGCTGATTGAGTAAATCCCGTTCGCCCTGAGCCTGTCGAAGGGTGCTCGTGTCTGACTGCGCAGCCACCGTCCAGCCGACAATATACTGTTGTCGCTGCTGTGTCGTTACCCACACGCCATTCACGCAAACATTGTCGCCTGTTCGCGCCTCAATCACCAAACTGCGCAACTGGCCGCCTAGCCCGGTGCCTTGCGCTTTGGCCACCGATTCTTTAGCAACCCATGCTCTGGTGATGGCAATATCCAGCGGCTCATCGCCCAGGCGTTCACGCTCATCTTTTGATAAAAGCAACGCGATAAAACTCTCGCCGTGTGCGGCGATTAACTCAATATCAATGCCTACGGCCTGCTCGCTCACCATCGCCACCGCAATTTTCTCTTTGTGCGCCAGCGACAAAAACAGCGACTCCGACACGGTGTTGGTGATATTGGCTTTGATGACAGGAACACCGCGCTCATCGTTTTCTATGCGCAGCTCTTTGGGGTAAATGTGTTCGATGCCGCGCTGTTTGCGCAAAAAGCTGCGCACCGCATCTTTGGCAGCGACGCGACCATTGAGCCACTGGCGGCGACGTTTTGGCGCCAACGTATCGTAAACCGCCATTTCCGGCGTGCTCAAATAACGGCGCGCCAAATAGTCACGCAAAATTGCTGTGTCGTAGCGGTCGTCAAACAGCGCAATGTCTAAGCTTAACGCGTGCGATACACCGCCGCTGGCAAGCTGGCGGCTGGCGAGCCAAAAGTTTTTATCCATTTGGTAACGGCGCGTTTTCCAGCCGTCAATGTTGATGCGAACTGAGCCGCTGTTGTCTGTTAATACATGATTTGTGACGCAGTTCAAATTATCCAACTGGCTGATGCGCACCGTATTGTGTAAGCGTTCACCAACCGCTGGATCGTCAGAAAAAAAGCGAATGCGGTCGATACCAATCGGCATCGCAAGGCAATTATCTGGCTGTTCCATCACCCAGTAGCCAGCTAACTGGCCCATGTTATCCAGCAGCGCGCCTTTGCCGTGCGGCACAATGAGCGCGCCATCAATGCCGTTATCACCAATGCCGCACAGCGTTTCAACGCCCTGATACGCACGGCCATGAAACATCCAATTATCGGCATACAGTTCTTCGGCAATAATTTCGGTAGCGCGTGCGTTTTCCAGCGGCATCACTTGTGCGTTATCCGCGACAGGGTAGTGATCGGCCACCTGTACTTGTGCGCGAAAATACCCTTCAATTTCAGCGCCTATCATGCCGTCTTCCCGCCACTTCAGCGTGATACTGACGGTGCAGGGTTTAGCGACAACCAGCCAGTTGTAAGCCTGTATCTGGCATAACTCGATCACTTTTTTGTCTGCCAGCCACTCTTCCACCGCCTCGCGCACGAGCATGACTTCCATCGTCATCGGCACCACCGGATGGCAATCCTCCGCTATCGGCCAGCCCGTGCGCTGCGGGTACAGAGCATGATCGGCCACGTAGGGAATCGTGCTGCTGATGTCCAAAATACGGCTGACGCAATGATCGCGGCGGCGGTCGATTTGTGGCGAGGCGTGGTTCGACTGGCTCACCACGAACGGGGGAGGTGTTTTTTGCGCGGCGTGCTTTTGCCACAACCCCACGACATCACGGCCAGCGCGCTCTATATCGGCCAGCGTTTCGCGCATTAACAGTTGCACTGGGTCGCTCATATCTACAGGCAACATCTCGGCATTGCGACGATCAAGCAAGGGCAGCAGCGCAGAATCCAGCGCGGTTGGAATGCGCAGCAACGGCACGCCTAAAGCGAGCGTGATGCCGCGTGCGTCATTTTCTCTTTCCTCTGTGTGCGACGGCACTGCAGGCGCGCAGCACAACAGCCGTTTATCAAACAGCGCACCTTCTACCCACAACGCAGCACACACATTCACCAGTTGCGCCAAACCGCTGCTGCCTTCTTTGTTCGCGGCGATAGCCAAATGCGGCAAACCACTCAAACTGTCGTTAATAAAACCTGGCAAAGAGCCCGTTCCCACCTGCACAAACACGCGAAAGCCCGCCTCGTACATGGCGGCAATCACGCTGCGAAAACGCACCGGCTCCAGCAAATGCGCTACGGCCAGATGTTGTTTTTCTTCCTGCGTAGGCGGGAATAACTTTCCATTGGTGGCTGACCAAAGCGGCGTATGCGGATCAACCAATTCTACGTTCAGGAAAAAGTCGCGGTAGGCGCTAATGTGTTCTTTGAACAGTGGCGAATGAAAGCCGGAAACAATTGGCAGTAACTGCGTTATTACCGCCATTTCACGCAGTCGATTTGCCAGTTTGGTGATAGAAGCCGACGTGCCGCAGGCGATCACTTGATGCGGGCAGTTGTCGTGCGAGAGCGCGATTTTTTCCAAGCCCTGCATGGCAGTCAACAGCGTTGACTCATCGCAGTTGGCGGCCAGAAAACGCACGTCGGGGAAAGACACGGCGTCCAGATCAATCGCGGCATTGGTGCGATCAGACAAAGCCTGATCCAACATGCCGCAGGCGGTCATTGCGCTCCATTCACCAACGCTGTGACCGGCCATTGCATCGGCTTCAATGCCCAGCTCGCCCAAAATCGCGAACAGAAAACGGTTAAAGCCCATCAAGCCTTGCACCACTTTTGGCAGTGCGGTTTGCGGGTCGAGTGTTTCGCAAAACGGCGGCAGAGGACGCTGAAAAAACGCAGCCAAATCTTCTGCCTGCGGTGCGAAACGGCTATCCACCCCCGGAAACACAAAAGCGATTTTGCCGCCGGTTTGCAGCAGCCCTGCCGCAGAAAAATAAATCTGCGAACGGCCGCCCCAAGGCTTGCCAGCGGCAACAATTTTGCGCGCCAGCGTCAATTTTTTTTCATCGGGTTCAACAATCGCCAAACGGCACAAGGCGGCAATAGGGACGGCATCGCGTTCGCCGCGTTCCAGTCGCGCCAGCAGTTCGGCGGGTGTATTCGCCGACAAAGTAAGCACCGAGGGTTTGAGAAGGGCAGGTTTTACTTCCCCTTCGTCCGGAACTTGTCGAAGGGCGTGCTTGGACTGGTTCAGTGCGAGCGCATTATCGACCCGCGCCGCTGAGCCTCCCCGCAACACCACGTGTGCATTGATGCCACCAAAACCAAAAGCGTTCACGGCGGCGATACGCTCGCTGCGCGCCTGCGGCCAAGGTTCTTGTTGGCCTATCACACGAAAGCGTGTTTTTTTTAGCAGCGCGTGTGGTTCATCGCAATGCAGTGTGGGCGGCAATACGCCGTGATAAACCGCCATCGCGGCTTTGATCATGCCGGCCATGCCGGCAGCTGGCATGGTGTGGCCGATCATGGATTTCACCGAACCGATAACCGGCCGCATCCCGTCGTTTTCGCTTTTATCCTCGCTCTTATCTTCAAATATGCCAAAAAACGCGCCCATGCTTTCCAATTCTGTCGCGTCGCCCGCCGGTGTGCCGGTGCCGTGCGCTTCGACTAATCCGATGGACTCCGGCGCAAATGGCACATTTGCCCAAGCGTTAGCCAGCGCACGCTGCTGGCCTTGTGCCGAAGGCGACACCACGCTGCCGCTGCGCCCGTCGCTGGCGGAGCCCACGCCTTCGATCACGGCATAAATACGGTCGCCCGCCGCCTGTGCATCGTCAAGGCGTTTGAGCACCAACATACCGATGCCTTCACCGGCCAGCAAACCGTCGGCATTTTGTGAAAACGGGCTGATGGTGCTGCTACGCGATAACGCGCCAAGTTGGCAAAACGTCGCCCAGAAAGTGAGATCGTGTGAGAGATGCGCGCCGCCCACCAGCATCATGTCGGTGTTGCCCGATGCCAGCGCGTTGCAGGCTTGTTCAACCGCAATAAGCGAGCTGGCGCAAGCGGCATCCACCGTGTAAGCGGGGCCGTGTAAATCCAAGCGGTTAGCCAAGCGCGACGCAATTAAATTGGGGATAAACCCCGCCGCCACATCGGGGCCGTAATAAGGCAATTCGGCCTGCACACGTTCGCGCACCAACTCCAGCGCGTTAGCGGGCAGTTCGGGAAATAAATCCTGCATTGTTTGCAATAACTGCGGCAACATGCGCACATGCTGTTCGAGGCGCAAACCGCCGGCGGTAATGTAATTGCCGCGCCCAATAATCACGCCGGTTTTGTCGCGCGCGAAGGTTTTTTCGGCTGCACCATCGAGATAACCGGCATCTTTCAGCGCGGCATAACCCATTTTTAGCGTGAGCAATTGGTCGGGCTCTGTTGCCTCAGCGGCTTTGGGCATGATGCCAAAGGCCAACGGATCAAAATGGGCGTAGTCATCGACAAAACCGCCACGCTTGCAGTAAAAACGGTCGATGGCGGTGGAACTTGGGTCGTAAAAAGAAGCATCCCAGCGTGCGGCGGGTACGTCGGAAATCGCATCTACGCCATTGACGATATTGCACCAGTAATGCGCAAGCGAAGATGCGCCGGGGAAAATGCACGACATGCCGATAATAGCGATGCGGCTCATACCAAAACCCCTCCCCCCAACCCCTCTCCCGCAAGGGGAGAGGGCGGTGCTTGCACAAGCAACACAATATTTGCCATCGAAACGCTCATGCCAGCGCCAACTCAGACGTTATTTGTTCAACAGCAGGCGACGAAGCACCACAAAAACTCTCCACCGTGCCGCACATCAAGACCACTTGTGTTTCAGCACCCACCGCCAGCTCATGCAACAGCGCATCAATCCCTTCCGCTTGCGGAATTAAACCGATGCCTTTGCGTGCGTATTCTTTTTCAAGCGACTCCGACACCATGCCGGTATCCGCCCACGGCCCCCAATTGACCGACAACACCTTACCCTCAATGCGGCTCCGCCAGACATGCGCGAGTTTATCCAACGCGTCGTTGGCGGCGGCGTAATCGCACTGGCCGCGGTTGCCAAACGCCGAGGCGACGCTGGAGAAAAAAACCACGAACTTCACATCATCGCGCACATGGCGATACAGCGTCAGCGCGCCGCTCACCTTGGTATCGAACACGCGCTGGAAACTCTCGGGTGTTTTGTCGCGAATCAGCTTATCTTCCACGATACCCGCGCCATGAATCACGGCATCTATTCGCCCCTGTTCCACATAACATCTTTTAATAAACGCCACGAAGGTTTCGCTATTACGCACGTCTATCGCCGTATAGCGCACGACACTGCCAGACGCTTGGAGCCGCTGCATCGTGACGCGAAACTCGCGCTCTGCCAGCAGTGTTTTGATCTGCTTTTCGATGTCCGCCGGCTTGCAATTCGGCTGCGCCAAAAGCAACACTTGACGAATTTGACGCGGGTCTGTCAATGCGCAGGTGCTGGCACTTTCTTCTCCGGTAGGCGCGGCAGAACGACCGACTATTTCCAAACGGCAGCGGTATTGCTGCGCCAACGCAATGGCCAAACGCGCGGTAATGCCGCGAGCACCGCCCGTCAGCAGCACAACACTGTTTTCATTCAACGGCAGTTTATGTGGCACGTTATCGAGCATGGCCGGTAGTGCCGTGCGCACGCGGCGACGGCCAACTTGATACGCCACTTCCACACAACTATCGTCCAGCAGCAACTCCTGCACAATGCAGGCGGCCAGACCGTCAGCCGATTCACGCAGATCAAGATCGACCATACACACCCGCGTCTGCGGGTATTCCCTTGCGGCCGATTTCATCAAGCCAGCCAAACCAGCACCCGGAATGCCTACATTTGGACAAATGCCAAAGTCGCCACCCAAAGCACTGGCCGCCAACACATAACGCACTTTGTCCTGCAGCACAGCACGCAACAAACTAAAAAATGGCGTGATATCCGATGCAAAGACAGCCTGATGGAGGCTGGCTAAATGCACGAGGCCATCTATTTTTTCTATATCCGTCGGAGTGAGTAGCGGATCGACAAAATCAACAACCCGCACAATTGCGCCCAAGCCGCGCAGCGATTGCGCCACACGCGGCGCAATGCCAAAACCATCGTCTGTGATAACAAAAAACAGGCCGCTGAGAGGAATTTTTTTAGCCGCCGCGACCGGCGCATTAACCGCACGCAATACATAACGCGACAGGGGAATGGCCGTTTTTGAAGTGTGTACAGCTCCATGCTCCCGTTCGTGGTGAGCTTGTCGAGCCACGGCAGACCCTTCGACAGGCTCAGGGCGAACGGGGGCATTTTTATGCTCCAGCCAAACAATAATGGCGCGCAACGTTTTTAACGCCGCCAGACTTTCCAGCATCGAATCCTTATCACTTTCGCTGGCTTCTTCGCCCAAACGCGCAGCCAATTGGCTGACGATTTCTAGCCGTTTGATGGAATCAATCGAGAGATCGGCTTCCAGATCGAGATCAACATCTAACGCCTCAACTGGATAACCCGTACATTGGCTAACGATAAACAACAGCGTTTGTGCGATAGATATTGTTTCAATGGATACGTGCGCGGTTTCAACGTGGATTTCTGCCGCCATAGCGGGCGCAGGCAAACGCTCTGAGAGCCAACTCAACATCGACCGCAGGGTTTTTTGCGTGGTAAGTTGTTCCATCAGGCTGTCGGCATCGGCACCGATGGCGGCGCGAATGGCGAGTTTGTCGGCCAGCTCACCGATAATTTCCACACGTTTGATGGAATCAATCGAAAGGTCGGCTTCGAGGTCTAAATCCAAATCCAACATAGCCACCGGATAACCCGTGCGTTCGCTTGCCACGCTCAACAGTGTGTCGCGGTAACTGGACGCGGCGGGCTGTTGCATGCGCGGCGCGACTGCGGCCGACGCGCTTACCGCAGGGGCGGCGACGTTTTCAAGCGCGACACGACGAAGTGGCACGTCGCGGTGAATGCCGCTTTTGGCTTCAGAAAAATAGCTCATCAACACATCGCGCTGGGCGTTAACCACATCGCGCATGTTGCTTAAATAACCCATCACGGCTTGTTCCGCATCTGGCACAAAAGCGGCAGAGTTCGTGGCCGCCGCACCCTCTACGGGTGCCAGCACCACTGCCGCCGCATGGGCGGGAGCCGCGCCAAACAGTGGCCAAGCGCGCCCGCCATTAACCAGCCATGTGGTGGTGGCCAGCAATTTTGGCTGCGTGAAATCAAGCGATTGTGCGCGACCGGCAAACAGCGCGTTGGCATTAAAAGCGGGCATCAATACCGCAAGCTGCGCTAACGCGCCCAAGGTGCCGGCCAAGCCTTGGCTTTCATGATCCAGAGCAATGGTTTGATGGGGTTCATCGAGCAAGATTTTATTGACCAATCCACACAAAACTTTGCGCGGACCGATTTCAACAAACACGCGTGCACCCGCGGCATACATGGCGCGCACTTCATCCACAAAACGCACGGGGCTCACTACATGCCGCGCTAAATTGTGACGAAGTTCATCGACGTTTTCGCTGTGCGGTGCAGCGGTGACGTTGGAATACACCGGCCATTGCGGCGCGCTAACAGGCTGTGCCGCCAGTGTTTGTGCAAAAACCTCTTCGGCAGCGGCCAGTAAAGGCGAATGAAAAGCACAGGCGGTGTCGATAATTTTGGCGGCTACTGCGTGCGTTTTCAAAAATTCACACGCCGCTTTCACGTCTTTTGTGGCGCCTGAGATCACCGTTTGTACGGGGCTGTTTTGGTTTGCCATTACTACCTGCGGGAAATCGGCCAGCAGTGGCCGCAGTGCTTCCGCGCTTAAACCGACGGCAGCCATCAAACCACTGTCGTCACCGACGGCCGCAAGAATGGCATCGGCGCGGGCGCTTGCCAGCGCTACCAATGCCGAGGTATCAAAAGCCCCCGCTGCGGCCAGCGCCGCCAGCTCACCAAAACTGTGGCCGGCTGCCATATCGGGTTTTAATCCAAAACTGGCCAACCATTGAAATACCGCCATTTCCACCATACCCAGTGCCGGTTGCGCACAGCGGGTGTCGGTGAGACTTTTGCGCTGCGCCACTAAGGTCGCGTCGTCGTAAGCGGTGGGCGGGAAAATATACGCGGCGAATTCAGCTCCCGCATTCAACACCGTTTGCAACGCGGGGAAATACACCAATAAATCGGCCAGCATATTGGGGTATTGGCTGCCTTGGCCTGAAAACAGGTAAGCCACTTTGCCGCCGCTTTTTTCGTGACCATTTTTTTCAAAGGCATAAAAAACACCTTCGCCTTCCGTTTTGGTCAGAGCGGTTTTTAATTTGCGCTGTAACTCGCCCACATCGCGGGCGACAAACGCGATCTGCACAGCACCCTCTGCCGCATTCCACAACGTGCAAGCCAAGTCGCGCAGCGCAACAGCGGCGGTCGTTTGCGCGACAAAACTGTCCAATAAACGCAGCGTATTTTGCGCACTCGAAAAATCCGCACCGCGCACCACAAATAATTCAGCAGGCAAGATT
This sequence comes from Cellvibrionales bacterium, assembly GCA_043769275.1. GTDB lineage: Bacteria > Pseudomonadota > Gammaproteobacteria > Pseudomonadales > UBA7239 > JAYVJM01. Next base: position 6,644 of record JAYVJM010000089.1, on the reverse strand, counting down.
TCAGCGCCCAGTGTATTTTGGTGACGCGGATACGCCGACAGCAGCGCGTGAAAATTGGCGCCACCAAAACCAAAAGCACTGACAGCGGCGCGGGCGTTTTCAGCAGGCCACGGTTTGGCTTTTTGATTCAAACAAAACGGGCTGTTTATTTGATACGCGCTGTTTGGCTGTGTGATTTTGAGTGTCGGCGGCAATACGCGGTGATGTAAGGCTTTAGCGACCTTAATTAAACCGGCGATGCCCGCTGCGCATTTGGTATGGCCTATCTGGCTTTTTACGGAACCCAAACCGGCTTGCCCCGCCACTGCGCCACCGGCGTTGTAGACCTCGGTGAGCGTTTTTAATTCTGTGCGGTCGCCCACCACGGTGCCGGTGCCGTGTGCTTCGACTAAGCCGATTTCAGCAGGCAATACGCCCGCTTGCCAGTGCGCACGCTCTAAGGCGCGTTTTTGCCCTTCTTTGCGCGGTGCGGTTAAACCCAAACCTTTGCCGTCGCTGGAGCCGGCCACGCCGTCTATCACGGCGTAAATACGGTCGCCATCTTGCTCGGCATCCGCCAGACGTTTGAGCACAACGATGCCCACGCCCTCGCCCAAGCTAATGCCATCGGCGTTGTTATCAAAAGAGCGGCAATGGCCGCTGGCCGAGAGCGCGCCGACAGACGCAAATTGCAGAAAATCGTTAATGCCGTTATGAAAATCAGCCCCGCCCGCCAGCACCGTATCGCTGCCGCCAGTGCGCAATTCTTTAACCGCCAGCTCAACGGCGGTGAGTGAACTGGCGCAGGCGGAATCGACCGAATAATTCACGCCGCCCAAACCTAGGCGATTGGCGATGCGGCCAGAAATGACGTTTACCAGCACGCCCGGGAACGAGTCTTCGGTTAGTTTTGGCAAAACCGCATCCAGTGCCGGCGGCAAGTCGCCGCAATACTGCGGATACAAATTGCGGAACGCATATTGGCTGGCTAAATCCATGCCGCCTTCAGCGCCAAAAATCACCGAGGTTTTTTCCCGATCAAAATAGCGCGTGCGGTAACCGGCATCATCCAGCGCCTGTTGTGCCACCGCCAGCGACAATAATTGCACCGGCTCAATGGCGGCCAGCGATTGCGGCGGAATGCCAAACGCCAGCGGGTCAAACGGCGTGTCGCTGATAAAGCCGCCCCATTTGCTGGGCGTTTTTCCGGCCACAGCTGCACCGGCTTGATAATATTGATCAACAGACCAGCGTTCAGCCGCCACTTCTGTGATGGCATCTTTGCCTTGCAGAATGTTCGCCCAGTAATGTTCTAAATCCGGCGCGCCCGGGTAAATACAGGCCATGCCGATGATGGCCACCGGCTCCGCATTCACGGCACGCGGCAAGGTGGGGGCGATGATGTTATCCAAATATTCGCACGCACCACGGCTAACGGCTGCGTGCAAATCGGCCACGGTGGTGACGGTGTTTTTCATGGCGATAATCTGCCCGATCATGTACATGCCTTCCGTCTGCTGACGCGCTAAATCCACCGCCACCAACGTTTCATCCACTCGTTCCAGCCCTTTGCTGGCGATACGCAAACGCCCCAGTGTTAACGCTTCCAGTGCTTGCCACGCGGTTTTTTGATCGACACCGGCCTCGCGCAGCTCAGTTTTTTTGCGCTCAAACACATCCACAAAACCGGACGACACACAGCGAATGGCGTGGCCTGGTGCGGTTTCCACCAAACAGGTTTGTGTGCCGAGCAAGGTTTGCGTCTGGAATTCTGCTATCACTGCGCCGCAAGAAACGGCCTCTTCTGTGGCGATATACGCCGAGCCCATCAGCACGCCAATTTTTGCACCAAGTGCCGCCAAAGGTGCGGCCATGGCCGCGACCATCGCGCTGGAACGGGCATCGTGAATGCCGCCGGCAAACAGAATATGCAGATTCTGTGGCTGCTCGATTTGCAACAAAATTGACAGTGCCTGTTGCCACAACACAAAGCTGTAACGCGGGCCAACGTGGCCGCCGCACTCGCGCCCTTCAAAGACAAAATGTGTTGCGCCGTCCTTCAAAAACAATTCCAGCAAACCAGGCGACGGCACATGTAAATAAGTGGGAATGCCCAGCGCAATCAAGGGGCGCGCTTGTGATGGTCGCCCGCCCGCCAGCAGCACAACCGACGGCTTGAAGGTTTTAATCAGCTCCAATTGCGGCTGCAAAATTTCCGGCGGCGCAAAGCCAAGCACGCCCACGCCCCACGGTTTGCCCACATGCGCATCCGCTAACCGTTCGTCTTGAGCGTGTCGAAGGACACCGGCACCCACGCGAATCTGTGTTGCCTCCAACAATGCGCGGCAGGCATCTTCCTGCATTAAAGACAATGCTAAAAACGGTAAAGCACCGGCGTCGCTCACGGCACCACAAAACGCGGCGGTGTCGCTTACCCGCGTCATCGGCCCCTGTGCGATCGGATAACGCACGCCGTGCGAACGCGCCCACGCGCTGTTTTCATCCAGCAAACGCAAGGCTTTGGCTTGATGCAACTGCCCCGCCACTTGCATACGCAAGGTATTGATGAGCGTTTCAACGCTAGGGCATTGCATGGATGCCGCGTTGGCCAATGCCGCATCTTGGCCGATAGCCAACAGCCTCGATTGCGTTAATGCCGCACGAATTTCTTCAGCATTCAAGCTGTCAAAACCGGCGGTGTCGCGCAGGGAAGGTGCGGCTATTTGATAGCCCGCCACGAGGCGCACTTCGCTGCCGTCCATTGCCAGCAATTGCGTTTTTATTTCTTCCGCCAGCGAGCATTCTGGTAACACGGCCAATAGCGTATCGAGCACGACACCAAACGCGCCGCCCGCAAAAGCCGCTGCTGCCGTGTTTAAGCCAATGCCGCCTTGGCACCATACCGGCACGCGCCCATCAGCTAATGCCACGAGGCGCTGCAACAACACAAAACTGCTTTCGTCGCCGCTCAGTCCGCCGCTTTCCTGCCCTTTAGCAATCAAACCTTGTGCGCCCACCGCCAGTGCGCGTTCGGCTTCTACTGCCGAACACACTTGTGCCAATACCGGAAAATTTCGCCACGCGCTGGGCAACGTCGTGCAATCGCCGGCCACTACGACAAAGCCCACACGGGCGGGAATGTGAATCTGCGTAAAATCGACAAAATCGGGAATGCGCAAGCCGATGCCCGCCCAATGCGGGCTATCCAATGCCGCCAGCAACGCAGGCCATGCGCTGGCATCGCGCCCGATATCGACCGCCACGGCGGTATTTTGCCGACGCAGCGCACGCGCCAGCGGCAAGTCTGCCCGCTCAAAGGGGGTGATGGCGAGAAAACAGAAAAACTGCGGATCAAAACCGTGTGTGACGGTACGCGGGGCAGATTTCAGGTGGGGAACAAAAATTTCCGTGCTTGCAACCATTGCGACAATCTCTTTTATTTTTAGTTAATTATTTTTGTTAATCCTATCCATCTCTTGTTGGGAACAATACCAAACTACCATCTCCCCAGACAAACGGGTAACCCCAAACACCCAGCGGCTGTCGATTGGTGCAGTAGCCTTTCAGAAAACTGGTTCGGGATTGTTTTATGGCGAAGCAGGCGTGGCCTGTATGTGGTTTCCATTCAACATTATGCGCGCATCTTCCATCGCGCTTGCCGAAGCGAAGGGGCCTACCCACACCTTAAGCCATGTTTCACCTTGGTGGGCAAAGGGCTGTGCCCGCGCACTCATGCCTAACATAAGCACTTTTGCACGCTGCCTATCGGCATCAATTTTTTTGTGGAATACGCCGGCTTGTAAAATATAGCGTGCCTTATTTTTGACCACGGGGGTCGCTGTTTTGGCTGGCGTATTTTTGGGTGTTGGATGGCTTGTGCTGGCTTTTAAGGCAGCGGTTTTCATGGCTTCTGTTTTCACGGCTTCGTTTTGCCCAGCACGCGGCTTGGTTAGATTCCCTTGTGCGGGCGGTTTGATGGGCGACGGGGCGGATGTTGCAAGTGCCGTGCTTGCAGGCACGGTGGTTGCAGCCGCCACAACAGGGGGGGTTATTTTTTCAGTTGGCGGTTTTGATGAAGGCTCCGCTGCGGCGGCAGGCGGTGTCACCGCTGTTTTTTCGGCATTTATTGGCTTGGGCATCTCCATAACCGGCGAGGGCGAAGGCGATGATTGTGTGGCGAGAACCGTTTGTTGCGTCTGCTGAAAGCGTTGCGCTTGCTGCAAGGCAGCGGGGTCAATGATGGCGCGGCGGTTATCAGGCAATTTGCTATAAAACTCAAAAACAGGGCTTGTTCTTTTGTGGGGTGCCGCTGGCACTGTCGAAATAGGCGGTTTTGTTGCAGAAGTGAGCGTAGGCGTGGGCGTGAGTGACTTTGTCGATGGTGTAAGTCCGGCTAAATACACCAGCAGCATAACGAACGCACCCGCTAACGTGCCTGCTAACAGTAGCAGCCATGCTGGCGCACCTTCTTTTTTTCGGCGGCTCGCGGATGTGGATTTACGCGTTTTGGCGAAATCATGTGCCATTGGATCGGGCTTCCTTTTACATGCTGTCGGGTGCGGTAACGCCTAGCAGAGTCAATCCATTGCACAGTACTTGGCGCGTGGCAAGTGCCAAACTTAAACGTGCATTGCGCAATAAAATATCGTCCACCAGAAATTGCTCGAAGTTATACCACGCATGCAGGGCGGCGGCGACATCGCGCAGATAATGCGCCACTAAATGCGGCTCAAGTAGCTGTGCGGCATTGCGCAAGGTGTCGGGAAAACGCGCCAGTATTTTCAGCAGTATTTGCTCCGGCGCGCTGCTCAATAAATTGAGATGTGCCAACCCTAACACTTGATCGTAAGGCTGATTTTTTTCCGTCGCTTGGCGCAAGACGCTGCACACGCGTGCGTGGGCGTACTGAATGTAATAAACCGGATTGTCGTTGCTCTGCGCAATGGCCAGATCAACATCAAACACCAGTTGCGCATTGGCCGAGCGCGACACCAGAAAATAGCGCGTGGCATCACGCCCGCACCAGTCGATTAAATCGCGCAAGGTCACATAACTGCCCGCTCGTTTAGATATTTTTACCTCTGCTCCGCCGCGCATGACCGTCACCATTTGGTGCAGCACATACTCTGGCCAAGTCGCCGGAATGCCCACATTCAGCGCCTGCAAGCCGGCGCGCACGCGCGTGATCGTCGAGTGGTGATCGGCACCTTGTTCGTTAATGACGCGCACAAAACCACGCTGCCATTTTTGAAGGTGATAGGCCATATCGGGAACAAAATAAGTATAGCCACCCTCACTTTTGCGCATCACGCGGTCTTTATCGTCGCCGAAGTCGGTGGTTTTCAGCCATAGCGCACCCTCGTGCTCGAAAGTATGGCCGCTGGCGATTAACTGCTCGACGGTTTCCGCTACGTGGCCTTCGCTGTAGAGCATGGACTCCAGTGAAAATACATCGAACGTCACGTCAAAAGCCTGCAAGTCTAAGTCCTGCTCGCGCCGCAGATAAGCCACTGCAAAGCGGCGTATAGCTTCAATATCGTGTGCATCGGCGCGGCTTGTGACTTGCGTGTCATCAGCAATAACGGTTTCACCGGCCAGATACGCTTTCGCTATATCGTTGATGTATTCGCCGCGATAACCATCGTCCGGCCAGCTGTTATCGTCAGGCGTTAAACCTAAGCTGCGTGCGTGTACGGATGTCGCCAAATTGCCGATTTGCGCACCGGCATCATTGTAATAAAACTCGCGTGTTACCTCCCAACCTGTGGCTGCCAGTAAGCGGCACAGGCAGTCGCCGATAGCCGCCCCGCGTCCGTGACCCACATGCAGCGGGCCTGTGGGGTTGGCCGACACAAATTCCACTTGCAGCTTGCGCCCCTGCCCCTCGTTGCTAAAGCCAAAATCTGCCTGCTTGCTGAGAATACGCGGCACAACGGCGTAATGCGCCTCAGGGGCAAGACGAAAGTTGATAAAACCAGGGCCGGCCACTTCTGTGCCGATCAGCAGCGCGTTGGCAGGCAGTGCAGCAATGATGGCGGCAGCCAGCTCACGCGGCGGTTTTCCGGCTTTTTTAGCCAGCGTCATCGCAATATTGCTGGCAAAGTCACCATGCTGCGGGTCTTTGGTGGTGTCGATTTGTATCGCGGACGGCATTTCATCAAATAGCTGATTTTCAGCTTGTAACTGCTGGATGGCGCAGAGAATTAAATCGGCAAGTGCTTGTTTCATTGGGAAGGTCGCGGCTAAAAAAGCGAGCCGCATTATCGCGATTTTGGCGCGTGGGTGCTAGCGAGCCTTGTTACAGATGTTACGCAGCATGACTCTAAGCCTCTCCCCTTTGACGGGAGAGGGGCTTGGGAGAGGGTGATTGACCTTGCCCTTGCCCCTATTTAACGTACCCCATAACTTGCTCATGATGCGGTTTGTCTATCTTGCTGCTGAGCCGCGTCCCAGCGTTGCTCGAACGTCTGCGGGCTGATAAGGCGCGTCGCAAACTTCCTGCCGTACAGCCTGCCCACTTTACAACCGACCCCACAAGCTTTCGGTTGGCGCGTTATCCCAGCAATTGCTGACCTATGCTGCAAAAAGTGGACACCGTTTTGCCAATAAAATACAAAGCGGAGAGTTTCGATGAAGGCGAGAAAGCAAATGGTTTACACGGCAGA